>NZ_JONS01000001.1 GCF_000711965.1 Actinomyces israelii DSM 43320
CAGCCTGGATCCAAGGCCACTGGGGAATAGAGAACCGCCTCCACTGGGTCCGCGACGTCACCTTCGACGAGGACCGCCACCAACTGCCCACAACCACCACCGCCCGAGCCATGGCCACACTCAGGAACACCGCCATCAGCCTCATCCGCCTCACCAGCCCCGACCACCCCAGCCGACAACGCCGAAAAAGCAGCATCGCCTCCACCTGCCGCTACTGGGCAACCCACCCCCACCAAACCCTCCAACAACTCACACAACAACCCACCCCATAACAACGCCGACCCCCTGAGGTCAAGCCCGATACACACAATCAGAGACAGCTCCACTCCGCCCTGGGGCACAGGACGCAGGGCGAGGTCCACCAGGAGCACCGAGCAGTAAGACAAGCAGCCTGAAAGACCGCTTTCAGAGCTGTCCGAGACACGCCCGGCAGTCCAGGGCGAGGTAGGCCGGCCAGCGGGTGACGCCGTCTGTTTTGGTCCTGCTCCTGAGCGGGACCACGATCGCCGTTTCAGCGCCGACGCAGCCTCTACCCGTCAGGGACGGCGAGCCATTGACGGCGACATCGTACAAGGACCAGTCCACGCCCATGACCCACGACCGTGGGCAGGACAGCACCAAGGGGGCAGTTCTCGTTGATGGCCGGCAGCGGGCGGGCCAGTCGGGCCAATGGTCTACTGCTGGGCGGGCATTGTCGACCTCACCCCGCAGCGGCAGCCAGCCGGTGCTCCCACAGCCAGTCGACGCCGTCAGCGAGGTCCTCCCGGGTGCCGTTGTTGAGCAGCAGGACATCAGCTATACGACGGCGCTCCTCGTCGTCGGCCTGGCTGGCCATGCGGCTCATGGCCTCCTCTCGCGACAGGCCCCGTTCCTCCAGGCGCGCGATCCTCAGTGCGAGGGGCGCCTCAACGACCACGACGCAGTCGAAGAGGTCGTCCATCCCCCGCTCCACCAGGAGGGGGACGTCGTACACGGCCACGCCGCCGGGCCCTGCGTTCTCCATGCGCTGGGCCGCCGTCTGGGCGATGCACGGCAGCGTGATCGCCTCGAGCACGCCGCGGGCGCCGGGGTCGGTGAAGACGCGCCCGGCCAGCGCCGCCCGGTCCAGGGCGCCGTCGGCGGTCAGGACCGTCGTCCCGAATGCCGACACGACCGCGGCGAGCGCCGGGGAGCCCGGCTCCACCACCTCCCGGGCGATGGCGTCGGCGTCCACGACGCGGGCGCCGCGCGCGGCGAGCAGGCGCGCCACCGTCGACTTGCCCGAGCCGATGCCGCCGGTGAGCCCCACGCGCAGCGTCCGGCCGCCGCGCGGCACCCTGAGCCTGCCGACGCCCGCCATCGCGGTGCGACGACGGCGGATCAGGTCGGCGAGCTCGACGATGAGCAGACGGAGCACCTCTGCGACCGCCCGGGGGGCCATGACCTTCGAGGGCGGCACGTGGACGAAGCCGATGACGGGCCGCTCCGCCTCGGGCAGGTGGGAGGCGGCGTCGAGCGCCGCGTAGAGCGTGGCGTTGCAGACGTACCGTCCGGCGTCATCCGAACGGGCCGCTGGCAGGCCGGCCGCGCTCAGCCGCCCCACCAGCGCTGCCGCCGGCCATGTCGCGCGCCGCAGCGGTGCGCCGCCGGGGACGAGCTCCTCGCCGGTGGGCCGGAGCCCGGTGTTGTCGGGGATGCGCGCCGTCGCCTCGTTGTAGGCGGTGGTCTCCAGCACCACCGTCCGGGCTCCCGCCTGCTCCCCGACGTGCACGACGACGTCGGGGCGCAGACGCCCGATGACGCTGCGAGCGGCGGCCATCGCCGCGGTGAAGGCGACCGGGAGGATGTCCCGGGTCAGGGCGGCGCTGCCTCCTGCCAGCTCGATGGTCTCCGGCAGGAGCCGCACGGCCTCCCACGAGGCGTTGGAGCCGGCTCCGCCGAAGGGCTCGAATCCGGTGATATGGACCGTCACCGGTCTACTGGCCACGTCTGGGACCACCGTGGCGCAGCTCTGAGGGCCGGGGGCGTCCTGCGTCTGCGTCATGCGGTGAGATTAACGGTATGGGCGCCTGTGAGTCACCTGGATGGCGAGTGAGCATGGTCCGATCGTCGGCGGGAGCGCGAGCGGAACGAGCGCCTCGCACAACACCCGCTCATCCGCCGGCGCCCTCCCGCACCCGGCTCGCCCGGCCGGGCGTCGCCGTCGTCCCCTCGCCGCCGCGGTGCCGGCCGGATCGGCCCCGCCCGTAGGGGGCGACGGCCCGCTCAACCGCAGCGATCCGCTCGGCCACACCGCTGGGGACGGTCTTGCACCGCTCGAGCTCGGCACGCGCACGCCGGCACACGTCTCTCACGCCCGAGGCGCGGGCGGGCTCCGCCTCGACGCCGGCGGCGGTGACCTCGGCCAGCAGCACCAGGGCGATGCTGCTCGTCTCCGGGCTGCCGATGGCGTCGGTCAGGACGGTGAGCCGCTCCTTCATGCGCGAGGTGCCCCAGTCCCCCATCTGCTCGTGCACGCGCCGCCAGTGAGTCCGCGCGGCCCGCGTGTCGTTGCGGGCGCCCGCCGCCCAGGCGGCGATGGCCAGGCTCGCGCACGCCAGCTCGATCCATCCCTGAGACAGGCACAGCTCGCCGGTGTCGAGGGACTCCCGCTCGGCCCGCTCACTCGCGCCCAGGGCCAGCAGCAGCCTGGCGAAGGCGATCCGCAGGGCGACGACGGTCTCGAGCTGGCTGTCGTCGGTGACGAGCTCCAGGGACCTGCTGACCGTCTCCGCCGTCTTCATGGCGCGCTCGTGCACCGAGCCCAGGCCGTACCCCCGGGCGAGGACCAGCAGCTCGTTGACATCCTTCAGCAGCGCGCCCCGGTGCTGCAGACGGTGCTCATCGACGGCGGTGCCGGTCACCGTGCCGTAGGACCGGGCCGCCAGCCCGGAGGCCTCCCCGGCCATGCGCGACTCCACCCGGTAGGACACGCCGTTGTTGCCGTTGCGCTCATCGAAGCGCACGGCGACCGTGCGGGCGAAGGCCGTCAGGGCGTCATAGGCGTGCACCACGGTGTCCCAGCCGGTGACCTTCAGGGAGGGCCCCCAGGACATAGTCCAACTGATCGACGAGCCCAGCGCGTTCGAGCCGTAGCCGGCGCGATTGGCCTCGCGCAGGACGAGGCTGGCTCCGACCGCCGCGTTGAGCAGCCCCCAGGCGGTGGTGTCGCGGGTGTCGCTGAGGTTCGTGTGCCGCAGCAGGGCCAGACCCCGCTCCCACTGCCCCGACAGGCCGAGGTACTCCAGCTGGTCGCCGAGGAGCGGGATGCGCAGCGAGACGGGCGCCTCGACCTGCCCCAGAGCCATCAGGGCGTCCTCGGCCTCGACCTTGCGCCGCTGCGCGAGGTAGGGCAGCAGCGACGCGGCCAGGCTGCGGGCGGTCCCGGCCGGATCGGCGTCCGGTCGCTTGGACGCCCCGGACGTGGTCCGGATGACACCGGAGAAGTCGTCGTGCATGCGGGCGGCCGCTAGCGTCGCTCCGGCGTCGGCGTCGTCGAAGGAGAACAGGCGCGCCACACGCAGTTGCTCGAGCGCGTCGGCTCTCTCGCCGAAGAACGTGCACAGCTCCACACGCGCGTACCGCAGGGGCAACGCGGAGCGGCCCCCCGCCCGACGCAGGTCGCCGCACCGCTCGACGGCCCTGTCGATGTCCGCCCGGGACCGGGTCGGGTCCTCCCCCAGCGCGGCGAGCCAGGTCCTGTCGACCTCCGCCAGGGCGGTGGCCAGGCGCCGGGCGCCCTCCCCCTGCGGGGGCTGCTCCGGGGCGGCGTGCAGAAGCGCGTCGTAGAGGCCCGCCTGCACGGCGGGTGAGCGGACGTCTCCTGGATCGTCAAGCAGATCCGTGAGGTCGTCCCAGGTTGTCATCATCTTCCCCTGCTCGTGGGTCGTGCCCGCGCCGCGGCGCGGACGGGTTCCGGTGTCAGCCTCACACACCGCGAATGATCGCGCGATGGGGAGCCGGGCCCGTCGCGCCCGAGGGCCCGCCCACTCGCTGGTGGGCGGGCCCTCGGCGCGTGCAAGGACTGCTGCAAATCCCGAGCGGTCAGTTCCCGGTCAGCTTCTCGCGCAGAGCGGCCAGCGCCTCGTCGGAGGCCAGGGTGCCGGTCGACTCCGACGCCGCCGAGGAGTAGGACGTGGCGCCGGCCGGAGCCGCCGCGCCGCTGGTGTCCGTGTCCTCCTCCATGGCCCTGGCGACCTGCGCCTTGTGAGCCTCCCAACGCGCGTGGGCGGCCGCGTACTCGGCCTCCCAGGCCTCGCGCTGAGCGTCGAAGCCCTCCAGCCACTCGTTGGTCTCCGGGTCGAAGCCCTCCGGGTACTTGTAGTTGCCGTTCTCGTCGTACTCGGCGGCCATGCCGTACAGCGAGGGGTCGAAGTCCTCCGAGCTGGGGTCCACGCCCTCGTTGGCCTGCTTGAGCGACAGGGAGATGCGGCGGCGCTCCAGGTCGATGTCGATGACCTTGACGAAGACCTCATCACCGACCTTGGCGACCTGCTCGGGCACCTCGACGTGGCGCTGAGCCAGCTCGGAGATGTGGACGAGGCCCTCGATGCCGTCCTCGACGCGGACGAAGGCACCGAATGGGACCAGCTTGGTGACCTTGCCGGGCACGACCTGGCCGATGGCGTGCGTGCGGGCGAACGCCTGCCAGGGGTCCTCCTGGGTCTTCTTGAGCGACAGGGAGACGCGCTCGCGGTCGAAGTCGACCTCGAGGACCTCGACGGTGACCTCGTTGCCGACCTCCACGACCTCCGAGGGGTGGTCGATGTGCTTCCAGGACAGCTCGGAGACGTGGACGAGGCCGTCCACACCGCCCAGGTCCACGAAGGCGCCGAAGTTGACGATGGAGGAGACCACACCGGTGCGGACCTGGCCCTTCTGCAGGGTCTGGAGGAAGTTGGTGCGGACCTCGGACTGGGTCTGCTCGAGATAGGCGCGGCGGGACAGGACCACATTGTTGCGGTTCTTGTCCAGCTCGATGATCTTGGCCTCGAGCTCACGGCCCACATAGGGCTGGAGATCGCGGACACGACGCATCTCGACCAGAGAGGCGGGCAGGAAACCGCGCAAGCCGATATCGAGGATGAGGCCGCCCTTGACGACCTCGATGACGGAGCCGGTGACGACGCCGTCCTCCTCCTTGACCCGCTCGATGGTGCCCCAGGCGCGCTCGTACTGGGCGCGCTTCTTGCTCAGGAGCAGACGACCCTCCTTGTCCTCCTTCTGGAGGACCAGGGCCTCGATCTCGTCGCCGACCGAGACGATCTCATCGGGGTCGACGTCGTGCTTGATGGACAATTCGCGAGCGAGAATGACGCCCTCGGTCTTGTAGCCGATGTCCAACAGGACCTCGTCTCGGTCGACCTTGACGACGGTGCCCTCGACGATGTCGCCGTCATCGAAGTACTTGATGGTCTCGTCGACGGCGGCGAGGATCTCCTCGGTCGAGCCGATGTCGTTGACGGCGACCGGGGCAGGGCTGGGCGTGGTGGTGGTCATTGAGTGGTTGCTCCGAATACGGACAGATAGATCGGGCTGATAGGAACCATGCACCCCCCGTCCCCCGAGCCAGCCCGGACTGACCTCGCGGTACGGCGGCGCGTCTTGACGACACCCAGGGGCGCACAACTCGGACTCTATCAGGACATGCCCAGCGCGTAACCTGTTCGAGATCACCAAAGAAGCCCATAGGTGCCGTGCGATCCCTCACTCCCGCATGACCCGCGGCGCGCGCCTCAGTGAGCGGCGTCCCGCCAGGTCCCGCCCCGACCGATCGATACGTCCAGGGGCACCGACAGCTCGGCGGCGCCCCCCATGCACCGGCGCAGAACGTCCTCGACGGCGTCCGCCTCGCCCGGCGCGACCTCGGCGAGCAGCTCGTCGTGGATCTGCAGGAGCAGCCGCGAGCCCAGCTCCGCGGCCTGAAGGGACTGGGCCACGTCGATCATCGCCTTCTTGACGATGTCGGCCGCGCTGCCCTGAATGGGGGCGTTGAGCGCGGCGCGCTCCGCCATCTCCCGGCGCTGCCGGGTGTCGCTGGTCAGGTCCGGCAGGTAGCGGCGCCGCCCGAACATGGTCTGGGTGTAGCCGTCGCGCCGGGCCTGCTCGACGACGCCCTCGAGGTAGTCGTGGACCCGGCCGAAGCGGGCGAAGTAGGCGTCCCGGAGGGTCGCCGCCTCGGCGTTGTCGATCCCCAGCTGCTTGGCCAGCCCGTAGGTGGACAGCCCGTAGGCGAGCCCGTAGCTCATGGCCTTGACGTGACTGCGCTGCTCAGCGGTGACATCGGCCACGTCGATGTCGTGGACCAGGGCGGCCACGTAGCGGTGCAGGTCCTCCCCGCTGCGGAAGGCCTCGATGAGCGCCTCGTCCCCCGACAGGTGGGCCATGATGCGCATCTCGATCTGGGAGTAGTCGGCGGTCATCAGGCACTCGTACCCCTTGCCGACGGTGAACGCCTCCCGGATGCGCATGCCCTCCTCGGTGCGCGCGGGAATGTTCTGCAGGTTCGGGTCCGTCGAGGACAGCCGCCCGGTGGCGGTGATCGTCTGCTGGAAGGTGGTGCGGATGCGCCCATCGGCCTGGACGGCCTTACGCAGGCCCTCGACGGTCTGACGCAGCTTGATGGCGTCGCGGTGCTCCAGCAGGCCCGCCAGGAAGGGATGGCCGGTCTTGGCGTACAGCGCGGCGAGGGCACCGGCGTCGGTGGTGTAGCCGGTCTTGGTCCTGCGGGTCTTGGGCATGTCGAGCTCATCGAACAGGACCGCCTGGAGCTGCTTGGGGCTGGAGAGGTTGAGCTCGTGGCCCGCGGCGGTGTAGGCGGCCTCGGCGGCGTGGTTGACGCGGGCGTCGAGCTCGGTCTCGCGAGCGAGGAGCACGGCGTCGTCCACGGCGATGCCCGCATCCTCCATCTCAGCCAGGGTCGCGGCCACGGGCATCTCCAGCTCGGTGAAGAGCACCTCGGCCTCCCGCCGGCGCAGCTCGCGCCCCAGGGCGGCGGCGAGGTCCCCCTGGACGGCGGCGCGCCGGGCGGCGGCCAGCACCTGGGCCGGGACGGCGTCCGAGTCCTCCGATGCGGTCAGGGCCTTCAGGTCGAAGGAGGTCTGCGCCTGGCCGTCCTCGTTGTCCCCGAGCGCCTCCAGGTCGATGCCCAGCCAGCGCTGCGCCAGGGAGCCGACGTCGTAGCCGCGCTGCTCAGGACGGCACAGGTAGCCGGCCAGCGCCGGGTCGAAGACGACGCCGTCCAGGGGCAGGCCGCGGGCGTGCAGAGCGTGCCAGGCGCCCTTGGCGTCGGTGACCACCAGGGGCGTCTCGGTGCCGCCGAGCAGCCCGGCCAGCGCCGACTCGTCCTCGGGCGCGGCCAGCGCCGGGTCGACGACGACGGCGGCGCGGGAGTCGGACAGTGCGATCGCGGTGGCGTCGGCCTGGCCGGGGCGCAGCGTGCCGGCGACGTCGAGACCGAGGAGACGGGGCCCTCCGTCGTCGTCCGTCAGGTGAGCCGAGAGCCACTCCCCCAGCGCGCCGGGGGCGAGGTCGCGGCCGAGCACGGCGACCTCGAGGGCGTCGAGGCGGGCCGACGGCGAGTTCTCGCCGTCGGCCGTGACCGCGCCGTCGATGCCACCAGCGGCATCGGAGAAGGTCAGGATCCGCTGGGCCCGCTGGTGGAGGGTGCGGAACTCCAGGACCTCCATGACGCGGGCCAGCGCGCCGCGGTCGGCCGGGCGCAGGGTCAGGTCGGCGGCGGGCGCCACGCCCAGGTCGAGGTCGGTCACCAGGCGGTTGAGGCGGCGGTTGCGCACAACGTCGGCCATGTGGTCGCGCAGGGACTGGCCCGCCTTGCCCTTGATCTGGTCGGCGCTGGAGATCACGCCATCGAGTCCGTCGTACAGGGTGATCCACTTCGCCGCAGTCTTGGGGCCGACCCCGGGCACGCCCGGCAGGTTGTCGCTGGACTCGCCCACCAGGGCGGCCAGCTGGGGGTAGCGCTGCGGCGGGACCCCATAGCGCTTCTCGACCTCCGCCGGAGTCATGCGCCGCAGGGTGGACACGCCCTTGACGGGGTAGAGCACGGTGCAGCGGTCGGTCACGGTCTGGAAGGAGTCGCGGTCGCCGGAGCAGACGAGGACCTCCATCCCCTCGGCCTGGGCCGAGGCGGCCAGGGTGGCGAGGATGTCGTCCGCCTCGTAGCCGGAGGCGGTCAGGGCTCGCACGTTCATCGCCTCCAGCACCTCCTCGATGAGCTCGACCTGCCCGACGAAGGGCTCCGGGGTCTCGTCGCGGGTGCCCTTGTACTCGGCGTACTCCTCGGTGCGGAAGGTCCCGCCGGGCAGGTCGAAGGCGACGGCGACGTGAGTCGGCTCCTCGCGCTCGAGCAGGGACAGGAACATGGAGACGAAGCCGTGCACGGCGTTCGTACTCTGCCCGGTGGAGGTTGTGAAACTGTCCACAGGCAGGGCGTAGAAGGCCCGGAAGGCCATGGAGTGGCCGTCGATGAGGAGAAGACGTCCGGCGGGCTCGGCGGCGGGACTGGTCGTGGTGGTGCTCACCGTGCCAGCCTACGGGCATGAGCAGCGACCAGTTCCCGACCTCCCGCTCCGCCGACGTGCCCGTGGCCTTCCCCGCCAAGGCGGTACGGCCCTTCCCCGACCCGCGCCCCGCCGGTTCCGCGGTCAGCGCGGTCAGCGCCGTCGGCGCGTCGGGCCTGTCGGACTCCGAGCGGGGGACTCTCATGGCGACGCTGCGCATGGAGGTGCTGGAGCGCTCCGCGGAGCGCACGGTCGTGCGCATGCCCGTCGACGGCGCCCGCCAGGTCCTCGGTATCCTGCACGGGGGCGCGAGCGCGGCCCTTGTCGAGACGGCCGCCTCGGTGGCGGCGCACGAGGCCGCCCCGGACGACATGGCGCCGCTGGGCACCGAGCTCCAGGTCAGCCACCTGCGCCCCGCCCAGCGCGGCTGGGTGACGGCGGTGGCAACCCCCGTTCACCGGGGCCGGCGCACCGCCGTCTACGAGGTGAGGGTCAGCGACGAGGACGGCCGTGCAATCGCCCGGGGGACGCTGCGCAGCCTCTTCACCGCCACCGCCGTCCAGGAGGGCTGAGGCGCGGTCAGTCGCTCACCGACCGCTCACCGACCGCTCACCGACTCGGCGTGCGCTCAGTTCCCGTTCTTGGCGCCGACCTGCTCGATAACGGCGTCGGCGACCTCGCGCATGGTCAGGCGGCGGTTCATGGAGGTCTTCTGCAGCCAGCGGAAGGCCTCGGGCTCGCTCAGGCCCATCTTCTCCATGAGCAGCCCCTTGGCGCGGTCGACGCGCTTGCGGGTCTCGAAGCGCTCCTGCAGATCGGAGATCTCGCTCTCCAGGGACTGGATCTCCTCGTGGCGCGACAGGGCGATCTCCAGGGCGGGGATCAGGTCGGCCGGGGTGAAGGGCTTGACGACGTATGCCATGGCGCCGGCCGCGGAGGCCCGATCGACGAGCTCGGTCTGCGAGAAGGCGGTGAGCATGACCACGGCGCAGCTGTGCTTGTCCAGAATGCGCTCGGCCGCGGTGATGCCGTCCAGGACCGGCATCTTGACGTCCATGACGCACAGGTCGGGCTCGTGCTCGTAGGCCAGGCGCACGGCCTCCTCGCCGTCGGCGGCCTCGGCGACGACCTCGTATCCGGCCTCGGTGAGGGTCTCGACGATGTCCAGGCGGATCAGGGTCTCATCCTCTGCGACAAGAACCCTGCGGGTTCGGGAGGTGCTTGACTCGTTGCTCACGGGGGTGATCCTAGTATGGTGGACCACGATGCCGCGCGAGCAAGGCGCGTCCCTGTGAGCGCGACCACTTATGCTGCGCCTCCATAGCCCAACTGGCAGAGGCATCCGACTCAAAATCGGAGTGTTGTGGGTTCGAGTCCCACTGGAGGTACCGATGCGCGGCGGGCCCCGCACCCAGAAGGTGCGGGGCCTCACCATGCCTCTCGGCGTCCCTCGGCCCGCTGCCTGCGGGCCGACGGGTCAGTCGAACTCGCCGACCGTGTGGACGCGGATCGAGTTCGTCGACCCGGGCGTGCCCGGGGGCATGCCCGCCACAATGATGACGGTGTCGCCGGCCTGCGCGAAGTGCCTGCGCTGGAGCAGGTCATCGACCTGGGCCACCATCTCATCGGTGTGCTCGACCTCCGGCACCTCGTAGCACTGCACGCCCCAGGACACCGCCAGCTGGTTGCGCGTGGAGTGCAGCGGGGTGAAGGCCAGCAGCGGGAGGGGCGAGCGCAGCCGCGACAGGCGCCGGGCCGTGTCACCGGACTGGGTGAAGGTCACCAGGTGGGTGACGTCGAGCTGCTCGCCCATCTCGGCGGCCGCGCGCGTCAGGGCGCCGCCGCGAGTCTGGGGGTAGGAGCCCAGACCGGGGATGCGGTCCCCGCCGTTCTCCTCCACGTTCTCAATGATGCTGGCCATCGTGCGCACGGCCTCGATCGGGTAGGCGCCCACCGAGGTCTCGCCGGAGAGCATGACGGCGTCGGCGCCGTCGAGGATGGCGTTGGCGCAGTCGGAGGCCTCGGCCCGGGTGGGGCGCGGGTTCTGGATCATGGACTCCAGCACCTGGGTGGCGACGATGACCGGCTTGGCCTGGCGCCGGGCCAGCTCGATGGCCCGCTTCTGGACCAGCGGCACGGCCTCCAGCGGCATCTCGACACCCAGGTCGCCGCGGGCGACCATAATGCCGTCGAAGGCGGAGACGATGTCGAAGAGGTTGTCCACCGCCTGGGGCTTCTCGATCTTGGCGATGACGGGGATACGCACCCCGGCTTCGTCCATAATGTCGTGGACGTCCTTGATGTCGTCGGCGCTGCGGACGAAGGACAGGGCGATGAGGTCGGCGCCGATCTTGATGGCCCAGCGCAGGTCATCGCGGTCCTTCTCGCTCAGGGCCGGCACCGAGACGGCGACGCCGGGAAGGTTGAGGCCCTTGTGGTTGGAGACGTAGCCGGGCACCTCGACCTTGGTGACGACGTCGGTGTCGGTGACCGTGATGACGCGCACGGCGACATTGCCGTCGTCGATGAGGAGGCGGTCGCCGGGGCGGCAGTCCCCCGGCAGGCCCTTGAAGGTCGTCGAGACGCGCTTGACGGTGCCCAGGATGTCGTCGGTGGTGATTGTGAACTCGTCGCCCTTGTTGAGCATGACCTTCTGGTCGTTGACGAAGGTGCCCAGGCGGATCTTGGGGCCCTGAAGATCGACGAGGATGGCTACGGGGCGCCCGGAGGTCTCGGCGGCGTCCCGCACGCGGGCGATGACGTCCTCCTGGTCCTCGGCGCGTCCGTGGGAGCGGTTGATGCGTGCGACGTTCATGCCGGCGTCTACAAGCGCCTGCACGTGCTCGGGAGAATCGGTGGCTGGTCCCAGGGTGCATACGATCTTTGCTCTGCGCATGAGGCCTAGCCTACACGCCCCGCGTGCCGCGGCTCCGGCCGAATTCGGCCGAATCTTGACGGGTGCGGGGCGGGCCGCGCCCCGCACCGAGGCGCCCAGCACCGGTTCCCGTACCGGCGCCGCCCGAGCGTGCCGCCGGTCCCGGGCGGACCGGAAGGTGGACAAGGGCCGGTCCCTGCGCTCCGGCGTCGACGGGGACAGGTGCCACCGTGGCCGGTCAGGATGAGTCCGCCTTCGTCAGGGTCCATGACGCCGAGTACATCCGAGCTTCCAAGCGGCCCCACCTGACGGCGACCCCGCGCGTCTACGCCCCTGACGTCAAGGACAACGCCCAGCGCAAGGATCTCGTCCTGGCCTCGATGGATGATGAATCCGTCTACGGCTCCGACCTCTGCAGGCTCGAGTTCGGCAGGGCCGTGGAGCACGGGCTGCTCACCAGCTACAAGGCCCTGGTGCTCACGGTCTCCGAGGCCCAGGTGAGCCGCACCCTTCAGAGCTCCTTCGCCGCCAACGGCGACCTCGCACTGGATGATGCCGCCAGGATCGTCGGCTGTTGGAACGCCTTGGCCAAGCAGACCCAGGACCCCGCCGACTACGAGGCGGATCCGGGCGTCATGCGCACAGCGGTCGCCTTCGCCAGCGATATCAGGACCTGCGAGCGCTTCGCCGGGGCGGTCGACGGAGTGGTGGATATGAACCTGGAGCGGACCCGTCAGGCCAGCGAGGCCCCCGGCAATGCCCTGTCCCTTGGGCCCGTCATGTGGACGGCACCGTGAACGCCATGGAGCGCAACGAGGCGCTGCGGCGGCTCAAGCGCGCGCCGATGGAGGGGGACTCCTGCCGCACCCCCACCAATGCGCGCTGCCTGAGTGAGGGCGTGGACGTGGCCGCGCTGATGGTAATAAGTTGAACGAGCTGCACGCCAGCGAGATCCTCCTGCTCGCCTACTACATCGCCTGCGCCAACATCGAAGTGGCATACCGCGACCTGGCTGTGGAGGCCGGGATCCTCGAGGCGGAGCAACAGATGGCTCCGGAGGGAGGGGTGGAAGAGCGTGTCCTCTTCCTGCCCTTCGAGGGGATCGTCCTGGCGGACACCTTCCAGATGACAGAGGACGGCGATGTCCTGGACCGCACCGTCTTCACCCACGACAACGAGCGTGCCGAGGCCCAGTCGGGCCTGGACATCCTCCTACATCCGTGCGATCCGCTGGGCCACCGACCGACTGGGTGAGGCTGGCCCGCCGTCCCGCCGTCCGTCGTCGGGTCGAAAACGCCCGGCTCCTTACGGCCCGGCCAGCCGCACCCACTTCCATGGGGACGCCTAAACACCGGAGGCCGGCTGGCCAGCTCACCGAGTCATCGATCAATAAGTTCATCCACACACTCAAACCCCTCCAAGAGGTCATCGTCAGCATCAACAGCCACAAGCCCCCCTGCCACTGGCGTACTAACCGTCAGGAGTCGGGCAAGACGACTCTTGCAACAAGGCCTAGCTGAGCGGGCCCGCGCGAGCATGAGCATGTTCACGTCCGCAAGAAGTGAGGCGAACAAGGCGTAAGATCCAGGATTCGCCGTCATCCGCCGCTCTGCCTCCTCAACGGCTGCGACGACGTTCTTGGCACTGGCCATCGAAGGGCCGCCGGAGTCATCGGTGAAGATCATTGCGGATCGATAGGGCCGAGATCTCCACCAGATCTCCACCAGATCTCCACCAGGTCCCATGACGACGTGATGAGCCCCGAGGCACACAATCGTTGCGGCACTCTTGGCCATGTCCGGAACCAGGATCGTGAGTTCACGGCATCGTGCCTGCATGGAGCGAACCGTGCGGAGCGCCGTCTCGCCATCACCGCCCGGAGAGCACAGCAAGAGGTGCAGGTCCTTAGCGGAACCACAGTCGACCAGGAGCGCCTCGAGGATCGTCATGCCGGTAGCGGTGATCTGGTCAATGACCACGATCAGATTTGCCCCACTGAGTTCTTGATATTGCGCAGTCAGCTCCTGGCGGACATAACGACCCGTGTGCTCGGCGTGCGGGCGGACATCAGATCCTGCCGACCACGGGGCGGAAGCTCTTGATCTTGCCACTGCACAGCTCGGCGCCTGGGCTGCGAGCCTCCTTCACACGTTGTACCTGAGCCGCCCAGCCCTGTTCCTGTTTCTCCGTCGAGGGGCGGAGCGCCGGCGTCGTGGGAGGATGCTCAGCAGGTGTTGCAGAAGACGTCGTCGTCATCATGCACCTCCTGGAGCAGTAAGGACTTCGTCCATGATATGGGCCCAAGGGCCTAGTCTGCAGTGACCCAGTCACCCAACCACCCGGGCAGAGGTGCTGGGCGCCGGGGAACCGCGGCCCTGCCGTGCGATCCGAAGCCTGGATGCTGAACCGCTCCTCCCGCTGCTGCGAGCGCAGCGTCCCGCTACTCGGCCCCGCGGTCGTCGTCGTGCGTGTCCGCCGCCACGGGCCTCTCACCCGGCTCCTCGGCATTTGCGTCAGCCTCCGCGCCCGCAGCCCCGGACGGCGCATCCGCCTGACCGGGCGCACCTGCCTCGGCACATGCATCGTCTGCCCCATCGGGCGAGTCCGCAGCAGGCTTCTCGTCCGGCTTCTCGGGATCAGGATCCCCCGCCTCATCCGCCTCGCCCGGCCCGTCCGCCGTCTCGGGCCCGGCTTCGGCCGCCTCGGCCTCAGAAGCACCGCCCTCCCCGGCACCCTCGGTGACCGCGTCGTCGAGGTGGCGGCGCGAGACCATGATGTAGCCGACCAGGCCGAGCAGGAAGACGAGTATCGAGGTCCACACGTTCAGGCGCATCCCGAGCACGCGGTGGGCCTCATCGACGCGCAGGACCTCGATCCACACGCGCCCCGAGGTGTAGACCATGAGGTAGGCCCACATGAGCCGGCCGCCCACCGCCCCGTCGCGGCGCGCCAGGTAGCGCCCGAGCCAGACGAGGAGGGCGGCGCCCGCCGCGTTCCACAGCGCCTCGTACAGGAATGTCGGGTGGAACAGGGTGCCCGGGGCGTACCCGACCGGCAGGTGGGCCCTGTCGATCTCCAGGCCCCAGGGCAGGGTGGTGGGCCCGCCGAACAGCTCCTGGTTGAAGTAGTTGCCGAAACGCCCCAGCGCCTGGGCGATCAGGATCGTCGGGACGGCGGCGTCGAAGAAGGGCCCCAGCCGCAGCCCGCGCCGGCGGAGCATCCAGACGCCGGCGGCCACCCCGAAGGCCACGCCTCCCCAGATGCCCAGCCCACCGTGCCAGATCTGCGGGATGAGGGCCGGGTCCCCGCCCGGACCGAGGTAGGCGTCCGGCGAGGTGACCACATGGTAGAGCCGCGCGCCGACAATGCCGACCGGCACCGCGACCAGGGCGACGTCCAGGGCCGTGTCGCGCGGCCCGCCCAGCGCCCGGTAGCGGCGGTCGGTCCACCACACCGCCACGAAGACGCCGGCGAGGATGCACAGGGCGTAGGCGCGCAGCGGGAGCGGCCCGATATGCCACACGCCCTGGGCGGGGCTCGGAATGGAAGCGGTGAGCACTCAGAGAACCTCTCTATGGGCTGAGGGGAGAAGCGCCGGGTGGCTGCCTGCGGCGACCAGCTCGGCGACGAACTGCTGGGGGTCGGCCGAGCGGATGACGGCCTCCCCCACGACGACGATATCGGCCCCCGCACGCGCGTAGCTCATGACATCGTGCGGCCCGGAGACGCCGCCGGTGGCCATGCGGGTCACCGACGCGGGCAGCACCTCGGCAACCTGCTCGAAGCGGGAGCGGTCGATAGCCCGGGTGTCCGGATCGCGCGCATCGACCGACACGTAGCGCGCGCCCGCCGACACCGCCGTCAGCGCCTCGCGCCGGGAGTGGGCCTCAACGACCGCCGCCATGCCCAGGGAGTGCGTGCGCTCAATGAGCGACTCCAGGACGAGCGGGGCGAGGCGGGCGTCCAGGACGAGCATGTCGGCCCCGTGGGCACGCGCCTCGTGAACCTGGTAGGGGGTGACGATGACGTCGTTGGCGAGCACGGGCACGTCCACGGCCCCGCGCACCGCGTCCAGGTCCGCCAGGCGCCCGCGGGAGCGGATCGGCTCGGTGACCACGGACACGCAGGCGGCCCCGCCGGCCTCGTAGAAGCGGGCGAGGACGGCCACGTCGCCGACCCCGGACAGGTCGGCGAAGGTCGCGGTGGCGCGCTTGACCTCGGCGATCACGGACACGACCCGCCCGGGGGCTCGCAGCGCCGAGGCGACATCGCGCGCGGTGGGGCCCGATCGGGTCCTCTCGCGCAGCTCCTTCAGCGGGGTGGATCTCTGCCGGGATGCGGCGGCGGACCGTGCGGCTGCGACCAGGTCGGCGAAGGCCATCACGGGGCGCCACCTCCTACACGCGTGATACAGGAACCGCGCGGGCGCGCCCAGCAGATGTGCCGGCGGCGCCCGCCGGGGCCATCGTCCCCGGCGGGCGCCGCCGAGGCAAATCCGCTCAACCGGTGGGACGCTCCCCCACCACCGCCGCGAGATCTCCACCGGCCCCGAAGCAGGTGCGCTCACCGGTGTGGCAGGCGGCCCCGACCTGATCGACCTCGACCAGCAGGGCATCGCCGTCGCAGTCGATGCGGACGGCCTTGACGTACTGGTGGTGACCCGAGGTGTCGCCCTTGCGCCAGTACTCCTGACGGGAGCGGGACCAGAAGGTGACTCGGCCCTCACTCAGGGTGCGGGCCAGCGCCTCGTCGTCCATCCACCCGACCATGAGGACCTCGCGGGTGTCGTACTGCTGGACGACGGCGGCGACGAGCCCCGCCGCGTCGCGCTTGAGCCGGGATGCGATTGAGCGAGGAAGAATCACGACGGCGATTCTTCCACGCCGGGCGCCCACGAGCCGCCGGCCGGGCGCTCGCGCCGGCTCCAGGCACTGCGTTCGGCCCGATCCCACGGGCAGGAGTCGACTCCGCCGTGTCGTCCGGCAGCCGCGCTCAGCCCGCCGGGCCCAGGAGCGGGCCCAGGTAGACCCACATGCCCGGCAGGTTGCGCACGACGGCGAACACCGCGGCGACGGCGAAGAGCGCCACTGCCTCGTGCGCGGACACGAAGGGGCGGGTGCCGCCGGCGCGGCGACTAACCAGCCAGCGCACCACGAGGAGGACGGCGAGCACCTCAAACCCCAGGGCGAAGGGGTTATAGCCGATCGCCTCGGTCAGGTTGCCGTGGAGGAGCGCCCGAGTCGCCCGCGTGCCGCCGCACAGGGGGCACCACATGCCGGTCGTGCGGTGCAAGAAGCACAGGTCCGGGCCGGCCGCGGAGGGGCGCAGGCCGCCGATAACAACCAGTGCGCCGGGAAGACAGGCCGCGGCCACCATGACGCCCACGCGGGAGCGATGATGACCGCGACCATGCCCGTCGAAGGGGGAGCCGCAGGCTCCGGTCATCATGAAACGTTGCCGACGATCTGGCCCAGGATGCCGGTGCTCAGGGCGACAATGGTCCACACGATCGACAGCGACCCCATAATGAGGCCGGCGATGGCCATGCCCTTATTGGAGGCGCGCCCCTCCTTGGCGGCCTGCATCCCGAGGTAGCCCAGGATGATTGCGGGAATACCGGTGAAGAGCCCGCAGCAGACCAGGCTGGCGATACCCAGTCCCAGCGCCCAGCCGCCCAGGTTGTTCTTCTCCGTCGATGCCCCAAAGGGGGTCATTCCCGGGGCATACCCCCCCCGGGCTGCGCCTGGCCCGGGTACTGCTGATAACCAGGCTGGCCACTCGGATAGGCACTCGGGTCGTTCGAGCCGCCGTAAGGGTTCTGATTCGGGTCGTAGTTCGTCATGGATGCACTCTTCGCTTGGGAACAACATTGCGGAAACTCGTGGAGCATACCTCAGAAGGGAACTCGTCGAGCATACCGGGGACGAGACTACATGTTCTGACTGATCTGCGCCCACCCCTCACGAGCGCGGGCAGATCACCTCACCGGGTGGCCCGCATCGCGCAGGGCCCTCTTGGCCGCCCCGATGGTCAGCGTGCCGTAGTGGAAGACGCTCGCCGCCAGCACCGCGTCCGCGCCGTGGTCCGCGGCCGCGGTGAAGTCCTCGGCCCGGCCCGCACCGCCGGAGGCGATCAGCGGGACACTCACCTCGCCCCGGACGTCGTCGAGCATCTGCAGGTCGAAGCCGCCGGTCACGCCGTCGGCGTCCATGGAGTTCAGCAGGATCTCGCCGGCCCCCAGGTCGACAGCCCGCACCGCCCAGCGGACGGCGTCGATGCCGGTGGAGCGGCGCCCGCCATGGGTGGTGACCTCGTACCCCGACGGGGTGCTTACGCCCTCCGGGCAGCGCCGCGCGTCCACCGACAGCACCAGCACCTGGCTGCCGAAGCGCTCGGCGACCTCGGACAGCAGCCTGGGCCGGTTGATGGCGGCGGTGTTGATGCCGACCTTGTCCGCCCCGGCACGCAGGAGGCGGTCGACGTCCTCGACGCTGCGAACCCCTCCACCCACGGTCAGTGGCACGAAGACCTGCTCCGCGGCGGCCGAGACGACCTCCAGCATGGTGGACCGGCCCTCTGCGGAGGCGGACACGTCCAGGAAGGTGATCTCGTCGGCGCCCTGGGCGTCGTAGCGCTTGGCGAGCTCCACCGGGTCGCCCGCGTCCCGCAGGCCCGTGAAGTTCACTCCCTTGACCACGCGCCCGTCCTTGACGTCAAGGCACGGGATGACGCGGACGGCGACGCTCATAGCAGCTCCTGAACGGATGAGGGGTGCGGATCGTATCAGGGCGGCGCGCGGGCGCCGCCTACTGGTTGGTGGCGCCCGGACTGGCCCCCGGAGTCACGTGCACGGTTCCGGGGCCGGGATCGGGGCTCTCACTGGGTAATGCGGCGGTGTCGGCTCCCCCGTCGTCGTCGATGGCCAGGACGTCGATGACAACGGCGACCGCCCCCTCGCCGGCTGCCTGGTCCGCGGGGATGGCGATGACGACCCGACTGCCCACCTGGATGTCAACCAGGTGCTCCTTGACTCCCGCCAGGGCGTTGTTCATGTTGATCGTGCCCGGCGGGGTGGTCGTGCCGTAGGTGGTGGCGTGCTGCACGCCGTCGGCCCAGCTCACGGTGGAGTACCTGGCCAGGACGGTGCAGTCGGCCTGGACCTGGGGTCCGTCGCCCTGCACGAGGACGGCGGCGGTCGAGCGCGTGGGCGCCGGAAGCCCCTGCACGGACAGCCCCGCCGTGCCATCGGCGTTCATCGTCACCGTCGGCATGCCCTCCGCAGGCTCTTGAGCCGTTCCAGTCGCGGTGGTGGGCAGGATGTCGATCACCGTGATCTCAGTGGTCTTGGTCTGGTCGTCCCTTGTCTGCGGAGCGCGCACGACAATGCGTGAGCCCTCGGTGACCCCCGTGACCGCATTGGCGAGATCGGTTCCGATCTTGTCGGCGTCGAGCGTGCCGGGATACAGACGCGTCCCCGTCGCGGTACCGGTGACGTTCGTGCCGTCGTTGCCGTCGAAGACCGCCACGGACAGCAGGACGGCGTCGCCGGCGCCCAGGACACGGCCCTCGCCCATGACGACCTGATCGGTGCTCATGACCGTGGCGGGGGTGAGATGGCCCTTGAGCGACAGGACGGGAAGGGCTCCCACGCGTCCGGCGACCTCCAGCACCGTATCGAGCGGGCCGTCCGCACTGACGCTTCCACCGGGATTCGTGCCCGAGGACCCGAGGGAACCCGCCAGCCCCCCCCACACGCGCGCCACGACCAGGGGCGCGGCAACAATGGCCACCGTCGCCACGACCGCCAGGATGACGGCGACGCGTCCTCGCGGCCGGGGGCGTCCCAGCGCGGCGCCGATCGCGCGCTGGGCGCCCGTGGAGGTGGGGGGCTCGGCCGGTGAGGGGGCCGACGGCGGCGCCTCTGCAGGCCCGGTCCCGGGCGACGCGGCCATCGGGGCGGAGGCGGCGCGACGGGACGCCCCGGCCGCCGGCTGCTCGGCGCGCCCCGCCGGGCCGTACTGCGTCCAGGGCGCCCCCGGGGCGGGCGGCGCGGCGCGGTGGGGGTCTGCGACCTGACGGGCACGCTCCAGCTCACGCTTTTGGCGACGCGTCAACGGCTGGCCGTCCTGCCCCACCTGGGGCAGTCGTGTCGTTTCGCGGGGGGAGGGTGAGAAGGTAGCCATCGGACTTTCCAGTCTGCCAGATGTTGTCGTGCCGCGTCTCAGACGCCGGCGGGTGAATCGGCGGCGGGGGTCCCGTCAGGCGCGTCCATGGCCCTCATGAGTGCGTCGACCCGCTCATCGACGGCGCTGAAGGGGTCGCGCAGGGCGACGGGCCGGGTGCGGCCGTCGTCGAGGCGCAGGTTCACCCAGTCGGCCGACAGGTCCCGGCGCAGGTCCTGCGCCCGCCCGATCGCCGTGCCCCGCAGGTGCGCGCGCGTGGTGGCCGGCGGGGTGTCGACGGCGGCGCGGCACGCCTCCTCGCCGACGAAGCGCCGCAGCAGCCCGGCCCGCTCCAGCTTCAGGCGCAGTCCGTCGCTCGGGCTCACGTCGTGGTAGGCCAGGGCGAGCCGCGCCAGGCGCGGGTCGTCGAGCCCGACGCCGGTGCGCTCGGCGTAGCGGGTCAGGAGCTGGTGCTTGGCCGCCCAGTCCAGGTCCTCGGCCACGTCCTGGGGCCTGCCCGAGCCCACGGCCTCAAGCCCCCGCTCCCACAGGTCGAGGACGTGGCGCTGCAGACCGGTCAGGTCCAGGTTCCGGGCGTGCTCGCTCACCCTGGCCAGGTGCTCGGTCTGCAGGTCCACCGGCGTCATGGTGCGTCCGTCGGCGAGCTCCAGGGCGACCGAGCCTGTCAGGTCGTGGCAGGTGTCGCGGATGGCCCTCATGGGGATGGCGAGCTGGAGGTCCGCCAGGCTCCCGCCCTCCTCGAGGTAGTCCAGCAGCAGGTCCATGGCCCCGACCTTGAGGAGGGTGGAGCCCTGGGCGATGTTGGAGTCGCCGACGATCACGTGCATGCGCCGGTAGAGCTCGGCGTCGGCGTGGGGCTCGTCGCGGGTGTTGATCAGGGGGCGGGCGCGAGTGGTCGCCGAGGAGACGGCGTCCTCCATCTGGTCGGCCCGCTGGGAGAAGACGTAGCGTGCGGGGGCCCGGCCGCCGCCGGGCAGGATGTGCCCGGCGCCGACGAGGATCTGGCGGGTGACCAGGTGGGGCACGAGGGTGCGGGCGTCGTTCCAGAAGCTGCCGCGGCGGCGCACGAGGTAGTTCTCGTGGCAGCCGAAGCCGGCGCCCTCGGCGTCGAGGTTGTTCTTGAGCAGGTGGATGCGGCCGGGTACGCCCCGCCGGGCCAGGCTGGCGCTGGCCTGCTCGGCCAGGTCGGCCATGGTGATCTCCCCGGCCCGGTCCTGGGCGAGCAGGTCCTCCAGGCGGTCGCACTCCGCAGTGGCGAACTCGGGGTGGGAGCCGACATCGAGGTAGAGGCGGGCCCCGCCGCGGGTGAAGACGTTGGAGGAGCGGCCCAGGCGCACGACGGGCTCGAAGAGCTCGCGTGCGGCGTGGTCGGCGTCCAGGGGCGGAGGGCCTCCCGTCGCCGAGGCGCAGGTGATGCCGTACTCGGTCTCCACGCCGATGATCCGCCGCGCCGGTCTGTGCGGGCGCGGCACTCCTATTCGCCGCCCTTCTGAACGAATCCCTGCACGAAGGCCGCGGCGTTGGTCTCCAGGACGGAGTCGATCTCGTCGAGGATGTCGTCGACGCCGGCCACCTGGGCCTGGCCGACCGCCTCGGAGGCCTCGTCGCCGCCGTGGCCCCCGGTGGGCTGGATCTGCTCGTGGGTGCTCATGGTGCCTCCTGCCTGACTCGGGGCGCCGCCCGGCGCTCCTGTGGGTTCAGTCTGCCCCCAGGCCCCGGTGTGGCCCAATTGTGACCTGGACCTGGCCCAGCACGTCGGCGACCCGCTGCGCATCGGCCCGCACGTCGTCCGGCAGGGCGAGCCGCAGCAGGCGCTCGTGGTCGGGCAGGTCCAGCACCAGGCTCGTCCAGGAGGCCGCGACGACCTCGGCGTGACGGGCCACGGCCGGCCCGCGGATGGCGGCGCGCGTTCCGGACGGCGGGGAGCCAGCGGCAGCCTCGACCTCGGCGTCGGTGGTCAGGCGGCGGGTGCGGCCCGCCGCAATGAGCCGCTCCGCCACGCCGTGGCCGGTGCGCAGGTCGGCCCACTGGATGTCGAGGGCCGCCAGGCGCGGGTCGTCCCAGCCCGCGCCGGTCCTGGCGCGCATGGCGTCGCACAGCTGCTTCTTGGCGACCCACTCCACGAGCGCGGCGGCGCGTGTGGTGGCCCCGGGCTCTCCGGAAGCACCCTGCGCCGCCGCGTAGCACTCCAGCGCGGTGAGGGTCTCCTCCCACAGGGCGACGGCGAAGGCCGTCTCCTCGCCGACGTGCTCGCGACCGGTGCCGCCGTAGTCCTCCTTCAGGGCGTCCGCGACCGCCTCCAGGTGCGCCCGCTGGATCTCCAGGGCCGTCATCGGGCCGGAGACCGTGACCAGGGGGCGGGTCAGGGCGGTGTCGTGGGAGGTCGCCCAGTGCTCCTCCACCGGGTCGTGGACCAGGCGCAGGGGCGCCAGGGAGCCCAGCCGGTCCCGGCGGGCCGCCGCCCGCTCGAGGTACCACAGGAGCAGGTCGGTGGTGGCGACCTTGAGGTAGATGGGGGCGTCGAAGCGGTTGGCGTCGCCGTTGATAATGTGCAGGCGGCGGAAGCGCGCGGCGTCCGCGTGCGGCTCGTCGCGGGTGTTGACGATCGGACGGTTGAAGGTGGTCTGCAGGCCGACGTCGCTCTCGACGTAGTCGGCGCGCTGGCTCATCTGGAAGCCGGGGCGCTGGGAGCGCTGGCCGATGCCCACGCGCCCGGCCCCCGCGATGACGGGGCGGGTGACGAGGAAGGGGATGAGGGCCGGGACGAGGTCGCTGAAGGCGAGGTCGCGGCGCACCAGGTAGTTCTCGTGGGAGCCGTAGGTCGCGCCCTTGCCGTCGACGTTGTTCTTGTACAGGACGACCTCGCCGGGCACCACTCCCCCGGCGCCCTCGGCCAGCGCGATCATGGCCCGCCGGGCGACCAGCTCGCCGGCGCGGTCCCACACGACGGCGTCGTGGGGCGTGAGGACCTCCGGGGAGGAGTACTCGGGGTGGGCGTGGTCGACGTACAGGCGGGCGCCGTTGGTCAGCACCACGGTGGAGGCGCGCGGAAGCGCGGCCTCAACCGCGTTGGGGCGCGGCCTGGTCCCCCACGGGGCGGGCGGCGGGTCCGCCTCCGTGGGCTCTCCCGGGCCGTCGCGAAGCGGCGACCGGGACGCCGGCCGCCCCACCGGGGCGCCGTCCGCCGGGGCACGACCGGGATGCGCGCCGGGCCCGCGGCCGGGGGCATCGCCGGAGGGCGCGGGGCGGGCGGGGTCGTCGGTGAGCAGACTGGGGTGGGCGGCGGCCCGGTCGAGGTGCCCGCCGCGCAGGTCGGCGAGAGGGTCCTCGCCCTCGTAGTCCCAGCGCACGGCCCGCGCCGGGGCGCCATCCGGGCCGCTCACGCCCGGACGCGAGACCATGCCGTAGGCCTCCACGACCCGGCTGGCCATGACGACGGCGCCAGCGTAGGGGTTGCCCGGCTGAAGGACCCCGAACTCGGTCTCAATGCCGACGGGCCGCGTCACCGGGCCGAAGGCTGGTGCGGGCTGGCTCATGCGCCCTCCCTCGACGTCTCGGCCGGTGCGGCGGTCAGGCGCCGCACTAGGCGGATGGGCTCGCCGCGGCGGCCGACGAGGCGGGCCCAGTCCTCCGGGCCGGCGGCGCCGGTGATCTCCTCGTTCTGGCGGGACTCGGCCGCGACGGCCTCCAGGACGCGGGCGGTGGACAGCCCGCCGCTTCCGCCGTCCAGCTCGTCCTTGATGGCGGCGGTCTTGGCGCGCGCGACGATGGCGGCGAGCATGGCGCCGCTGGCGAGGTCGGCGAGGTAGAGGGTCTCCCGCGCGCCGGAGGCGTAGGTGATCTCGAGCGCCTCGGTGTCGGGGGAGCGGGCGTACAGGGCGCGGACGGCGGCCCGGCGCATGGAGACGGCGGCCGCCTCCCGGTCGCCGCCGGCGGCGGCGAGCTCCGCCGGGTCGAGCGGCAGGTCGGCAGTGAGGTACTTCGACAGGATCTCCAGGGCGCCGTCGGCGTCGGGCCGTCCGACGCGGATCTTCACGTCGAGGCGTCCCGAGCGCAGGATGGCGGGGTCGATCATGTCCTCCCGGTTGGAGGCCCCGATAATGACGACGTTGCGCAGGGACTCCACGCCGTCGATCTCCGCCAGGACCTGCGGGACGATCATGGTCTCGACGTCGGAGGACACCCCGGTGCCGCGGGTGCGGAACAGGGCCTCCATCTCGTCGAAGAAGATGACGACGGGCCGGTCCTCGGCGGCGACCTTGCGGGCCTGGACGAAGATGGCGCGGATCTGCCGCTCGGTCTCGCCGACGAACTTGCTCAGCAGCTCGGGGCCCTTGATGTTGAGGAACGCGGCGGGAGGCCTGCTCGCCTCCGGGCCTCCGGCCGGGGTCGCCGAGCCCGCCAGGGACGTGGCCACGGCCTTGGCGATGAGCGTCTTGCCGCAGCCGGGCGGGCCGTACAGGAGCAGCCCCTTGGGAGCGCGCAGGCCGTAGGCGCGGTACAGGTCGGGGTGGGTGAAGGGCAGCTCGAGGGCGTCGCGGATCTGGCTGATCTGGGGGCCGAGGCCCCCGATGTCGTCCCAGGAGACGTCGGGGGTCTCGGTGACCACGAGATTCTCGACGCTGGTGCGCTCGATCAGGGCGGTGGCGACGCCGGCGCGCGGGTCCGCGGCCAGGGTGTCGCCGGGTTTGAGGGTGTCGGGGCGCAGGTGGCCCGCCAGGTGGACGACGCGGGTGGCGCCCGACCCGGTGGCAACCAGGGCGCGGGACGCGCCGGAGGCGGAGGGGGCCAGGATCTCCTCCAGGGTGACGGCCTCGCCGGTGTCGGGGGCCGGCAGGGCGTCGACGACGAGCATCTGGTCGTTGACGGCGACGAGCCGGCCGACAACCAGGTCGTCGGCGTCAAGACGCGCATGCACGCCCAGGCGCATGGGCCTCCCGCCGAGCACGACGTCGACCTCCCCCGGCGGCTCGGGGTGCGCGGCGGTCTCCTGCCGCCCGGCATCCGGGGCGGGAGGCCGGGCGGGGACACCGGTGAGCAGCGCGAGGGTGACCGGCGGCCGGGTGACGGCGTCGAGCTGGGCGCCCAGCTCGGTGATGCGCTCGCGGGCGGCGGTGAGCGCCGCGACGAGGCGCTCGTTCTTCGCGGCCAGGCTGACGGCCTCGGTGCGGGCCTCGCGCAGCTGGTGGCTGGCGAAGCCGGGCGAGGGCATGCCCAGGGGCTGGGCGTCAGGCACGGTGCTGTACCTCCTCGGCCTCCTCGCCGACGGCCGCCGGGCCGCCGGACAGGACGGGGGTGGCGTCCTCGGGCTGCTTGGCGAGGCAGTCGCGCAGGACGCGGCGGACCTTGCGGTCGCTGCTCACGCGCTCCCCCACGTCCTGCGGCGCCCAGTAGCCGCCGTCGTCGTAGGCGCCGCGGGCGGGCGGGCGCTTGCGGCTCAGGGGGTGCGAGCCAGCGGCCAGGCGCCGGGCGGTGATGAGGAAGCCGGTGTGGGCGACCATGCGGTGGTCGGGGCGCACGGACAGGCCGTCGACGTTCCAGGTGCGCACCATGGACTCCCAGGACTCGGGCTCGGTGAACAGGCCGCAGTGGCGCAGGGCCTCGACGGTTCGGGAGAGCTGGGTGACGGTGGCGACGTAGGCCAGGAGGAGGCCGCCGGGGGCGAGCGCGCGGGCGCAGGCGGCGACGTTCTCCCAGGGGGCCAGCATGTCCAGGACGATGCGGTCGATGGAGGCCGCCTCTATGCGGGTGTCGACCACCTCGGCGAAGTCGCCGGTGCGCAGCTCCCAGGCCGGGTGGTGGCCGCCGAACCAGGAGTCGACGTTGGAGGCGGCGATCCGGGCGAAGTCGGGGCGCCGCTCGATGGAGACCAGACGCCCGTCCTCGCCGATGGCGGACAGCAGGCTCATGGTCAGCGCCCCCGAGCCGACGCCGGCCTCCAGGACGCGCGCGCCGGGGAAGATGTCGCCCATGGCGACGACCTGGCCGGAGTCCTTGGGGTAGACGACCTGGGCGCCGCGGGGCATGGACAGGACGTAGTCGGCGAGCAGGGGGCGCAGCAGGAGGAGCTCGTGGCCGGTCTCGGTGGTCAGCACGGTGCCCTCCTCCAGGCCGACGACGTCGCGGTGGCGGAAGCTGCCGCGTCGGGACTGGAAGCAGCCGCGGGGGTCGAGCCGGAAGGTGTTCCTGGCGCCCTTGGTGTCGGTGACCTGAACGCGCTCGCCGTAGCGGAAGGGGCCGCGGCGTCCGGCCTGGCCGAGAGCCTTCTGGGTGACGGACCGCGCGGGGGGCGCGGGCACCGGCTGCGCGGCCCGGCGGGGCTCGCGCGCGCCGTCGGGGCCGCCGGCCTCGCCCGCGTCGCCGTGCCGGCCGGCGCGGGAGACGACGGCGTCCCCGCTCGGCTCGGGGTCCCCGGAGTTCTGCTCGCTCATCGAGGACGAGTCTAGTGAGTGCCGTGCGCCCGCCACCCAGTGGTCCGCAGGGCGGTACGCGGCGGCGGACGACGACCGCGTCACGGCCCTCGCGATCGTCCCGGCCGGGCCCTGGAACCGGCCCTCAGGAGCGTGCGGGCCGGTGCGCGACGACGAGCAGCTGGAGCGGGAGCCTGTTGCCCATCACCGGGTCGGTGAAGCGGTAGCCCTCCTCGCAGGGCTCCATGAGGTCCGGCCACCGGCACCAGGCGGAGATGCGGGTCCCGACGACCTCGGCAACCGCGCTGCGGGCGTCGTAGACATTGGCCCCGACCAGCTCGACGGCGGAGGCGGCGCGCGCGGCCAGGGCGCGGGCCCGCCTCGCCGTAGCCACTGGCCTCGTGAAGAGCGGCCCGGTCGTCCCAGTTGGCGCGGTCGTCCGCGAAGTGACCGGCGTGGTCCGTCTGCGGTCTCATGGAGGAAGCCCATCCGGGCGCCCGCGGCCCCCGGGCCGGTCGTCCGCGCGGGCTCGAAGGCCGCTGTCAGGCGCCGCCGCCCGAGTCGGCCTTGCCGTCCTTGCCGTCCTTGCCGTCCTCCCGGTCGCCGGCCAGCAGGCGGCCGGCGGTCACGAGGGTCAGGCCCCGGGTCTGCAGCGCGGCGATCGACTCCCCCATGGCGTGCAGCAGCTCCTCGCTGGGCTGGGTGCGGCCGTCGTGGCACAGGATCACCGAGCCTGCGTGAGCCGTGCCGGCCACGTCCGCCGCCAGCTGCGCCGTCGGCGTGTGCTCGCTCCACAGCAGGATGTCCAGCCCCCGCTCCGCGGCCACCATGAGGGCGGGCGCGTCGATGCGGCCATAGGGCGGGCGCCACAGCGCGGGCCTCGGCGCACCGGCGTCCTGGATCGCCGTGATCGTGCGATCCACCGAGTCCCGCAGCTCGTCGACCCCCACCCCGTAGACGTCAGTGTGGACCCAGTTGTGGATGGCGACCTCGTGCCCGGCCTCCGCCTCGCGGGCGACGAGCTCGGGGTGGGCCGCAACCGCCTCGCCCAGCACGAAGAAGGTCGCGGGAGCGCCCAGCTCGGCGAGGATGTCGAGGACGAGCGGCGTCCAGCGCGGATCCGGCCCGTCGTCGAAGGTGACGCAGACCTCGCCGCGGTCGGACGATCCCTGGAAGAGCACGCGAGTCGCGTACCGGCCCGGCTCCGCGGGCCGCGGCGCCACGCGCGCCGTGGGCGGCAGGTGCGTGCCGGCATAGCGCACGGCGCCCGCACCGGCCCCGCCGCCGACGGCGAGGGCCGCGGCGCCCGCGAGCCCGGCGCGCAGGACGCCTCGTCGACCAGGGCGATCCGGCCAGCCGGGAGCAGGCGTACGTTCGGGCACCGCGCAAGCGTAGACCAGCGCGGCCGCAAGGTCCCGGCGGAGCCGTCCTTCCCTCGAAATCAGTCGTCGGGCAGGTGCCGCGCGCCCGGCACGCGCCCCACCAGGAGGTAGGCGCACCACGCCCCCGCGATCCCTGCGAGCATGACGACGACCATGGGCGCGGCGCTGCGTCCGCCGCCCGAGCTCGCCAGCGGGGCCGAGGTCGCGTTGGCCAGCGCCTGGGCGACGCCCAGCAGCGCGCTCGCGGTCCCGGCGACGTGCCGCACCTCTCCCAGGGCGAGCGCGCTGGAGTTGCCGAAGACGAAGGCCTGAGCGGCCATGACGAGCACGAAGCCGGCGCACAGCGGGACCAGGGCGACATCGAGGAGGAGGACGCTGACCGCCACCGACGTCACGCCGACCGCGGAGACGGACAGGCCCAGGGCGATGAGGCGCCGGGGGCCGGCGCGGCGCACCAGGCGGGCGTTGAGGATGCTCAGCAGCATCTGGGCCCCGGCCGTGCAGGCGAAGAAGACGGAGAAGGCCATGGGGCTCAGCCCTTTGATCTCCTGGAGCACAAAGGACGAGGAGGAGATGTAGGCGAACATGGTGAAGCCGGAGAAGGCGGCGGTCAGCATGTACCCCAGGTAGCGGCGGTGGGCGAGGATGTCGCGGCTCCCCGATGCGAATCGCCCCCAGCCGCCGCTCAGCCGGCGCTCGGGCGGCAGGGACTCGGGCACCAGCGCAGCCGCCATGGCCGTCATGAACAGGCCGAATCCGACCAGGCACCAGAACACCGCCCGCCAGGTGGATACCGAGAGCACCGCACCGCCGGCCACCGGGGCGATCATGGGCGCCAGGGCGCTGACGGCCATGAGGACCGACATCATGGAGGCCAGCCGGTCGCCGTGGGCGAGATCGACCAGGACCGCGCGCCCCACCACGGCCGCGACGCCGCCGCCCAGGCCCTGCAGGAGGCGCCCGGCCACGAGCACGCCGATGCCGGGGGCCAGCGCGCACACGACGGCGCCCAGGGTGCACAGCAGGCCGCCGACGACCACGGGCACCCGCCGTCCGCACCGGTCCGAGACCGTGCCGCCCACGACCTGCCCGGCCCCCATGCCGATGAAGAAGGCGGTCAGCGTCAGGCCCACCGCGGTCGCGCTCGTGGCCAGGTCGGCGGCCACGAACGGGAAGGCGGGGCTGTACATGTCGGTGGCGAAGGGCGGCACCGCGTTCTGGACCGCCAGGGCGGCTATGAGTCCGACCGATACGGCCGCGGCGGGCCGGCGTGGCGGCGGCGCGTCCATCAGCGGGCCCCTGTGGGCACGGCGCCGGCCATGCGCCCGCCCTCGACGACGATGAGCCAGCGCGACAGGGTGCGCGCCCGTTTGAGGGCGTCGGCCGCGGCCCGCCCGGTCAGCTCGCTGCTCACGGCGGCTGTGGGCAGCACGGTGCAGATCTCGCCCGCGGTGACGGCGGGCTGCTCGGGCAAGGCCAGCTCGTCCAGGGCGGCGTCGTCGATCACGCCCAGCGGTGCGGGGCCGTCCGCCACCAGGACGACGGCGGCCCCCTCGCTGAGCGCGAAGCGGACCTGGGCGATGGTGGCGCTCGCCGGGAGCGTCGCCACCGGGCGCATGAGGGGGTGCAGGTCGACCCGTGCGGCAGCCCGCTCCCCGCGGCCGAGTCCGAGGACCCGCCACGATGTCGAGACGATCGGCCAGGCGACCATGACGGCCAGGATCAGGGAGAAGGAGTCCGGGCGCGAGCCGCGCAGCGCCAGCGGCTCCAGGACCCAGCGCCAGGCGATGGCGGCGACGACCACCAGCCCGCCGGCGGCGGCGACCTGCTCGCCCGCCTGCCTCCGTCCGGTGACCTGGGTGACCAGAGAGGCCAGGGCGTGCCCCCCGTCCAGCGGCAGGCCGGGCAGGGCGTTGAAGATCGCCAGGGCCAGATTCACCCAGGTCAGCGCCAGCACGACCACGCCGACCGGGATCGAGGTGACGGCGCCGCCGCGGAGCAGCGCGCCTCCCGCCGCCCACAGCGCGAGGTTCGCGGCCGGGCCCGCCAGAGAGGTGATGACGTCCTTCCAGGGCGCCCAGGCGCGGGCGGGACCGAAACTCGTGCGGCCGCCCCACAGGTAGAGCTCGTAGTGCACGGGCCGTCGTCCCAGCAGGGTGCCCGCCAGGCCGTGGGAGAGCTCGTGGATGAGGATGCTCGCGCCCACACCCGCGACCGTGCCCACCACGGTCGCAAGTACCGTGACGAGGCCGGAGCCGGGCAGCGTGGAGGCCACCAGCGGGTACCAGGAGCCGGCGATGAGCAGGCCCAGCAGGAGCGAGGTCGGGGAGACGACGACGGGCGCGGCGCCGATCCGTCCGAGCACCCAGCCCTGGGGCGTGGAAGCAGATGACATGTGGGCGAGCCTATCCGCGATCGCCCGTGAACGGCCGTGTGTACATGTCGGCGCGACGCGGTAGGTTCCTCTCGTGAGCGAGCACGCCGTGTCATTAACCATGATGCCTTCCTCGGCGCCCGCGGGCTCCGAGTCCTCCGAACCGCTGGCGCAGGCCCGCGCGACCGGGCCCGGCGCGAGCCGCCCCCGTCGGGGCGGGCGGGCGGCGCTGTCGCCGTCGCGCGCCAAGGACTTCATGCAGTGCCCGCTCATGTTCCGCCTGCGCACGGTGGACCGGCTTCCCGACCCGGGCTCGCTGGCCACGCACAAGGGGACCCTCGTCCACGGCGTCCTGGAGCGCCTGTACGACCTGCCCGCGCGCGAGCGCACCCGCGAGGCGGCCCTCGCCATGCTGCCCTCCCAGTGGGAGGCGCACCGGGAGAAGAGCCCCGCCGTCATGGACCTGTTCGCCGACCCCGCCCAGATCGCCCCGTGGCTGGGCGAGGCCGAGGACCTCATCGGCGCCTACTTCCGCATGGAGAACCCCGTGCGCCTGGAGCCGGCCGAGCGCGAGCTCTTCGTCCAGACCGAGACCCGGGACGGCCTGCTGCTGCGCGGCTTCGTGGACCGTCTCGACGTCGCCCCCGACGGGGCCATGCGCGTGGTGGACTACAAGACGGGCCGCTCCCCCGGGCCGCGCTTCCAGGCCGAGGCGCTGTTCCAGATGCGCTTCTACGCCCTGGTGCTGTGGCGCCTGCGCGGTCGGGCTCCGCGGCGCCTGCAGATGCTCTTCCTCAAGGACGGCCGCACCCTGACCCACGACCCCCACCTGGCCGAGCTGGAGACGGTCGAGACCAGGATCGCCCGCATCTGGGACGAGGTCGAGGACTGCGCCACCGCCGGCGAGTTCGCCCCGAGGCGCTCCCGGCTGTGCGACTGGTGCGCCTTCCAGGCGCAGTGCCCGCTCTTCGGCGGGACCACTCCGCCGGTTCCCGAGGAGGGCCTGGCCCGGCTGCTCACCGCCCGTCGGCGGCCGACGGGCTGAGACGACGCCACCTGGCCCACCACCGTGCGGAAATAACGCGACCGGCCGCGCGAGCGCTTACGGTTGTCCCTATGGAACACAGGAGGCTCGGCAGCACCGGGTTGCGAGTGTCATCGGTGGGGCTCGGCACGATGACCTGGGGCCGGGACACCGACGAGCTCGAGGCCAAGGAGCAGCTCGACGTCTTCCTCGACGCCGGCGGCACGCTCCTGGACACCGCCGCCTCCTTCTGCGAGGGGGTCTCCGAGGAGGTGATCGGCGGGCTGCTGGCCGAGCACGTCGACCGGCGCGACCTGGTCATCGTCTCCAAGGCCGGCGTGCGCAACTGGCGGACAGGGGCGCGCGGCACGGTCGCGGACGCCTCGCGCGGCACGCTGCTGGACACCCTCGACGACTCCCTGATCCGTCTGGGTACCGACCACCTCGACCTGTGGCTCGTCCAGCTCCCCGACACCACGACGCCGCTGGAGGAGACGGTCGACGCGCTGCGCACCGCCGTGGCCTCCGGTCGCACCCGCTACGTCGGGGTGTCGAACCACCCGGCCTGGGCGTCGGTGCACGCCGCCGACCTGCTGGCCTCGGGCGCGGCGGCCGCCGGCCCGGGCATGGCCGCGGTCGAGGTCGAGCACTCCCTGCTGTGCCGCGGCATCGAGCGCGAGCTCCTCCCGGCCTCCCGCGCGCTCGGCTTCGGCGTGCTCGGCTACGCCCCGCTGGGCCGCGGGGTCCTCACGGGCCGGTACCGGGCCGCCACCCCCCCGGACTCGCGCGGCGCGTCGCCGCACCTGAGGTCCTATGTGGCGCCCTATCTCGGCGAGTCCTGCGTCGGCGTGGTCGAGGCGGTGGCGACGGCCGCCACAGGGCTGGATCGCAAGCCGGTGGAGGTGGCCCTGGCGTGGGCCCGGGACGCGCCCGGAATCGCGGGCGCGATCGTGGGCGCGCGCACGCCCTCACAGCTGCGCGGGGCCCTGGCGAGCGAGGACCTCGTGCTGCCAACGCAGATCCGCCACGCCCTGGACGAGATCACCGCTATCAGCATGGGCTACCCCGAGCAGTTCTGAGCCCGCCCGGGGCCGGCCCCGGGCCTCAGCCCCGCACCACGGACACGCGCCGGCCGTCCAGGTCCATCCAGCCCAGGGCCGGCGTGACGACGGCGTCGTCGCGCTCGGCGGGGCGCCCGCGGTTGTGCGGGCAGCGGCCGGCGCCTTTGGCCCCCACGAGGCCGATGAGCCCCCCGGCGGGCAGGACGAGATCGTTGTCGGTCAGGACCGGCCCCGTTACCTTGCTGGTGGTCCTGGAGCACCAGGTAGGCGTTGGGGTCGAGCAGGCGCGAGACCATGACAAGGCGCAGGGACTGCCCCTGAGACCCGCCGCGCAGGAGGTCGCCGAAGCGGCCCGTGTCAGGCCGGGGGTCATACGGGCAGCTCGGTCTTGATCTCCTCGGCCATCCGCGGGCTGACCCCGAAACCATCGCCTTGTCATCCGGCTCCTTCACGTTTCCCACGTCGGCGTACTTGTCGCTCTTGTACCGGGAGAGCGAGTCGGGATAGGCCGAGTCCTGACGGTCAAGGCGCTTCTCGACCAATGCGCCCCCGAGAGAAAGAGCACACCCCGACGGCTCCGGCCGGCGGCGACGCGCACCGGACCCAGGACTGGACGCCGGTGCGCAAACGTTTGTATAGTCTCTGCGTCGCGACGCCCCGTGCGGACCATTCCGCCCCATCCCAACCCACGACGAGGTGGCCCATGTCCATGACGGACAGATTGTTCAGAATCGATGCCCGGCCAACCGGCACCATCCCCCTTCCCACGCAGCGCAAGCGCTGGCTGATGGAGTTCCTCAAGGTCTACTCGGTCCTCATCATCGTCTACGGCGGTTTCTACCTGCTGCGCACCAACTTCAAGTCCGCCCAGCCCTTCCTCGTCGATCAGATCGGCCTGACCACCACCCAGCTGGGCACCATCGGGTTCGCCTTCTCCCTGACCTACGGCTTCGGCGGCCTCATCCTCGGCTTCTTCATCGACGGGAGGAACACCAAGCGCGTCATCTCGGCCCTGCTCGTCGCCTCGGGAATCGCCTCGATCGGCATCGGCGCCGCCCTGGCCGCCATGCACAACCCGTACGGCGTCCTCATCCTCCTGTGGTCCCTCAACGGACTCTTCCAGGCGCCCGGCGGCCCCTGCTGCAACTCGACCATGAACCGCTGGACGCCGCGCCACCTGCGCGGCCGCTTCATCGGCTGGTGGAACAGCTCCCACAACCTCGGCGCCATGGCCGCCGGGGCGCTGGCCCTGTGGGGCGCGAACACCCTCTTCCACGGCAACGTCATCGGCATGTTCATCGTGCCCGCTGCCGTCGCCATCCCACTCGGCGTCTGGGGCTACTACTTCGGCAAGGACGATCCGAGCGAGCTGGGCTGGGAGCGCCCCGAGACCATCTTCGACGAGCCCGTCGCCAAGGCCGACGTCGTCACCGAGGACATCTCCAAGGGGCGGGTCCTCATGCAGTACGTCGTGAAGAACCCGGCCGTCTGGTTCCTGTGCGTCGCCAACGTCGCCGCCTACTGCGTGCGCATCGGCATCGACAACTGGAACGTCCTGTACACCCATGACGTCCTCGGCTTCTCCGACTACACCGCTGTCAACACCACCATCGCCCTGGAGATGGGCGGCCTGGCCGGCTCGCTGTGCTGGGGCTTCTTCTCCGACAAGCTCGGCGGCCGCCGCGCCGTCACCGCCGCGATCGGCATCGCCCTGGTCATCATCCCGATCATGATCTACGCCCACGCCACGAGCGAGGTCGTGGTCTACGGCGCCCTGTTCTGCATCGGCTTCCTCATCTTCGGCCCGGTCACGCTCATCGGCATCTGCGTCATCGGCTTCGCCCCGAAGACGGCCACCGTCGTCGTCAACGCCGTGCCGCGGGCCTTCGGCTACGTCTTCGGCGACTCCATGGCCAAGGTCCTGCTCGGCCGCATCGCCGATCCCACCAAGGACGGCCTGGTCATCGGCGGCTACACTCTTCACGGCTGGGGCTCGACCTTCACGGTGCTCATCGCCTCCGCCTGCGTCGGCCTCGCCTGCCTGATCGCCGTGGCGGTCCTGGAGGAGCGGATGCTGCGCGGCGACCGCGCATTCAACGAGCAGATGGCCGGCAACGCAGACAACGCAGACAGCATCGACAACGCCGAGGAGACTCCCGCATGAGCACCCCGCGCCTGACGGACCACGAGCTCGACACCCTGCTGAAGACCGCCCTGGAGGTCGTGAGGCAGGCCGCCGACATCGCCCGCCGCTCCGCGACCGACCTGGACGTGCAGGCCAAGTCGAGCCGCAACGACCTGGTGACCGCCGTCGACAAGTCCGTCGAGGCCCATGTCGCCCACGCGCTGCGGGAGGCCACGGGCTACCCCCTGCTCGGCGAGGAGGGGCACGCGGTCGAGTCCTTCTCCGGGCTCGTGTGGGTGCTCGACCCCATCGACGGCACCATGAACTACGTCGAGACCCACCGCGACTACGCCGTCTCACTGGCACTGTGCGAGGACGGCGCCCCCGTCCTCGGCGTCGTCGCCGACGTCGAGGCGCGGCGCGTCTACACCGCCGTGGCGGGTGGCGGTGCGGCCTGCGACGGCGTGCCGCTCGCACCCGTCGGGGAGGGCCCCTCGCGCCACGACTGCGTCATCATCACCGACCTGAAGGAGATGCAGGCGCTGCCCCGTCTGGCCCAGTGCCTCCGGGAGTCCCGGGGTCATCGCCGGTACGGCTCGGCAGCCCTGGAGTGCGTCGAGGTCGCCGCCGGGCGCGCGGGCGCCTTCGTCCACATGTGGGTCTCCCCCTGGGACGTCGCGGCGGCGGCCCTCGTGTGCTCCGAGGCCGGCGTACGCTTCACCCGCCTGGACGGGACCCCGCTGGACGTGCGCCACAAGGGCTCCGTCCTGGTGGCGCCGCCGCGCACCCACGGCGAGCTGCTCCAGCGCCTCATGATCGACCCCGCCTGAGGACTCGGTCCGAGGCGCGGGTGGGGGCCGGGGCGCGCCGGCCCCCACCCGCGCGGCCGTCAGCGCCCGCCCCCGACCGCTCCGGTGGATCCTCTGACGACCATCCTGGTGGCGACCGAGCGGCGCTCGGGCTCCGCGCCGGAGGCGTCGTCCAGGCGCCGGGAGGCGAGCTCGACGGCGATGCGGGCGACCTCGGCGGGCCCTCTGTCGATGGAGGTCATGTTGAAGGCGCGCGAGGAGGCGATACGGGAGTTGTCGCACCCGGTCAGGGAGATGTCCCGGCCGGGCGTCCTGCCCGAGCGCAGGATCGCCACCATCGCCCCCTGGGCGCACTGGTCGTTGTAGCAGATCATGGCGGAGACGGACCCGTCGTGGGCCGATCCCCCCGGATCGAGCAGCCTGGAGGCGGCCCCGTAGCCGTCGTCGGCCCGTGCGCCCGCCGCGACGATCTCGTACTCCAGGGAGGCCCCGCCCACCGCCTCGCGGAAGGCGGACCGGCGCTCGGCCGCCGACCGCCCCTCGGGTCCGTCGAGGTAGATGACGCGCCGGTGCCCGAGAGCGGCCAGGTGCTCCGCGATCTCGCGCATCCCACGGCGGTTGTCGCTCGTGACGAGATCGGCCCCGGCGACCGGGGCCTCCTGGCCGATGAACACCAGGTGCATGCCGATGTCGGCTCCGGCGACGCCGTCGATCGAGCCGGGGTCCACGACGATGGCGGCGCGGCAGCGCAGCTGGTTCAGGGCGCGGACGGCCCGCCTCGCGGACAGGCTCTCCCCGATGCTCTGAACGATCACGCGCAGCTCGCGCTCGTCCGCCTCCGCAAGAATCTTGTTGTGGTAGGTGAAGTGCAGCTCCTGGTCGAGCCGGCAGATGAGCCCGATGTTCCTGGGCCGGGCGGCCCGCAGGAGCGACCCGGCGAGATCGGCCTGGTAGCCGAGCCGGGCGGCCTCGCGCTCAATCCGCTCGCGGGTCCGCCTGCCGATGCGGGGACTGCCGTTGAGCGCCCGCGACACGGTGCTCATCGACAGCCCCGTGACGCCGGCGATGTCCTTCAGCGTCGGGCGGCGCGCCGCCCCGTCGGCCATCACCGCGTCCTGCCCGTGCGACGGCGGGGCTCAGTCCTCGTCGTAGTCGTCGTACTCGTCGTCATCCTCGTCGTAGTCGTCCTCGTCTCCCTCGGAGTCGACGATGTCGAAGGGGAGCTCGATGCCGTAGGCGGTGAACAGCGCGTCGTCGTAGGTGAAGAAGACGTCCTGGAGGGCGTTTTCGGCGGCGACTACGGCCGGCGACTCCTCGTCGCCGGTGACGGCCGCATCCAGATGCGCCTCGAAAGCGGCGATGAGTCGGTTGAGCGCGGACCGCGGGTCGTTCGTCATGAACTCATGCTACCGGCTCGCCAACCGAACGCGCACCGATCGGCCCTTCCCAGCCCTTCACCCCGAGGGCCTTGGCGATGTAGCCGAGGAAGAGGTCCTCGCCCTTCATACGGGCGGTCTCCTCCGGGCCGACGACGACGCGCACGCCGTCGCGCAGCACCTGGGAGGCGCCGCCGTCGGGGCCCAGCGGCAGGACCACGTGCTCCGGCTTGGGGGTGTAGACGGCCTCGGCGGCCCCGCCGGCGATGAGCGAGCGGATGTTGGCGGCGACGACCCCCGCGTGGGCCCGGGCGGCGTCGGCGCGCTTGGTCTCGCGCACGTCGGTGATGTCGCCGATGGCCCACACGCCTGGGTGGTCTACGACGCGCAGGTGGCTGTCGACGCGGATGGTGCCGTCGTAGTGGCGGATCTCGTCGTAGTCCTCGCCGAGGAAGCCGGTGGCGGCCGCCGAGCCGTAGGCGCGGAACCACATGTCAGCCTCCAGGCGCCGACCGGCCCTGGTCGTCACGCGGAACGGGGAGAGCACCCCCGGATCGACCGGCGGCAGGGCGACGAGCCGGTCCCCGGCGATGATCTCGACGTCGCGCTGCTTGAGCTGGAGGCGGATCGCCTCGCGCAGCTCCGGCTTGTAGTCGCGGGAGTGCAGGATGTCGGGCCCGGCCTCGAGGAGGACGACCTCCATCGCGGGGAAGGCGGAGGTGATCTCCCCGGTCAGCTCGATGCCGACCTCCCCGGCGCCGGCGACGAGGACCCGCCCGGCCTGCTCCAGGTTGGTGTGGGCGCGCTCGATGCGGGCCTTGGCGATGACCGAGGAGGACTCCAGGTGCTTGGCGGGGAAGGGGTAGGCGGTGCCGGTGGCCAGGACCAGGTGGTCGGCCTCGATGTCCCCCGCGCCCGCCACCGACACGGTGGTGCCCCTGACCGCCAGGACGGTGCCGTGGGCGACCCGCCCGCGGGCCAGGAGACGGTCGTAGGGCAGGAAGATCCTCTCGGCCCACCTCCGGTCGACGGCGGCGCGCAGCGCGGCGGCGTGGTTGACGAAGGTGTCCTTCTGCTCGACGAGGGTGACCTCGGCGACGTCGTCGAGGGCCTTGGCGATGGCAATGCCGCCGTACCCGCCCCCGACAATGGTGACGCGCGTCATATTCGTCCTTCCGGTTCGCAGTGTTAACAGGTGGGAGTGTCGGCCTGCTGGGCCGATGCGTCGAAACCGCCCGCGGGCTGGTCCCGGGCCAGGCCGCGGCGCTTCAGGAGCGGCTCGATGCGCGGGTCGCGACCGCGGTACGCCCGGTAGGACACCAGCGGGTCGCGCGAGTCCCCGCGGGAGAGGAACTCGCGGCGCAGCCGCTCCCCGGCCCGGCGGTTCAGTCCCAGGTCGCCGTCGAGCGCCCCCTCGCCGTCCGTGCGGAGCCACTCGGTGGTGTCGGCGTCCATGACCTCGCTCCAGATGTAGGAGTAGTAGCCCGCAGCGTAGCCGCCGGCGAAGATGTGGCTGAAGTAGGTGCTGCGGTAGCGCGGGGGGACGAGGGCGTCGTCAATGCCCTGCTCGGCCAGGGCGGCGTGCTCGAAGGCCGCGACCTGCTCGGCCTCGACGGGACCCTGCCCGGGGCCCAGCGTGTGCCAGGCCTGGTCGAGCAGGGCCGCTCCGAGGTACTCGGTGGTGGCGTAGCCCTCGCCGAAGGGCCCCTGGCCCCGCAGCTGCTCGACGAGCTCGGCGGGCAGCGCCTCGCCGGTGTCCGCATGACGAGCGTAGGAGGCCAGGACCTCGGGGTGGAGCGCCCACTTCTCGTTGACCTGGCTGGGGAACTCGACGACGTCGCGGGGCACGGAGGTGCCCGAGGCGCTGGGCCACCGGGTGTCGGACAGCAGGCCGTGCAGGGCGTGGCCGAACTCGTGGAAGCAGGTGATGACCTCCTCCCAGGTCAGCAGCGTCGGCCCGCGGTCGGGCTTGTCGATGTTGGCGCAGTTGATGACGACGGGCCGCCGGCCCGTCAGGCGGGACTGGTCGACCAGGCTGTCCATCCAGGCGCCGCCCTGCTTGCCCTCCCGGGCGTAGTAGTCGCCCACGAACAGGCCCAGCAGCGGGGCGTCGGGGCCAGCGCCGTCGTGCACCTCCCACACGCGCACGTCCGGGTCGTACATGCGGGCGGCGAGGTCGGGTCGCTCGCAGAAGGTGAGGCCGTACAGGCGGGCGGCGGCGTAGAAGACGCCCCGCTCGACAACGCTCCACAGCTCCAGGTAGGGGGCGAGGGTGGCGTCGTCCACTCCGAAGCGCTCCTTGCGCTCGGCCTCCTCGTAGCGGGGCCAGTCGGCCGGCCCGAAGGTCTCGCCGGGGCGGGTCGCCGGGTCGGCGGCCATGCGGGCCGCGTAGGTCTCGGCGTCGCGGCGGGCGTTCGCCATGGCGACGGGAGTCAGCCGGTGCAGCATCCCGGTCACCGCCTCGGTGGTGCCGGCCGCGGACTCGGCGGCGACGATGGCGGCGTGGTGGGGGTAGCCGAGCAGGGCGGCACGCTCGGCGCGCAGGCGGGCGATCTCGACGACCAGGGCGCGGGTGTCGTACTCGCCGCCCAGCCCGCGGCCCATGGCCCTGGCCAGCAGCGCGACGCGCGCGGCGTGCGGCTCGGTGGTCGCCAGCTCGGGGGTGGCGGTGAAGCCGGCGACGCCCGCGGCGTGCATGGCGTTGGCCGCCAGGGTTGCGAAGCGGGTCGTCAGGGTCGTCAGCCGGGAGTTGATCTCGCGCAGCCGGTCGGCGTCGGCGCCGGCCAGGGCGACGCCGTCGCGCTCGAAGGCCTCGACGGTCAGGCGGATGAGGCGCGCGGTCTCCTGGTCGATGGGCGCGCCGTCGGCGTCGACCGGCTCGGCGCCGGCCCGGTGCGCGGCGCGGACGATGTCGTCGAGGGCCCTGAAGCGCCGGTACAGGCGGGGGTCGAGGTCGTAGGCGTCGTTGTGCGCCGACAGCTCGGGGGCGAGGGCCTCCTCCAGCGCATCGAGGTCGGGGCAGTGCGTGGCCGAGGTGAGCGTCACCAGCACGGTGCTGACTCGGTCGAGCAGCTCCCCGGAGCGCTCGAGGGGCTCGATGGTGTTGGCGATCGCGGGCTCGGCCTCGTCGGCTGCCACGGCCTCCCACTCGGCGCGCTGGGCGGCCATGCCCGCGCGCATGGCCGGCTCGATGTCCTCGTGACGCACGGCGGCGAAGTCCGGCAGGCCGAGGTCGAGCGCCCAGGGGCGGGCGAAGGTGCTGGTGGCGGGCAGCGCGTCCGTCGCGGTGCCAGGGGGCTCAGTCATGAGCCCATCGTGCCATGAACCCGCGGGCCTCCCGCCCGCAGCGGGCCGCCGCCGACCGGATCAGCGGCTCTCTCACGTCCCGCGCTCGTCGGAGACGAGGGAGACGATGAGCGCGCGCGTCGCGGCGTCCATCGCCCCGGTGCAGTCCGTCCCGGAGGCAAGCTCGGTCCACCAGCCGTCGACGGCGAGCAGGCCGACGCGCTGAGCGGGGGTGAGGGTGAGGGGGTCGCCGATCCACTGGCGCTGGAACGAGCCCCAGGCGCGGTTCAGGCCGGCGGCCTCGGGGCGGCCCGAGATGAGGAAGGCGAGCTCGCCCGGCAGGAGGGCGCCCTCGAGGACGGAGACCGCCAGGGCGGTGACGCGCTCGGCGCGCGTGGCCGTCTCAAAGGGCTTGCCCAGGGCCTCCAGCGCCTCTGCCTTCCAGCGCGCCAGCAGGTCGGCGGCGATGCCCGCGATGAGGGCCTCGCGCGTGCGGAAGTGGTAGACGATCCCGCTCCGGGTGAGCCCGACCTGCTCGGCGAGGGCGTCGAAGGTGAGCCCGTCGACGCCCTTGCGCCCGATGATCGTCAGCGCGGCGGCGATGATGCGGGCGCGGTTGGACTGCCGCACGGCGCTCAGCGCTCCGCCGCCCGCTCGGCCGCCTCCCCGGCGGGCACGTGCCGCCAGGCCATGACGGCCGCGAACAGGAGGATCGCCGCGGCGACGACCGCCGTTGCCTGCATGGCGTGAGTGAAGGCGTGCTGAGCCTGAAGGAAGAACTCCGCCTGGGCGGCGTCGGCGCGGTCAATGGCGCCGGCCAGGGTGGCCAGGGACTGGCGCGAGGCCCCGACGACGGACTCGGGCAGGGCGGAGCCGGCGTCGCCGGCGAGCGGCTCCAGGAGCAGGCGGTAGCCGACGTCCTGGACAGTGCCGAGCACGGCGATGCCCAGGGCGGCCCCGAGCTCCAGGCCGGTCTCGGAGATGGCGGAGGCCGCCCCCGCGCGGTCCGCGGGCACCGATCCCAGCACGGCGCCGGTGGCCACGGAGGCGGCGACGCCGATGCCCGCGCCGATCAGTACCAGCGCCCCGGCCAGGGCGAGGTACCCGGAGACGGACTCGGCGGTGGCCAGGGCCAGGAGCCCCGCGGCAGTGACCGTCAGGCCGCCGGCACCGGCCCTCCCCTGGCCGAAGCCGGTCACGAGCCGCCCGACGACGGTGATGACGGCGATCGCGGCGATGGAGCCGGGCAGCTCCGCCAGGCCCGCCTGGAGGGCGGAGTACTCGCGCACGAGCTGGAGGTACTGGCTGAAGAAGTAGACCAGCCCGGACAGGGAGAAGATCGCTATGACGGAGATCAGGACCGCCCAGGTGAAGGCGGGGCGGGTGAAGAGCCCGACGTCGATGAGCGGGGTGGTCAGGAAGCGCTGGCGGCGCATGAAGACCCAGCCGAGGGCGAGCCCGACGACCAGGCTCACCAGCCCCGTAATGGTGAGCCCGTCGTGGGCGAAAGACTTGACGGCGTAGACGATCGGGACGATGGAGCCCACGGACAGGGCGGCCGACAGCAGATCGACGGGCCCGCCGTGCTCGTTGCGGGACTCGGGCAGCAGCCACGCCCCGGTGGCGACCACGAGCACCATGACGGGGACGTTGATGAGGAAGACGCTGCCCCACCAGAAGTGCTCCAGCAACGCCCCGCCCACCAGGGGCCCCAGGGCAGTGCCGCCGGCGGTGCCCGCGGACCATATGGCGATGGCCGTGGTGCGGTGACGGGCGTCGGGGAAGATATTGCGCACCAGGGAGAGGGTCGAGGGCATGATGGCCGCCCCGCCGATGCCCAGGAGCGCGCGGACGGCGATGAGGGCGGCGGCGCTGGGCGCGCAGGCCGCCAGGACGCTGGAGACGCCGAAGCCCGCGCTGCCGATGAGCAGGAGGCGGCGCCGCCCGATGCGGTCGGCGACATTGCCCATGGTCACCAGCAGCCCCGCCAGGGTGAAGGAGTAGACGTCGCCGATCCACAGCAGCTCGCTGGCGCTGGGCGCAAGATCGGCGCTCAGCGAGGGGACGGCCAGGGACAGGACCGTGGAGTCGATGGCGAGCAGGACGACCGCCAGGGTGAGAACCGCCAGGGCGGCCCAGTCCCGGGCACGGGGCGCGGACGCCGCATGCGGTGGACGCACGGTGGTGCCGAGGTCGCTCATCATGCCCGCAATTTTACTGTACGTCAAGTACAGTTGCGGGTATAAGGCGCGTCACGACCCCTCGTCAGCGCGGCGGCGATGATGCGGGCGCCCCCGGCCGACGGAACGGTCAGCGGAGGCGGGACTGTTAGCCGCCCCCGGGGCGCGGCCCGCGGCCGATCCCCAGCGCCCCGGCCACGTCCGGGGGGACGTAGCCGGGGCCCTTGAGGACCTTGCCGTCCTCGCGGTAGACGGGCCGCCCGTCCGGGCCCAGCTTGGACATGTTGGAGCGCTGCACCTCGGCCAGCACGGCGGCCAGGTCGATGCCCGTCTCCAGGGCCATGCCGTAGACGACGTAGACGAGGTCCGCCAAGGCGTCGGCGGCCTCGACGGTGCTGCGCCGACCGTCGTCGGCGGCCACGGCCCGGGCGTAGGCGGCCTCCGCCTCGGCGCGGGCGGCCGACCCGTAGACGGCCCCGGTCAGCTCGGCGAACTCCTCGGCGATCAGGCTCATGCGCATGTGGAGGCTCTCGCGCTCCAGGGACGGCCCGTCGGTGCGGATCGGCAGGCCGTAGAGGCGGTGGAAGCGGCGCACGAGGGCCTCGGGGTCGTCGCCCTCCCGCTCGCCGACGCCGTCGGCGGGCACGAGCGGGGTAACGGCACCATGGCTGTGGGAAGAGCCGGCCGCCCGCCCCTCGACGACGGGCCCGTCCCAGGGGGCGCGCGGCTCGCGCGGGTCGTCGGGCAGGAGAGTGGCGATCCAGCCGTCGTGGAGGGCGCCGTCGTTGGCCAGGAGGGAGCGCACCCGCCCCTCCCGGCGGAAGCCCAGCCCCCAGGCCACGCGCCAGGACGCCCAGTTGGGGACGCCGTCGTGGATGTCGCAGCGCCACCGCAGGGCGCGGGCGCGCAGCGGCCCGTCCGCCTCGAAGGCCGCCCCGATGAGGGCGCGGGCGGCCCGGGAGACGGTGCCCCGCCCGCGGGCCGCAGGGTCCAGCCAGTAGCCGATCTCCCAGACGCCGCCCGCCCCGCCGGCCAGGCCCATCATGCCCACGAGGACGGGGGCGCCCTCCCCCCGGTCCTCGCGCACGGCCCAGCTGAGGTCCTTCCCGCTCTCCCAGCCGGAGGCGACCGTCCCGGTCACGAAGCTCTCGGCGTCGGCGCGGGTGTAGCCGCGCGGGACGGTGGTCCACTCCTGGATGTCGGCGTCCCGGCAGATCTCGGCGATCCTGTCGATGTCGGCCCCGGTGGGCGCGGACAGCAGGAGCGCGGGCAGGCGGGCGCCGCCTCGCTCGACGGCGGGGACGCGGATCTCGAAGGGCCTCACGCCGGGCGATCATAGCCGCCCCGTCCGGACGCCGGCCGGGCGCGGCGCAGCGAACCGCTGTGCAACCGGCCTGCCGCGCCTCCTACTATGGCGGGGCGCCGACTGATCCGCTCGCCTGACAGACCTGACAGAGAGGACCCGATTCATGCCCCGTCCTGAGCACCCCGAGTCCTCTGCCGCTGGATTCCGGAGCCCCGGTGCCGCAGGAGGGCGGCCCGCGCAGCCCCCCATGCCGAGGTGGCTGCACCCCGGCGTCCGGGTGCGTCGGCGCTCGGGGGTGGTGTGCGTCGAGCAGCGCGTCCCCGCCCGCGTCGCCCGGGCCGGGGTCGAGAGGCAGGACCTCGACGGGCGCGCGGGCGGGCTCAAGCGCACACGCGCCATTCGGCGCTACGAGTCCGGGCTGACCGGCGCCCCGAGCAGTCTGCCGCTCGTTCGCGAGCGCCTGACCGTCCCGCTGACCGCGGTCGGGTCCGCAGGCGCCGTGACCCGGGCCGTCCACGAGGCGCTGGCGGCCTTCCGGCCGCCCCGAGGCGCCTCGCGGACCGCCGCCCTGCCCCCGCTGGGATTCTTCGTCCGCCTCCTGCAAGCGGTCATGCTGGCCGGCTTCGTCATCATCGCGTGCGCGTTCACCGTCAGGGCATGGCAGGAGTGGCGGGACCCGCCGGGCTCCCCCGGGGCGGGCGACGCGCTCGCATCGACCGCGATCACCGCGATGCTGCTGGTCGTAGCGGGCCTGGCCGCGCTGGCGGCCGTCATGGGGCGGCGCGCCTGGCTGGTGCGCACGCCCCCGTGGCTGGCCGAGGACCAGTGGCAGCTCCTGCGCGGGAGGCTCGCGCGGCTCGCCGGCCAGGAGCCGGGGTCCTCCCGGCCGCTCGACATCGAGATGGGGTGGCGGCGCGACCTCGTCACCCACCCAGGCGGGGAGCGGGTCGTGCGCGGCCTGACCCGCAGCGGGCTGCCGGGCCCGGCCTGGCCGGACCGTGTCGAGGTGGCGCGGGCCGCGCGCCGCGCCAGGCGGGGTACGGCGGGCCTCGCCGTCGTCCTGGTCGCCGGGCTCGCCCTCGCCGGGCTCGCCCTCGTCATCCCGGTGTCCATGGGGCTGTTCTCCCCCGCGCCCGCGCCGCTGCTCGCCTACGGGATCCTGGGCGCATTCGTCTGCGTGCGCCTCAGGCGCTCCGACCCGGTGGTCCTGAGCCGTCCGCGCACGGCGCCCGGGGACCGCGAGCCCGTCAGGATCGACCTGGACCGCGTCGACGTGGCCGCCCTGCCCTCGTGGTGCCGGGCCCGCCGCCGGGAGGACCGGTGGAACGCCCTGGCTCTTCTGCACGGCGGCCTCGCGGGGGCTGTGCTGGCCTGCCAGGTCCTGGTCGCCGTCGTCCTGAACGGCGAGTCGCGGGTCGCCGGCGGGCCGGGGATCGGGCCGGCGGCCACGGCGGTCCCGCTGGCGGCCTTCGCGCTGACGGGAGCGGTGGGCGCGTGGTGGTGCGCGGCCCGGGTGCGTCGCCGGGACGCCGCGCGGCGGGCCGCCGCCGGAGTGCCCTGAGCGCTCACCGGCCCGCGCGTGCGCCCGTGCGCAGCACCGGCCAGCTCGCCGTGAGGATCGCGCCGCCCAGCAGGCCGTAGACCAGGGCCACCCAGGTTCCGTGGGCGTCGGCGAACCAGCCGACGACCGGCGGCGAGACGAGCATGATGACCCGGGCGAGCCAGGACACGATCGTCAGGCCGGCTCCCGGCCTCATGCCGGGCACGTCGTCGGCGGCGGCGTAGGCCACGGGCACGGCGACGGCGCAGCCGGCTCCGGCGACCACCATGCCGGCCAGGGTGCCGGGCACCGAGCCGGCCGCGAGGGCCGTCCCCATGCCCGCGGCCACGAGCGCGCCGCCCCCGGCGATCACCGCGCGCGCCCCGAAGCGGTCGATGACGGCGTCGCCCACCAGCCGCCCCGCGATCATGGTCGTCTGCAGGCAGACCAGCCCCATGCCCACCGTGCCGGGAGCGGCGCCCTGCTCGGCGAGCAGGAGCGAGGACCAGCTGGCGGTGACGTCCTCGGGGAACATGGCGGCGGCGCACATGAGGCCCAGCACGACGACGGCGCCGACTGTCAGCAGGCGGGCTCGGCCCCCCGGCCGCCCCGGGCGCGCGCCGGCGGGGCCCTGGGAGCCGGCCGGGCCGCCCTCGGGCGCCGTCTCGGGCCGGTCGTCGGAGTCGGGCCCCTTGATCGTCCACGGCGCCGCCGCCGCGGAGACCACGGTCAGCACCACGAGAACGCCCGCCATGTGCAGCCCGATGGGAACGCCCGCGCCGGCCATGGCCTGCCCCGCGACGGCCCCGAGCACCGCGCCCAGGCTCCAGGCGGCGTGGAAGCTGGTGATGATGCTGGACCCCCAGCGGCGCTCCACGCGCAGGGCGTGCGCGTTCTGGGCCACGTCGATAACGGCGTCGGTGCCGCCGACCCAGGCCATGCACAGCGCGAAGACGAGCCAGGAGCCGGCCGCTCCGGCGCCGAGCAGCCCGAGCCCGAGCACGATCATCCCCGCCGAGGCCACCCGCGCCGAGGTGAAGCGGGTAATGCACCAGGAGGCCGCCAGCCCGGCTGCGAGCGCGCCGACCGAGGAGAACATGACGGCCTGGCCGAAGGCGGCCTTGGTGATGCCCAGGTGGGCGAGCACCTCGGGGTAGCGGGGCACCAGGTTGGAGAAGCCCAGGCCGTTGGCCAGGAAGGTGAGGTAGACGGCGATGCGGGCCTTGATGACGGGAGCCGGGTGTCTCGTGGGAGGGGCGGCGGGGCCGGTGTCCGGGCTGGTCACAGAGGTGTGTCCTTGCGAGTCGTGACGAGTCGTGACGAGTCGTGAGCAGAGGCGGTGCTGGCGGTGGGCACGAGCATACGAGACCAAACGACCGAAGGGACAATAAAAGGCGGTGTCGGGCTCTCGCGGGCTCCGGCGCACCGGGCACGTCGCGGGCCCCGGTCCTTCGACCGGGGCCCGCGCTCCTGGTGTCCGAGGGGGGACTTGAACCCCCACGCCCGTTTAATAAGGCACTAGCACCTCAAGCTAGCGCGTCTACCTATTCCGCCACTCGGACGCTGTCGTCACCGCGTCTCCGCCGTCGGGAGGCGCACCTCCCGCAGCGACGGAGAGAAACTTAGCACGCCTCCCGCAAGGCGGGGCAACTCCGCCCCGGTGCGCTCGGTCACAGGGGTGCGGCGGGCTCGGTGGCGATGACGGAGCTCATCGACCATGACGCCCCGGGGTCGATCACGGGCGCGTCCTGGCGCGCCGCGGCGGTCTCGACGCACACGAAGGAGGCGAACTCGTCGTCGGCGAGATCGTCGATCTGCGAGGCGCCCCGGGACCAGGGGTTCCACACGATGGTCGTCGGCGACCCCGTCCCCCGCACCACGATCGCGCGGCCGTTGCCCGGGTCGCTCACGCGCACCGGCGCCTCGGAGCGGTAGATGCGGTCGATGGGTCCGGTGAGCCTGAGCGGCCCGGCCTGCACCTGCCCGGAGAGGCCGTCCTCGGTGTACTCGGCGCCCTCCAGGCCGGTCAGGACGCTGGCCGTGACGTCGTGCACCGCCAGGTAGGCGTGCAGGGCGGCCTCGACCAGGCGCGGCTCGGCCCCCGTGTTGCGCAGCGACAGGCCCATGGTCAGCGTCTCCCCCACCGTCACCTCGTAGAGCGCCGAGACGGCGTCGTGCTCCAGGGTCAGCAGGGCGCGCACCCCGCCCTCGGGCGTGGGCTCGACCGAGCGCAGCTCCCATCTCATGATCCGCGCCCAGCCGTGCTTGGGCCGGGATGTGCCCTGAGGCCCCACGCTGAACCACGGCAGGCACAGGGGGACCCCGCCGCGGATGGCGGTCTCGCCGTCGAATCGGGCCTGTCGGGACAGGAACAGGACCGGCCTGCCGCCGCGTGGCGTCCAGGCCGTCAGGTGCGCCCCGAAGAGGTAGATCTCGGCGCTGCCGGCGGGCGCGTCGATCAGCAGGCGGGGCTGGCCCCCCCGGCCGGCGCTCAGGGCTGCGGTGTGCGGAAGACGGGGGCGGGTGGCGTCGGCGCTCATGGGGCCACGCTAGTAGGCTGGCCGGGTCCTGTCCGAGTTTTCCGGCCGAGAGCGAGCATCCTTGAGTACGAGATCATCATTCCGTCCCGCACGAGGCTCAGCGGGCGAGTTCTCGGCCGTCCTGCTGGACCTGGACGGCACCGTCACGGACTCGGCCCCCGTCATCCTGGCGTCCTTCTGCGCGGCCTTCGACGACCTGGGCATCGCGGTTCCCGACCGGGCGAGGCTCATGAGCTTCGTCGGGCCGCCGCTGGCGGAGACCTTCGCGCGCTACGCGGGGCTCACCGGCCGGGCCAATGCCCGCGCCGTGGCGGCCTACAGATCGCACTACCGTGAGCTCATGTACCGGGCCCCGGTCTATAAGGGGGTGCCCGCTCTCGTGCGCTCCCTGCACGAGAGCGGGGTGCCGCTGGCCCTGGCGACATCCAAGCGGGAGTCCCTGGCCCGGCTGATCATCGAGCACACCGGCCTGGGCCCGTGCTTCGACGCCGTGACGGGAGCCGCCGACGACGACCGGGGCGGGGAGAAGGCCGTGGTCATCGCCCGTGCGCTGGTGCTGCTGTCCGCGGCCGGAGCGGACACGAGCCGAGTAGTGCACGTCGGCGACCGCAGCTACGACGTCGAGGGCGCCCGGCAGGCGGGCGTGGAGTGCATCGGCGCGCTGTGGGGCTACGGCGATGCGGACGAGCTGGCGGGGGCGCAGTGGCTGGCCGCCGACGTCCCCGAGCTGGCCTCGCTGCTGGGAGCGGAGGTCTGAGGCATGGCGCAGGAGGAGCAGGAGCGGGAGGACCGCCCGCAGGCCGCCTCCGCCGAGGCCCGCGAGCGGCCCGCGAGCGCGCACGAGGAGACGCCGACGAGGACGGCCGACGGGGCGGCGAGCCCCCACCAGCCCCACTGGCGGGGGCTCGGGGCCCGACTGCACGACGGGCGCGACGCCCTGTCGCGCGCCATCGACCGGGCCGAAGAGGCCAGGCGGACCGCGCGAGCCGAGCAGCTGCGCTACGAGGACAGCACCACGACGCGTACCGAGACCGCGGGCGCGACGGAGGCCGGCGACGCACCGGCCTCGACGACGGTGGTCCCCGTGGTCCCCTCCACCGTGACCACGCGCGCCACGGTCTTCGAGGCACTGCCCTCCTGGATGGTGCACGGAGGCGTCGGCGCCTGGCTGCTGCTGGGGATCCTCATCGTCATCGCCCTGGTCTTCTACATCACCTCCCAGATCGTCCCGGTGTTCATCGGGCTGTTCATAGCCCTGGTCTTCACCTCGCTCCTCCAGCCCCTGGTCAACCTGTTCGCCCGGATCATGCCGCGCTACCCCGCGACCTTCCTGGCGCTGCTGACCACGGTGGGCGTCGTGGCCGGGCTCGTCTTCTACGTGGTCACCTCGGTCACCAGCCAGTGGGCCACCCTGGGCACGCAGTTCTCCAACGGCGTGGACACGATCCTGGACTTCGTGGAGCACGGGCCCCTGCCCATGCACCTGACCGAGGCCGAGGTCATGGGGCAGGTCCAGCTCCTGGTCGAGCAGGGCCAGGCCTACGTGCAGTCCAACGCCCCGACCCTGGCCACCGAGGTGCTGTCGAACGCGGGCACCGTCGCCGACGTCTTCGCGGTACTGGCACTGGCTCTTTTCTCCACGATCTTCTTCCTCGCCTCGGGCGGGCGCATGTGGCGCTGGTTCCTCAACGAGCTGCCGGCCACCATGCGCGAGTCGGTGCACCGGGCGGCCGGCGCGGGCTGGTACACCTTCGCCGGCTACGCGCGCGGCACGGTCATTGTGGCGCTGACCGACGCCATGATGGCGGGCGTCTTCCTCCAGGTCGTGGGCGTCCCGCTCGCCGCGCCGCTGGCCGTGCTGGTGTTCATCGGCGCCTTCATCCCCATGATCGGCGCGCCGATCGCCATGGGCATCGCCATGGTGGTGGCACTGGCCTCCAAGGGCTTCATCACCATGATCGTGGTGGGGCTGGGTGTGGCGGGGATCGGCCAGATCGAGGGGCACATCCTGCAGCCGCTCATTATGGGGCGCCAGGTCTCCATGCACCCGGTCGTCGTCATTATCGCCGTGGCCGTGGGCACCTACTCCGCGGGGCTGCTGGGCGCGATCGTCGCCGTCCCGCTGGTCAGCGTGCTGTGGTCGGTCTACTCCGAGCTGCACGTCAAGGACGCCCCGGTGGTGGGCGACCTGCCCTCCTACTCCAACGGGAAGGGCGACTGAGCGGCTCGAGGCGGTCAGCACCAGTCGCGGCTGCCGAGCGCCTCAACGCCCTCCAGGGCCTCGAGGCGCTCGGAGATCAGGGAGGTGGCGCCGTCGGACGACTCGACCCGGCCGCGCACGACCAGTGCGCTCGCACGCCGGCCGACGCGGCGGTAGCGCCTCCACAGGCCCACCGAGCACACGACGTTGAGCAGACCGGTCTCGTCCTCAAGGTTGAGGAAGACGGTGCCGGATGCCGTGCCGGGCCGCTGGCGGTGGGTGACGACTCCGGCGACGCGCACGCGCTCACCGGCGCCGCGACGGGCGGCCTCGGCGATGGGCAGGACCCCGGAACGCGCCAGGTCCGGGCGCACGAAGACGGTCGGGAAGCCGCGGGTGGACGTGCCCGTCAGCCGCAGGTCGGCCGCCTGCCGCTCGCGGTCGGTCATGGGGGGCAGGCGCGGGGCGCGCGCGCCGACGGCGGTCCCGGGCAGTGGCGGCTGGTACCACCGGCCGCCTGCCTGGCCGGCCGGGCGGCGGGGCCCTGGTCGGCCGTGCTCCTCGGAGAGCGCCCCGGCGGCCCACAGGGCCTGCCGCCTTCCGACCCCCAGGGAGGCCAGGGCCCCGGCGGCGGCGAGGGTCTCCAGGCGGCGGCGGCTCAGGCGCACGCGCCTGGCGAGGTCGGCGACGTCAGCATAGGGGCCGTGGGCGAGGCGCTCGGAGACGATGGCGGAGGCGCCCCGCCCTCCCAGCCCCTTGAGCCGGGCCAGGCCGAGGCGGACCGCGAGGTCGGGGTGGGTCTCCAGGGGGCTCAGGGCGCTCGGCGACGGGCGCAGCGGCCCCCAGCCGGCGCCCCCGTCCCCTTCCTCGCAAGGCCTCTTCCCGGCCTCCTGCCCGCGCGTGCGCACGCGGGCCTCCTCTCGCGAGGCGTTGACGTCGGCGGGCAGGACACGCACGCCGTGGCGCCGGGCGTCGGCGACCAGGGTCTGGGGGGACCAGAAGCCCATGGGCTGGGACGCCAGCAGCCCCGCGTAGAAGTCCTCGGGACGCCGGGCCTTGAGCCAGGCCGAGGCGTAGACCAGGTGGGCGAAGGAGAGGGCGTGGGACTCGGGGAAGCCGAAGCCGGCGAAGGCCCGCAGCTTGTCGAAGACGGTCTCGGCGGTGCCGGCGTCGATCCCCCGGGCGGTCATCCCCTCCACCAGGCGCAGGTGCAGGGCCTCCATGCGCTCCGCCGAGCGCTTGGAGCCCATGGCCTGGCGCAGGGCGTCGGCCTCGGCGGGGCTGAAGCCGGCGGCGTCGACGGCGATCTGCATGAGCTGCTCCTGGAAGAGGGGGACCCCGAGGGTCTTGGCCAGGGCCGGCCTGAGGGAGTCGTGGAGGTAGTCGACCTCCTCCCGGCCGAGCCTGCGGCGGATGTAGGGGGTGACGGCGTCTCCCTGGATGGGGCCGGGGCGCACCAGGGCGACCTCGACGACGATGTCGTAGAAGGTCTGCGGGCGCAGGCGCGGCAGGGTGGCCATCTGGGCGCGGGACTCGACCTGGAAGACGCCGACCGTGTCCGCGGCGCTCAGCAGCCGGTAGACCGCGGGGTCCTCCTCAGGGAGGGTGTGCAGCCCCCAGGCCCTGCCGGCCTGGGCGCGGCGCAGGGCGCCGGCCTCTCCGGCGCCCGGCCCGGGCACTCGCTCGCCGCGCTCGGCCAGACCGGTGAAGGCCAGGCGCAGCGCCGTGAGCACGCCCAGGCCCAGCAGGTCGAACTTGACCAGGCCCGCGCTCGCGCAGTCGTCCTTGTCCCACTGCAGGACCGTGCGCCCCTCCGTGGCGGCCCACCGCACCGGGCAGACCTCGGTGACGGGGCGGTCCGCCAGGACCATGCCGCCGGGGTGGATGCCGAGATGGCGCGGGAGCCTCAGCAGGCGCTCGGCGATGCCGAGGACCTGCTCCGGAGGCTCGGCCGGCGGGTGCGGGCAGCGGTCGGCCGACACGGAGCCGGCACCGTCGGTGCGCACACTCCCCCACCGGTCCATCTGGGCGGCCCAGGCGTCCTGCAGGCCGGGGGGATGGCCGAGGGCCCGGGCGGCGTCGCGCACGGCGGAGCGGGGCCGGTAGGAGATGACGTTGGCGACCTGGGCGGCGCGCTCGCGCCCGTAGCGGGCGTAGACGTGCTGGATGACCTCCTCGCGGCGGCAGGCCTCGATGTCGAGGTCGATGTCGGGGTAGCCGGCCCGTCCGGGCGACAGGAAGCGCTCGAAGAGCATCCTGCGGCGCACGGCGTCGACGGCGGTGATGCCCAGCGCGTAGCAGACGGCGGAGTTGGCGGCGCTCCCCCGCCCCTGGCACAGGATCCCCGAGGCCTGGCAGAAGTCGACGATGGAGCGCACGATGAGGAAGTAGCCGGGAAATCCCAGGGACTCGATGACGTCGAGCTCGTGGGCGAGAGCCCTCCAGGCCTCGGGGTCCTCCTCGGGCGGGCCGTAGCGCTCCAGCGCCCCGCGGCGGGTGAGCTCGCGCAGCCAGGTGGCGGAGGTGTGTCCGGGCGGCACATCGACGGCGGGCAGGTCGGGGGCGACCAGCGACAGGTCGAAGGCGAGGTCCTGGGCGATCTCGGCCGCGGCGTCGACGGCGCGGGGCGCGCGCCGGTGGAGGCGGGCCATGTCCGTCGGCCCGCGCAGCCAGCGCCCGAGCGCGGGCAGGTGCCCGCGGGCGCCCTCCAGGTCGGTGCGCAGCCGGGTGGCGGTCAGCACGTCGGCCAGGCGGGAGTCGGCGGGGCGCGCGCAGCGGACCGCACCGGTGGCCAGCAGCGGGAGCCGGTGGGCGGCGGCCAGGGCGCCGAGGGCGTCGGTGACGGCGGCGTCGGTGGGACCGCCGTCGAGGACGAGCTCGACGGCGAGGGAGTCGGGGCCGAGGGCGTCCACGAGCCCGCCCAGGGCGGCGTCGGCGGCGCGGCGGTCCCAGGCGGCCGGGCGGCGCGGGTCGCCCAGGGAGCGGCGCAGGGGCCCGTTGACCGTGCCGGTCAGGACCAGGCAGGAGCAGCCAGCGCCGGTGCCGCGCAGGGCGGCGGCGAGCTCGGGGAGCCGGTGGGCGGGCTCTGCGCGGCGGCCGGCGTCGAGGTTGTGGCGGGAGATGGCGGCACTCAGGCGGCGGTAGCCGCGCGGGTCGCGGGCCAGGACGGGCAGGCGGGCGCCGTCGTCCAGGGTGAGCTCGGCGCCGTGGACGGTGGGCAGGCCGTGGGCGCGCCCGGCCTCGGCGTGCTTGACGATGCCGGGCAGGCCGTCGTGGTCGGTCAGGGCGAGTGCCTCCAGGCCCAGCTCGGCGGCGGCGCCGATGAGGTCCTCCGGCTCGTTGGCGCCGTCGAGGAAGGAGTAGGCGGAGTGGGCATGGAGCTCGGCGTAGCGGTAGGTGCGGCCCGCGGCTGCGCGCCCCACATTATCGAACATATGTACATACTACGGCATTTCTCTGCTCGGCGCTCGGACCGCCGTACCGCCCCGCCGCCGATCACGGCTAGGGTGAGGCCGCCGCGTGCGCGAGTCGCATCCATGCGACCAGCCCTTGCCCCCGATCCCGGAACGCATCATGACCACATCAACTGCTCAGAAGGACCGTCCCGCGCCCCCGAGCCCCGCCTCCGACGAGGGCCTGCGCCGCTCGTTGCGCAGCCGCCACCTGACGATGATCTCCATCGGCGGGGCGATCGGCACCGGCCTGTTCGTGGCCTCGGGCGCCACGATCTCCACGGCCGGCCCCGGCGGCGCGCTGGTGGCCTACGCGGCCATCGGTGTCATGGTGTGGCTCATTATGCAGTCGCTGGGCGAGATGGCGGCCTACCTGCCGGTGGCCGGCTCCTTCGGCGAGTACGGGACCCGCTTCGTCTCGCCGTCCTTCGGATTCGCCATCGGCTGGAACTACTGGTTCAACTGGGCGATCACGGTGGCAGCCGAGCTGGTGGCGGCGGCGCTGGTGATGAAGTACTGGCTGCCGGAGGTGCCCTCGATCGTGTGGTCGGGCCTGTTCCTGCTCATCCTGTTCGGCATCAACGCGCTGTCCACGCGCGCCTACGGCGAGAGCGAGTTCTGGTTCGCAGCCATCAAGGTCATGACGGTGATCGTCTTCCTCGTGCTGGGCGTGATCATGATCGTCGGGATCCTGGGGACGTCTCCGGGCACCAGCAACTGGACGGGGGGCGAGGCGCCCTTCGTGGGCGGCGGCAAGGGGGTCCTGCTGGTGCTCCTGGTGGCCGGCTACTCCTTCCAGGGCACCGAGCTCATCGGCACCGCCGCCGGCGAGGCCGAGCACCCGGAGGTCACGATCCCCCGGGCGATCCGCACGATCTTCTGGCGCATCCTGCTGTTCTACATCGGGGCGATCGCCGTCATCGGCTTCCTCATCCCCTACACCGACCCGAACCTGCTCAACACCTCGGAGGAGAACGTCTCGATCAGCCCCTTCACGCTGATCTTCGAACGCGCCGGCGTGCTGGGGGCGGCCAGCCTCATGAACGCCGTCATCCTCACCTCGGTGCTCTCGGCGGGGACCTCGGGCCTGTACTCCTCGACCCGCATGCTCTTCGCCCTGGCCGAGCGCGGCCACGCCCCGCGCTTCCTCACCCGGCTGAGCCGCCACCAGGTGCCGCTCAACGCCCTGCTGGCCACCACCCTCGTGGGCCTGGCCGGCTTCCTGACGTCCCTGGTGGGCGACGGGCGGGCATACGAGCTGCTGCTGACGGTCTCGGCCCTGGCGGGCTTCATCACCTGGGCGGGGATCTCCTGGTGCCACTGGAAGTTCCGCATGGCCATGCGCGCCCAGGGGAGGAGCCTGGATGAGCTGCCGTACCGGGCGAGCCTCTTCCCCGCTGGCGCCGTCGTCGCCCTGGTCGCCTGTGCGGCGATCATCGTGGGTCAGGCCTACGAGCCGGCGACCTCCGGGGAGCCGCTGGGCGGCATCCTCATGTCCTACGTGGGCGTGCCGGTGTTCTTCGCCCTGTGGTGGGGCCACAAGCTGGCCACGCGGGCCCCGAAGGTGGATCCGGCGACGGCGGACCTCGGACGGGGCTGAGAGGCTCCGGGGAGAGGACCGGCGACGCCGAGAGCCGCCGGGAGCCTCAGATGGCTGGTTCCGGGCGGGGCGCGTCGGAACGTGAACATACCCTCGCAGTCGATGTCGAGGCCCCGCCCGACGTCGGCGCCGGCCCGCCTCGAACCGATCTCCACGAGGGAAGAGGCCACAGACCCCAGACTTCGATCATCTCAGCGTGCTCAGGGGCGGGTCAGGAGCATGGCGGCCAGCACGGCGAGGGCCCACGAGGCGAGGGACCCGATGAGGAACTCCTCGGCCTTGTCGCCGCGCTCGTCCCTGCTGATCTCAGGGAAGCGGATGACGCCCTTAGCGGCGATGACTGCGGCAACGGCGGCGTGTACGCCCATGGAGGCGAGCAGGAGCAGGAGGAGCCGCTCCAGCGGCCCGATCCACCGCCCGCCGCGCAGGGGCGCCCAGTCGGGCCGCGTCTCGCCGTCCCGGCCGGGCCGCGTCTCGCCGTCGGGCCGCACCCGCCCGCGGGCGATGGCCAGCAGGTCGGTGACGGCGCGGTTGGCCGGCGTCGTCAGCAGGAGGAGGCAGCCTGCGCCCTGGCACAGCCGGGCGGCGCGGCCCGCCGCGGCCTGCGGCTCACCCTGAAGCACCGCGCACAGGGCGATCACCGCGATTGCCGCGCCCCAGCGCCAGAGAGTCGCGCGAGGAGCGGGGGCCAGCCGGGTCGCGGCGGTCCACAGGCCGGCCAGCCCCGCCGCGGCGGCGGCCTGCCACCACGGCAGGCCGAGGACGGGAGCGCCGAGCAGCGCCCCGAGGACCAGGACGACGACCTGCGCGACCCCCAGCCGACCGCCGGCGCCGCGCCAGGCGGCGGGACGGCCGCCCGCGGGGAAGAGAGCAGCCGTGACGCCGAGCAGAAGAACCAGAGCAGCAGTCACCGTAGGACCCTCCTTCCGCGCCTGTCGTCCGTCACCGCGGCGAGCAGGGCCTGCGCCTCGAGCAGCCCCGCGCCCGTGCCCCGCACCAGCGCCGAGACGGCCGACTGGGTGACGCCCTCGGCACCGGCCGCCTCCACCTGCGTGGCCCCCATGAGAAGGCGCCCCATCAGTCGGCGCGGCCGCTCGCGCATGCGCTGAACGGCCTGGTCCCTGAGCGTGAGCATCGCATTGGTGACCCGCTCGTGCTCCCGGACGTTCTCGCAGGCCGCGGGCCCTGCCGGGTCCTCGGGGGCCCCAGCGCCCAGGCGCACCCGGGTGCGCACGAAGCCGAGCCCCGCGTCCTGGGCGGCGTGCGCGCAGTCGATGGCCTCCCGCGCCAGCCACCAGGCGGGGCCGTCCTGAACGGGGGCGCCGTCGTTAGCGCCCACGTCCCGGGCCTCGCCCGCGCCCACGCCGAAGCGCAGCGACAGGACCCCGGGGAGGAGCAGCTGGGTGCGCAGGGTGAGGGTGAGGGCCGCGCCGAGGCTGTCCGCGACCGCCTGGAACTCATCGCCGACAGTCGCGTACGGGCTCCGAGGCAGGTTGAGCCCTTCACCGGCGCGGACGAGGACGTCGGTGAAGGTCCGCTGGGCCTGAACGCGGTCGGGCAGAGCACGCGAGCCCACGATGTCGGCGATGACGGCATAACGGATGAGCATACTCAAGAATATTCCTCATAACCCAGCAAATACAAGTATTAAATTTGATCAACACCGCCCCTTTAACAAGTCATATACTTGTATTCCAGCGGGTAGAAGGCGGAGGCTGCTATGGCCGACGCACCTGCCGCCGCCGTCCGGCTGCCCCGCGCACCTGCCCGTTCCCGCCGCCTGGCGCACCCGGGATACCCTCGGCCTCCTCCGCACCGGGGCCTCGCCGGGGCCCGCGCCGCCGGGCCTCTGCCTCACCTCAGTCGTAGACCGCGTCGAGCCACCAGCGCCCCGCGCGCACGAGCAGCAGCGGCGGGCCGGGATCCGCGACCACCTGGAGGTAGGCCCGGCGCGACGCCCCCTCGGGGCGCCACCAGCCCTCGTCAACGGGCCAGGGTCCGGCCCATGACACGACCCGCCGGCGCCCCTCCCACCGGCCGCCGCCCCAGCCGCCGTCCTGGGGCCGGTCCACCTCCAGGCGCGCGGGCACGCCCTCGAGCTGCCCCTGCCGGTCGACGAGGACGTCCCGGCCCTCGGCGTCCACCAGCACGGCGGGGGCGGGACGCTCCGGCACGACCGACGGGGACGGCGCAGGCAGCGACCCCGCCCAGGGCGCACCGGTCCCGGTGGCGCCCGCGGCCGACGGCGCCCGCTCCCCCCAGGGGGCCGGCCGCGAGCGCGAGCGCGGGTCGCGTCCGGCCGCGAGACCGGGCACCTGGAGCGCGCCGGCGCCCAGGAGCGACTCGACGCGCTCGGCCGCCCGGTGGGCGCGCCTCTCCCCCTGCTCCCCGGGCGCGGTCCACAGGCCGGCCCCCTCGGGGGCCGGCTCGAGGGCGCTCAGGCGCAGGTGCTCCAGCGGGGCGGCGGGCGGACGCCCCGCGCGCCCCGACAGCCACCCCTCCAGCTGCCAGCGCACCCGGTCGGTCAGCTCGGCGGGGGTGGGGACGGCCCGGAGCATCCAGGAGCGGGCGAGGCCGGTGCCGTCCTCGCAGCGGGCCTCCACGAGCAGCCGTCCCGGGGCCAGGCCGTGCGCCGCGAGCCGGGCCGCGAGGTCCTCGGCCGCCGCGCGCGCGGCGAAGGCGGCGGCATCCGCCCGCGAGACGGGCGGGTCCAGGGGAGCCTCCACGGTGAGCTCGGCCTCCGGCCGCCGCGTCTCCGGCACCCGCCAGGAGGCGCCGGATGCGAGGCCGTGCAGCCGCTCCCCCGCCGCCCCGAAGCGGGCGGCGACGTCGCGAGCCGGCAGGGCCGCCAGGTCCCCGAGGCTGCGCAGGCCCAGACGCGCGAGGATCTCCAGCAGCCCGCGCGCCTCGTGGCGCAGCCGGTGCGTGGGCAGGGCCGCCAGGACGGCCTCCAGAGGCCAGGGGGACAGGAAGGCGGGCGCCCGCCCGGCGGGGACGATGATCCCCTCGTGCGCCGCGAGCACCGCCCCGAGCAGCGAGTCGGCGATTCCGACCTGGCACTCCGCCCCCGGCGCCTCGGCCACGGCCTCGACGAGGGCCGCGGCGAGCGCCTCCTCGCCCCCGGCCCAGGAGGCGGGGCCGCGGGCGCCGGACAGGGCCAGGCCGGGCCGGGCGACGAGCGGGTCGGCCAGCAGGGAGCCCAGGGCCTCCATGACGGCCTCGAAGCCGCGGGCCTCGTGGCCGGGGCGGGAGGGGACCGCGACGAGGCCGGGGCACAGGGCGCGGGCGACCCGCAGGCGCATCCCGGTGGCGACGCCGGCGGCGCGCGCGGGCGCGGAGGCGGCGACCACGCCGCGTCCGCCGACGACGGCGACAGGGGCCAGGGCCGGGTCCGGGGCCGCCTCCCGAGCCCGGTCTGCCGGAGCCCGCCGACGCCCGCGCGCCTCGAGGGCGAGGGCGACGACGGGCCAGTCGGGGACCCAGACGGCGACAAGGCGCGGGGCCCGGGGAGTCATGCGCCCCGCCCGGACACGACGGCGGGCCCGGGGCGGGGCTCCGCGCCCGCGGCCCGCGGGCCGGCCCCCGCGGCGTCGAGGAGGAGCTGGAAGGAGCCCGCTCCGGCGGGGTCCCGCAGCGACCAGGCGAGGCGGTGCAGGTAGCCTTCGGGCATCTCGCTGGCGGGCCGCCCCGGGAGGGCCGGGTCGGCGGCCCGACAGCGGGGGTGCAGGGCGACGACGGCGCCGGGCCCGCCCGGCGGCGGGCCCGTCTGCGGCACGGCGTCCAGGACCCGCGCCCCCTCCCAGGGGGTCGGGGCGAGGAGGAGGGCGCCGCGCTCGCGGGCGCGGGCGGTCAGGTGGCGGCGGTCCCGGGCGCGCAGGGCGGCGGAGCACCGCGGGGAGACGAGAAGGACGTCGACGCCGTCGAGAAGGGCCTCGACGACGGCGAGGAGGGTGCGGGAGTCGATGTCGGAGGCCGAGACGGCCAGGACGCGGTCGAGGGCGAGCCCGCTCTCCGCGGCGGCGCACCAGCCGATGCCCTCGGCGCCGACGACGGCGCACCAGCCGTGAGGCCCCTGCCGGTGGGCGGCGGCGGCCAGCAGGACGCTCGTCGAGCCGGTAATGCTGAGCGCCCCCGGCGCATCCGCGATCGCAGCGGGCCAGGGGTCCGACCGGGCGTCCTCCTGACGGAGCGCGCGGGCCCGGACCATGGTGCGCCGGACGCCCCGGGAGACCTGGTCCGCCAGGCCGGTGCGCTGCTCGGCGCGCCTTAGGGCGGCGCGGGCCGCGGCGAGCCGGCTGGCGGCCGGCGTCCGCGGTGCCTGCGGCGTCCGCGGCGTCTGCGGTGCCTGCATGGCAGCTCCTCCTGGTTCCTGCTCTCGAGCGCACTCGAACGCGCGTTCGACTCATGGGCAAGGATAGCGCCGCCCTCCGACACGCAGCCCGGGCGCGGGTCTCTCCGGGGACTCTCGGGTTCCTGCCAGGTGCGGCGGATAGAGTGACCATGCTCTACTTCTCGTGCCCCATCACGATCCTGAACAGACACCGGAGGTCCGCTGTGAGTACCGACCTGACACGTCCGCGTCCGCCCTTCCCCTACGATCTGCTGCCGCCCCTGCCGGCCTTCACGCTGGAGTCCGAGGACATCGCCGAGGGCGAGCGCATCGCGGATCGTTTCACCGCGCCTGGCGAGAACATCTCCCCCGAGCTGCACTGGTCGGGCTTCCCGCAGGCCACGCGCTCCTTCGTCGTGTCCTGCTTCGACCCCGACGCCCCGACGCCCTCGGGGTGGTGGCACTGGACGGTGCAGGACCTCGACGCCTCGGTCACCTCCCTGCCCCGGGGGGTGGGAGAGTCCGACCTCCGGCTCGAGGGCGCCGCCTTCCACGCCGCCAATGACTCGGGCTCGCACGCCTGGTTCGGCCCCTACCCGCCCGGGGGAGACGGCGACCACCGCTACGTCTTCGCCGTGCACGCCCTGGACGTGGACACCCTGGGCCTGGACGACGAGGCCACCGCGGCGGCGGTCGCCTTCCACTGCGCGGCGCACAGCATCGCCCGCGCCACGCTCACCGCGACCTACTCGCTGCCCGGCGCCCCCGGCGCGGCGCCCTTCCTGCAGGAGTCCCAGTGAGCCCTGCTGGCGTCGCCCGCAATGAGTCCGGCCGGCACCAGCGCCGCCCTGTGGCACTGATCACCGGCGCAACCTCGGGCATCGGGCTGGCGGTGGCGCGGGACCTCGCCGCCGACCACGACCTCGTCCTCCTGGCGCGCACGACCACGGATCTGGACGAGCTCGCCTCGGTCCTGGGGGAGGAGACCGGCGCGCGGGTGCGCACCTGCGCCGTGGATCTCACCGACGACGAGGCGCTGGCCGTCGCCGTCGGCGAGCTCAACCTCACCCAGCTCGACGTTCTGGTCAACTCCGCGGGCGTCGAGGCCTCCGGCACCCTGGAGGAGCTCTCCCCCGCGCGGTGGCGCAGCGTGCTGGACCTGGACCTGGTCGCCGTCGCCCACCTGACCGGCCTGCTGCTGCCCGCGCTGCGCGAGACGCGCGGGCTGGTCGTGATGATCAACTCCGGCTCGGGGCTGCGGACCTGGCCGCGGCAGGCGCTGTACTGCGCGGCGAAGGCCGGGCTCAAGGCGCTGGCGGACGCGCTGCGCGAGGAGGAGCGCAGCCGGGTGCGGGTGACGTCGATCTACCCCGGACGGGTGGACACGCCCATGCAGAAGCGCCTTCAGCGGGACAGGGCCCGTCGTCTGCGCGCCGAGGGGTCGGCGTCCCGCCGCTACCGGGCGGCGGACCACATGGCGACGACATCGGTGGCGGCCGCGGTCCGGCTGGCGGTGGACACGCCGATCGACGCGGTGGTCGAGGACCTGTCGATCAGGCCCGCGGACATGCTCTAGCCCGGGGCCCTCCCGCCGCGGCTCCCCCTCGCGCTCCTCGGAGCCTTTCAGCGGGCGCCGGGGAAGCCGAGTGCGCGCCACGCCTCGTACAGGCCGACGGCGGCGGAGTTCGCCAGGTTCAGGGAGCGGCTGCCCTCGACCATGGGGATGCGGACCCGCTCGGTGACGCGGGGGTGGGACATGACCCCCTCGGGCAGGCCGGTGGGCTCGGGCCCGAGCAGGAGGGCGTCGTCGCCGCGCCAGCTGACGTCGGTGTAGAGGCGCTCGGCGCGGGAGGTGAAGGCGAGTACGCGCCCGGGCACCTGCTCCAGGCACTCCTCGAAGTCGGCGTGGACGCGGGTGCTGGCCAGGTCGTGGTAGTCCAGGCCGGCGCGGCGCAGCTTGGCGTCGTCCATGTCGAACAGGGGGTCGACCAGGTGCAGCATCGAGCCGGTGTTGGCGCTCAGGCGGATGGCGGCCCCGGTGTTGCCGGGGATCCGGGGGGAGAAGAAGATGACGTGCAGCACAGGCACATCCTGCCACCGCGCGCCGCCCGCGGAGGCGCTCAGCGGGCGGCGCCCATCAGCGGACGCGCGGGGTCTCCGAGCGCGCCGGGCGGCCCCGTGCGGCGCGTCCGGGGCCGCCCGCGCCGCACGGGCCCGGTCCCTGGCTGCCTTCCCCGGTGCCTCGCCCGTCGTGCCGCACGGGACTCGGAGGAGTCGAGGCCCTCCGCCGGTCGCCTCAGCCCAGGGAGTCCAGGACGATGTTGAGGCCCTCGCCCATGGTGGGGTGGGTGATGACGGCGTCGCGCACCTGGCGCCAGGTCAGGCCGCCCAGCATCGCCATCTGCACGCTGGTGACGACCTCACTGGCCTCGGCGCCGATAATGGCGGCGCCGAGGATCTCGTCGGTGTCGGCGTCGATCACGATCTTGTAGAAGCCCTCGGTTCGTCCCAGAGTCTTGGCTCGCGGCACCGCGGCTGTGGGGGTCTTGGCGATGCGGATGCTGTGGCCGGCCGCGCGGGCCTGCGCCTCGGTGAGCCCGACGTGCCCGAGCTCGGGGGTGGTGAACACGGCCCAGGGGATCAGGCGCCCGGAGGTGGAGGCCTCCTCGCCCGCCAGCAGGTCGCGCAGGACGCGGAAGTCGTTCCAGGAGGCGTGGGTGAACTGCGGGCTCCCGGCCACGTCGCCGGCGGCGTAGACGCCCTCGGCGCTGGTGCGCAGGTGGTCGTCCACCTTGATAAAGCCGCGCTCGGTGGTCTCCACCCCGGCGGCCTCCAGGCCGAGGCCCGCGGTCACGGGGGTGCGCCCCAGGGCGACGAGCAGGTGGGAGCCGGCCGCCTCGCGACCGTCCCGGGCGGTCACGACGACGCCTCCGTCCTCGCCGGCGCCCACCCGCGCGGCGCGGGCTCCGGTGAGGATCGTGACGCCGAGGGCCTCCAGGCCGGCGGCGACCTCGGCGGCGACATCGTCGTCCTCGCGGTCCAGGATGTGCTCGCCCGCGTGCAGGAGCGTGACCGGGACGCCGAGCAGCCCCATGAGCGAGGCCATCTCGACGCCGATGACCCCGCCGCCGAGCACCACCAGGCGGTCGGGCAGCCCGGGCAGGGCCAGCAGGTCCTCGCTGGTCCAGCGGGGCACGTCGGCCAGCCCCTCAATCGGGGGGAGGGACGGCGTGGTGCCAGTGTTGATGAGCACCTTGGCGCCGCGCACGCGCCGGGCGGTGCCGTCGGCCAGGGCGATCTCCACGGTGCGCTCGGCGACGAAGCGGGCCGTGCCCTTGACGAAGTCCATGCCGGAGGCGGGGAACATCGTCTCGTGGGCGGCCACCATGGCGCCCACGACGCCCTCCTTGCGCGCCCGCAGGGCGGCCAGGTCGATGCGGGCCCGCCCCAGGGCGGGGGCGCCGCCGTCGCTCTCGGGCAGGGCGACGCCGTGGGCGGCCGAGCCCTGGACCTCTCTCAGGACGCGGGCGGCGGAGATGAGGGTCTTGGTGGGGATGCAGGCCACGTTGATGCAGGTGCCGCCGACCTTGTCGCGCTCGACCATGACGACGCGGTCGCCCTTCTTGGCGCGCAGCATGGCCAGGGACTTTCCCGCCTTGCCCCCGCCGACGACGAGCAGGTCGACGTCCTCGGTCGGCGCGCTGCCGGTGAAGCCGGTTGTGATGGTGTGGGTCATGGATGCGTCTCCTCACGCAGGGCTGCGGCCGGCGGACTCGGTGTCGGCCGGCACTGGACGGACGGCCGGGCGGCCGCTGTCGGCAGGGCGAACAGGCCGCGACCGACTTCTATTCCATCCGCTTATCTTTCCGCTCCCGCGCGCATGTGGTCTTTATTGACTCCCGGTCGCTCGCGCCGTCACGCACCGTGCGCGTCAAGATGCACCCCGGACACCGGCGCCATTGGTGCGAGGATCTCCCCATGACCCCCGCAGCAGCCCCGGGCTCAGCGCCCGCCCTGTCGTCGGGCCCGCTGACCGGCGACGTCGTCCGGCTCGAGCCCCTGGAGCCCGGGCACGTGCCCGGGCTGCGCGAGGCCGCCGTCGGCGCGGGGACGAGCGCCTTCGCGACCGTGCCCGCCCCCGAGGACGTTGCGGCCTACGTGACCGGCTCGATCGCGCGCCGCCAGGCCGGCTCCTACGCGCCTTTCGCGCAGGTCGAGGCCGCCACCGGCCGCGTCGTCGGGCACACCGCCTACCTGACGCCGCGGTGGATGCCGGGCGGGCGGCTCTTCGCCGTCGAGGTCGGCTCCTCGTGGCTGTCCCCCGCCGCCCGCGGCACGGCGGTCAACCCGGCCGCCAAGCTCCTGCTCATGACCCGGGCCTTCGAGGACTGGGGCGTGGACCGCCTCGACATCAAGACCGACGCCCGCAACGACGTCGCCCGGCGCGCCATCGCCGGCACCGGCGCCCGCTTCGAGGCCGTTCTGCACGCCTGGCAGCCCTCCCTGGCGCCCGGCGAGGAGGGGCGCGTGCGCGACACGGCCATGTTCTGCGTGACGGCGGACGACTGGCCCCGGGTGAGGGCCCATCTGGAGGAGCGCGTCGCCCGGCGCCTGGCCCGCGCCCGCTGAACGGACCGGCGCGCCGTCGTCGTCCCGGCCCCATAGACTCCTGCCCGTCACGCCGGCGGCCGGCCCGCGCCACCGGTCGCGTCGTCGGAAGGATGCATGATGAGTGAGCTGCTCGATCCCGCCGAGGTCCTCGCCGAGGAGACCGGCTGGCAGCCGGCGCTGGAGCGCACCGACCTGCTCGCCCACCCGGTGGCCGCGGCCCTGAAGGCGCTGGGAGGCTCCCCCGAGGGCGCGCGACTGGCCCGCCGGGCCCAGGTGGTTCAGATCGACCCGCGGTACTCCGACACCGGTGCTCTCAACGAGCGCTACCGCCTGGATCCCGCGGCCACCGGCAACTGCGTCCTGGTGGCGGGCAAGCGCGCCGGCGAGCAGCGGGTCGCCGCCTGCGTCGTGCGCGCGACCGACTTCGCCGACGTCAACCACGTGGTGAAGAGGCTCATCGACGTCCACAAGGCCTCCTTCCTGCCGGTGGAGCGGGCCGTGGAGATGAGCGGCATGGAGTACGGCGGCATCACGCCGGTGGGCGTGCCCGCCGCCTGGCGGCTCCTTATCGACGCCGGGGTCGCGGCGCGCGCCACGGTGCTCATCGGCTCCGGCGTGCGCCGCTCCAAGCTCCTCGTGCCCGGGGCGCTGCTGGCGGCGCTGCCAGGCGCGGAGGTGATCCGGGGGCTCGGCGTCACCCCGGCCTGACCCGGGGCGCACCCCGCCCCCTCGGCAACGACTGGCCCCTGGGCATGTGTTCTTCGGCATGCCGCGCCTCCTCGCGCGATGCGAGCAGGGCGCGCGCAGCCCACGGAGGGGGGCGAAGGCGTCCAGCCGGCGGGATCCGCGCGACCCGGCCGCAAAGGCTCAGCGCCTGTGACGCGAGACTCCCAGGACCTGCGCCGGGCCCGCCCGCGCGACTCCGACCCGCGCCGCCTCCCGGCCCGTCCGCGCCCCGCTCAGCCCCTGACGGCCAGCTGGCGCAGCACGTACTGCAGGATGCCGCCGTTGCGGAAGTAGTCGGCCTCCCCGGGGGTGTCGATGCGCACGACGGCGTCGAAGGAGACCGCGCTCCCATCGGGCCTGACCGCCTCGACCGCGACCGTGCGCGGCGTGACGCCGTCGTTGAGGGCCGTCAGGCCCGTGATGGAGAAGGTCTCGGTGCCGTCCAGGCCCAGGCTCGCCGCCGACTCGCCGGCCGGGAACTGCAGGGGGGCGACCCCCATGCCGATGAGGTTGGAGCGGTGGATGCGCTCGAAGGACTCGGTGATGACGGCGCGCACGCCCAGCAGGGCGGTGCCCTTGGCGGCCCAGTCGCGCGAGGAGCCGGACCCGTACTCCTTGCCGCCGAGCACCACCAGCGGGACGCCGGCCGCCCGGTAGGCCCGGGAGGCGTCGAAGATCGACTCCTGCCCGCCGGTGAGGAAGTTGCGGGTGTATCCGCCCTCCACGCCGTCGAGGAGCTGGTTGCGCAGCCGGATGTTGGCGAAGGTGCCGCGGATCATGACCTCGTGGTTGCCGCGGCGCGAGCCGTAGGAGTTGAAGTCGCGGCGGGCCACCCCGTGGTCGGCCAGGTACCGGCCGGCCGGGGAGTCGGCCTTGATGGCGCCGGCCGGGGAGATGTGGTCGGTGGTCACCGAGTCGCCCAGCAGCGCCAGCACGCGGGCGCCGGCGATGTCCGTCACGGGGGTGAGCTCCATGGTGAGACCGTCGAAGAAGGGGGCCTTGCGCACGTAGGTGGACTCCTCGTCCCAGGCGAAGGTCTTGCCCTCGGGGGTGGGCAGGCCCCGCCAGCGCTCGTCCCCGGCGAAGACGTCGGCGTAGTCGGACACGAACATGTCCCGGTCGACGGTGGCGTCGATGGTGGCCTGCACCTCGGCGGGGTCGGGCCAGATGTCGGCCAGGAAGACGTCGCGGCCCTGGGCGTCGCGCCCGAGCGGCTGGGTGTCGAAGTCGAAGTCCATGGTGCCGGCCAGGGCGTAGGCGATGACCAGCGGCGGGGAGGCCAGGTAGTTCATCTTGACGTCGGGGTTGATGCGCCCCTCGAAGTTGCGGTTGCCGCTGAGCACCGAGACGACCGCCAGGTCGGCGTCGTTGACGACCGCCGAGACCTCGGCGGGCAGCGGCCCGGAGTTGCCGATGCAGGTGGCGCAGCCGTAGCCGACGACGTTGAAGCCGAGCTCGTCGAGGGCGGGCCACAGCCCCGCCTTGGCGTAGTAGTCGGTGACCACCTGGCTGCCGGGGGCCGTGGAGGTCTTGACCCACGGCTTGCTCCGCAGCCCCCTGGCGACGGCGTTGCGGGCCAGGAGGCCGGCGGCCACCATGACCGACGGGTTGGAGGTGTTGGTGCACGAGGTGATCGAGGCGATGGCCACGTGCCCGTGGTCGAGGACGGTACCGGTGCCGTCGGCCAGGGTGACCGGGGTGGGCTTGGATGCCTCGGCGGCGTAGGCGGGCAGGGCGGCCTCGAAGGCCTCCCTGGCGCGGGAGAGCTCGATGCGGTCCTGGGGGCGCTTGGGGCCGGCGATGGAGGGCACGACCGTGGCGAGGTCCAGCTCCAGGTACTCGGAGTAGACCGGCTCGCGGGCCGGGTCGTGCCACAGCCCCTGGGCCCTGGCGTAGGCCTCGACCAGGGCGATCCGCTCCTCGTCCCGGCCGGTCAGGCGCAGGTAGTCCACGGTGACGTCGTCGATGGGGAAGATGGCGGCGGTGGAGCCGAACTCGGGGCTCATATTGCCGATGGTGGCGCGGTTGGCCAGCGGCACGGCGGCCACGCCCTCCCCGTAGAACTCGACGAACTTGCCCACCGCCCCGTGGGCGCGCAGCATCTGGGTGATGGTGAGCACGACGTCGGTGGCGGTGGCGCCGGCCGGGATGGAGCCGGTGAGCTTGAAGCCGACCACGCGCGGGATGAGCATGGACACGCTCTGGCCCAGCATGGCCGCCTCGGCCTCGATGCCGCCCACGCCCCAGCCCAGCACGCCCATGCCGTTGACCGTGGTCGTGTGGGAGTCGGTGCCCACGCAGGTGTCCGGGTAGGCCTGGGTGACGACCGTCCCGCCGGGCCCGGCGACCTGCCTGGTGAACACGGTGCGGGCCAGGTACTCGATATTGACCTGGTGGACGATACCTGTGCCGGGCGGCACCACCCGGAAGTTGGAGAAGGCGCCCTGGCCCCAGCGCAGGAACTGGTAGCGCTCGGCGTTGCGCCGGTACTCCAGCTCCTTGTTGCGCTCCAGGGAGGAGGACAGGCCGAAGGAGTCGATCTGGACGGAGTGGTCGATGACCATCTCGGCGGGGGCCAGGGGGTTGATCCTCTCGGGGTCGCCGCCCAGGTCCGCCACGGCCTCGCGCATGGTGGCCAGGTCCACGATGCAGGGCACCCCGGTGAAGTCCTGCATAATGACGCGGGCGGGGGTGAACTGGATCTCCGTGTCCGGCTCGGCCGCGGGGTCCCAGGCCGCCAGCGCCCTCACGTGGTCGGCGGTGACGTTGGCCCCGTCCTCGGTGCGCAGCAGGTTCTCGGCCAGGACCTTGAGGCTGTAGGGCAGGCGCTCCAGGCCGGGGACGGCGTCCAGGCGGAAGATCTCGTAGGAGCGGCCGTCCACGTCGAGGGTGGCGCGCGAGTCGAAGGTGTCGATACTGGCCAAGACGTCACTCCTGTTCTGCGGCTCCCGTCGTCTTACTGGGGATGCGCGACGGTTACGGCGCACACCGTATCCGCCACCGCGTTATCTCGCGTCAACATGGCGCTTCTGGCGCCCGCTTTACGCAAGACGGCCCGCGTGCATTCGGCCGGCGGGCCAGGAGCCCGCCCCCTGAGGGCGCCCACCGTCAGCCCCCGGCCCTCCAAAGGGTCAGGGTCATAAAGGGTCAGGGTCATGGAGTCCTCGGAGCAGGTGACCGTGGTGAGGTGGTTCTTCGACAGGAGCGAGGAGAGCCCCTCTGCGGGTGAGACGACGACGGTGCCCGTGGGCGCGCTGCGATCGGCGGAGCCGGTGGAGTCGTCGTCGACGGGGGCCTCCCCAGGTCCTGGCTCCAGGCCTCCGGCAGGCGCCGCTTGCCGGCCGGGGCGGAGGCGACCGCGACCGCCTTGCCGCCGTCGGCGCGGTGCACGAAGTCGGGCCGCGCGGTGCTCGTGGTGACGTCCTTGAGGACGCTCCCGTCCGGACCGAGCACCATGGCCGGGATGCTGATGGTGCCGGGGGCCGTGCCGCCGGTGAAGGACGGCTCGAATATCACCGCCACGGAGCCGTCGGCGAGGGGCGACAGGACCGGGCTGAGGCTGGCGCCCGGGTCCGCGTCCGGCGCCGTGAAGGTGGACAGCCGCGTGCCGGTGGCCGCCTCGAGGACCCGGTTGCCGGACACGACGAGGTTCGTGAGCGGCGAGAGCCCCATCGGCCTCGTGTCGGAGCGGCCGCTCCACTGCCCCGCTCCGCTGACCGGGTCCTACCCGGTCACGTAGTCGTCGCCGTCCCCTTGGGAGACGACGAGGACGCCGGTGCTGGTCGCCCGTGCGCAGATGTTAGGAGCCGTGCCGGGCGGGCGGGTCGCCGACCTGCCCTGCGGTCAGGTCGATGCTCCACGCCTGTGTGACGCCCCGCTCCCAGGCGCTGGAGGCGGGCGGCGGGGAGACGGCGGAGGAGCCTCGGCCCGAGCAGCCGCCCAGGGCCAGCGCGACCGCGGCGAGCAGGGCGAACCCGCGGATCGGCGTCAGGGGGTGGTGACGGGGCCTCATTGCTCTCATGGTGCCGGACTCGCACCTCAAGGCGGCCGGGGCCATGGGTACCGCGCCCTTCGACGCCGAGCCCGGACGGGCGCCCCGACGCCGAGCGCGGCGCCCGTCCGGCCGCACCGGGTTCGGCCCGTCCTCCTCAGGGCCTGTCGAGCACGACGATCGTCTCGAGGTGATGGGTGTGGGGGAACATGTCCAGGGCGCTCATGGCCGCCAGCCGGTAGCCGGCCCCCATGAAGGTCCTCAGGTCCCGCGCCAGGGCCGCGGGATCGCAGGCCACCATGACCACGCGCCCCGCGCCGAGAGCGGCGACGGCCTCCACGACCTCGCGCCCGGCCCCCTGGCGCGGCGGGTCGAGGACGACGACGTCGGCCCCCGGCTCGCCGTCGGGCGCGAAGCGGCCCAGCCTCGCCACGGAGGCGGCGGTGACCCTGCCGGTGAGGAGGCGGGCCCCCTCCAGGGAGTGAAGGGTCCGGCGGGCGTCGCCCACCGCCTGCTCCCTGCCCTCCAGTGAGCGCACCGCCCCGGTCAGCACCGCCAGCGGCAGCGTGAACAGGCCCGCACCGGCGTACAGCTCGACCACGCGCACGCCCGCCGTCCCGGCGGGGTCCAGGGGGCCGTCGCCGGCCCGCGTGCCGGCCGCCGTCGGCGCACCGGACAGGGCGGCGCGCACCACCCGGTCCACGAGCACCCCCGGCGCGTCGCGGTGCACCTGCCAGAAGCCGCCGGCGTGCACGCTGTAGCGCAGCCGTCCCAGCCCGAGGCCAGCGGCGTCGACGGTCTCCTCCACGCGCCGGCGCCCCGTGGGGCGCCCCGATGCGGTCAGGACCTGGTGACGGTCCCCGTCCGACAGGAGCACCACCGGCTCGCCGGCGCTGGGGGCGACGGCCCGCACACGCATGCCCGGTCGGTAGCGCCTGCGCCACAGGGCGCGCTCGGTCAGGCCGAGGTCCCGGATCGCCGAGACGGCCAGCGGCAGGGACGTCACCGGCAGGACCCGTCCCGAGCGGAAGCCGTGCATGCCGGCCAGGCCGTCGTCGGTGACGCTCAGGGCGACCCTGGTCCGGGTGCCGGCGCCGGCCCAGCGGCTCGCCCGCGGCTCGCCGCCCGCCTCCGCGTCGCCCGGCATGGGCTCGACGGGCACCGTGGCGGCCCCCCGGGCCTCGGGCAGGGAGGCGGCCGCGGCCGCGACCTCCTCGCCGCCGATGCGCCGCAGGCAGTCGGCCAGCACCCACCGCTTCCAGGTGCGCTGGGCGGGCAGGGCGACGTGGCAGAGCTCCCCGCCGCCCACTCCCCCTGGGCCGGCCTCGGGCCACACGGGCCGCACCCGGTCCGGCGAGGCCGACAGGATCTCGACGGCGTCGGCGCGCCAGATCTTGGCGTTCTTCTCGGTCAGCACGGCGCGCACCGTCTCACCGGGCAGGGCGTGGCGCACGAAGACGACATGGCCGGCGGGGTCGTCGTCGGGGCGGGCCACGCAGTGCCCGCCGTGAGCGGGCGGGCCCACCCGCAGGATCATCGTCTCGACGGCCCCGGAGGCCTGCGGCCTGCCGGGCGCGCTGGAGTGCGGACTGCGGGTGCTCATACGGTCTCTCCTGGGCCGGGCGCGCCGGCGGGCCGGCGGCGGTAGCGGTCTTCCCTGCGGACGGCGGCGTCGGCATCGGCGATGCCCTTGGCGGTGCGGGCGCGCAGGCCGTGGTGGATGTGGGTCTCCCCGGGCAGTCCGAGCTGCCAGGGCACCGACGCCATGACGACCCCGGGCGTGAACAGCAGCGCGGTCTTGAGCCGCAGCGCGGTCTGATTGTGAAGGATCTGCTCCCACCAGCGGCGCACGAGGTACTCGGGCAGGAAGACGACGACCAGGTCTCGCGGGGACTCACGGCGCACGGAGCGCACGTAGCTGACGATGGGGCGGGTGATGTCGCGGAAGGGCGAGTCCAGGACGGTCAGGGGCACAGCCAGCTCCGCCTCCTCCCAGGCGTCCAGGAGCCTGTCGGCACCGCCGTCGCCGGTGTCCACGGTGACGGCCTCGATGGAGGTCGGGTGGGTGGACTGGGCGTAGGTCAGGGCCCGCAAGGTGGGCTGGTGGAGGCGCGAGGCCAGGACGATGGCGTGGACGTGGGCGGGCAGCACGCGCGCGTCGTGCAGGTCGGAGATCGCCAGCTCCTCGCTCACGCGCCGGTAGTGGCGCCGGATCCGGCTCATCACCAGGCACAGGAGCGCCATAATGGTCAGGGTGATCCAGGCGCCGCGGGTGAGCTTGGTCGCCAGCACGATGAGCAGCACCAGGCCGGTGCCCGCCACGCCGATGGCGTTGATGACCCGGGAGCGGTGCATGCGGCGGCGCGCCCCGGGGTCGGTGGCGGTGGTCAGCTCGCGCGTCCAGTGGCGGACCATGCCGATCTGGGAGAGCGTGAAGGAGATGAACACGCCGACGATGTAGAGCTGGATGAGCCGGTTGGTGCTGGCGTCGAAGCCGACGATGAAGGCGACCGCACCCAGCCACAGCACGATAATGCCGTTGGAGTAGGCCAGGCGGTCGCCGCGCTGGGAGAGCTGGCGGGGCAGGAACTCGTCGCGGCCGAGCACGCTGGCCAGGACCGGGAAGCCGCTGAAGGCGGTGTTGGCGGCCAGCACCAGGATGAGCCCGGTCACCGCGGTAATGAGGTAGAACATCGGCTTGAAGCCGGCGAACACTGCTGCGGCGATCTGCCCGATGACCGGGGCCTGGTGGTAGCCCGCGCCCAGCGGCCGGCCGTGGCTGAGCAGCTCGGTGGCCGGGTCCTCGACCATGCGGACGCCGACGGCGCCAGCCAGGTGGATGATGCTCATGAGCATGAGCGCGGCGATCGTGCCCAGCATGAGCAGGGTGGTGGCGGCGTTGCGGGACTTGGGGCGCTGGAAGCTGGGCACGCCGTTGGAGATCGCCTCGACGCCGGTCAGGGCCGCGCACCCCGAGGAGAAGGCCCGCAGGATGAGGAAGGCTCCGGCCAGGCCGGTCAGGCCCTGCTCCCACCCGCTGTGGGTGACGACCTCGTAGGAGGCGCTCTCGGCCCGCCCGAGCGCGCCGGTGGCCTCCTGTATGAGGCCGACGACGGCGAGGGCCCCGATGGCCGCCATGTACAGGTAGGTGGGGATGGCGAAGGCGCCGCCCGACTCGCGGCTCCCGCGCAGGTTGAGCAGCGCCAGGCCGGTGGCGATGCCGACGGCGATCCCAACCTTGTGGTCCTCCGCCCAGGGCACGGCCGTGGCCAGGTAGGAGGTCCCCGAGGACACCGAGACGGCAACGGTCAGGACGTAGTCGCTCAGCAGCGCGGAGGCCACCAGCAGGCCGGCGTGCGGCCCCAGGTTGGTCGAGACGACCTCGTAGTCGCCGCCGCCGGAGGGATAGGCGTGAACGGTCTGCCGGTAGGAGGCGACCACCACCACGAGCACGCCGACGACCGCCAGCGCGACCCACGGCGCGATCGCCGTGGCCGCGACCCCCGCCACCGCCAGGGTGATGAGCACCTCGTCGGGCGCGTACCCGACCGAGGACAGGGCGTCGGAGGCGAAGACCGGCAGGGCGATCCGTTTGGGCAGGAGGGTCTCGCCAAGCGCTCGGCTGGGCACCGGGCGCCCGACGAGAAGCCGCTTGACACGGTCTGCGAAATCACGCACGACACCGAATCGTACGTCCGCGTTCCCCGGCGTCCAAGGTCCGGGGTACGGTTTTCCCGTGCACTTCGTCATTATGGGCTGCGGCCGCGTGGGGGCCTCCATGGCCACCCAGCTCGACCGCATGGGCCACTCCGTGTCCATTATCGACCAGCTCTCCGACGCCTTCCGCCGCCTGCCCGCCGAGTTCAACGGCCGCAAGGTCAAGGGCGTGGGCTTCGACCGGGACGCCCTGGAGCAGGCGGGCATCGACGAGGCCTACGCCTTCGCCGCGGTGTCCAATGGCGACAACTCCAACATCGTGGCCGCGCGGGTGGCTCGGGAGCTGTACGGCGTCGAGCACGTCGTGGCCCGCATCTATGACGCCCGTCGCGCCGACGTCTACGAGCGCCTGGGCATCCCCACGGTGGCGACGGTGCGGCAGACCGCCGAGCAGATGATGCGGCGGATCCTGCCCGGCGGCACGGCGCGGGAGATCGTCGACGTCTCCGGGGCCGTGGGCCTGGTTCAGCCCGACGTGTCCAACGCCTGGGTCGGCATGACCACCAGCGCGATCGAGGAGCGCCTGGATGTGCGGGTCGCGTGGATCTCCCGCGGGTCGACGGCGCTCGTGCCGCGGTCCACCACGGTGCTCCAGGAGCACGACCGCCTTCACCTCGCGGTCGCCACCGAGAGGCTCGTCACAGTCCAGCGCGCACTGTCCCGTGCACCCGTCGAGGAGGTCTGAGCAGTGAAGATCGTCATCACCGGCGCCGGTTCCGTGGGTCGTTCCATCGCCCGCGAGCTCATCAGCCACGGCCATGAGGTCACGCTCGTGGACCGCTCCCCCGACGCCATGCGCATCGCCTCGGTGCCCGAGGCCGACTGGCAGCTGGCCGACGCGTGCGACGTCGACGCCCTGGCCGAGGCGGGGGCGGGCGAGTGCGACGTCGTCGTCGCCGCGACCGGTGACGACAAGTCCAACCTCGTGACCTCGCTGCTGTCCAAGACCGAGTACGGCGTGCCCCGGACCGTGGCGCGCGTCAACAACCCGAAGAACGAGTGGCTCTTCGACGAGACCTGGGGGGTGGACGTGGCCGTCTCGACGCCCCGCATTATGACGGCGCTGGTGGAGGAGGCGGTCAGCGTCGGCTCGCTGGTGTCCGTGTTCACCTTCCACCAGTCCGGCGCCTTCATGCACGAGCTCACCCTGCCCGACGACTCCCCGGTCATCGGAGAGCTCGTCAGCGAGGTGGAGCTGCCTCCCCACACGGTCCTGGCGGCCATCCTGCGCGACTACCGTCCGATCAACCCCGACCGGGACGAGCGCTTCGAGCGCGGGGACGAGCTGCTGTTCCTCACCGCCCGCGAGGGGGAGGAGTCGCTGTCCGAGATACCCGAGCTGTTCACCTCCGCGGAGGGCCCCGGGCCCGAGCTCACGCCCGACACCGACCCGGCGCCCATGCTGGGCTGAGCCCGCCTCCCGGCCCGCCGCCCAGCGGCCTCAGCGGCCGGGGCGCCGGGAGGCGGGCCGCACGATCAGCCACACGAACCAGACGCACAGGGCGAACAGCGGCAGCCCCAGCACGATCCGGGCCACCCCCAGGGCCCCGACGGAGGCCTCCCCCGCCAGGTAGAGCGGCGCCTCCACGAGCAGGCGCAGGGCGAACATGGCCGTGAGCACCCCGGTGCCGGTGACGTAGCGGCGCCGGATCCCGGCCCGGGCCGGGTCGGTGCGCCAGGAGCCCCGGGCCGCGGGGCTCCCGCCGTCCTCGGCCGACGTCGCGCCGCCCGGGCCCGTGGGGCGCCACAGCTCCATGAGCACCCCGACGACCGGCCGGCGCGCCAGCAGGGAGCCCAGGCAGGCGGCCAGCCACGCGGCGTTGACGGCCAGGCCGGTGGCGTAGAAGTTGGACGCCCGCCCGCTGTGCCAGGCCCACGCGGCGCTCACCAGGGCCACCAGTGCGCCGCCGGCCACCTGCCTGAGGCCCTGACGCTGGGCGAGCCGCGCGATGAGGGCGACGGCGCTCACGGCCAGCGAGGCGACCAGGGCCACGGCCAGCGCGGTCGGCGCCACCGCCATAATGATGACGAAGACGAGCGTGGGGACGGCGGACTCCAGCACGCCGCGCCAGCCCCCGACCGCGGCCGCGACGTCGAAGCGGTCGGCGTCGAGGGCGCCCAGCCCTGTGGCCGTGCGGGGGGCGTCAGTGGTTCTCACGGTGTCGGTCTCCAGTCAGTCTCCGGGGGCGAGGATCTCGTAGCTCGGGTTGTAGATCGTAGGGCGGGGCCGGCCGGCGACGACCATGCCCTCGGCCCGCAGGTGCACGCCGGGGCGGATCCCGACGATCGCCCGGCGCCCGATCCACACCAGGTCCACCGAGCCGGTGCCGTCGTAGAGCTGGCCGACCAGGACGGGCTTGTCCGTGGACGGCCTGAAGGTGACGGCGCGCAGCACGCCGGAGACCTCCGAGCGTCGGCGCGCCCGCAGCTCGCCGACGGGCATGGTCCCCCGCCTGCGCGCGGAGGTCGCCTCGTCGAGGGCGTCGATGTCCTCGCGGCTGGAGCGCAGCCGGGAGAAGCGGTCCCTCAGAGCGCGCAGTGCACGGCTCATCGCACCTCGGCGATGGTCGGCCCGGGCTCGAGGGGGTCGAGGCCAGGCAGGTCCTCGGCGGCCGGGGCGTTGACGATCCCGGGGGCGTGAAGCGGGAGGATCTCCCGCGGCGGCCTGGCGGCGCCGTCGCGCACGACGACGATGTCGGCGAAGACGCCGCGCAGCACCTGTGAGGCCGCCTCGTCGGTGGCGGCGGGGCCCTGGAGCACGCCGCGCAGGAACCAGCGGGGGCCGTCCACCCCAATGAAGCGGGCCGCGACCGTCCCCTCCCGGCCGTCCGGGGTGCGCACGGGCACGTGCGCGAGGAGCTCCGGGCCGTGCTCGCCGTCCTCGACCTCGAAGCGGGCGCCGGCACGGGTCAGCTCGGCGGTGATGTCCTCGCGCAGCTCGTCCCAGATGCCGATGGTGCGCGGCGCCGCGAAGGCGCGGAGCTCGAGCGTGGAGCCGGACAGGACCAGGACGGCGGCCGATATCTCCTGGCCCGCCCCTCCTGGGTTCTCCAGGCGTATCTGCATCCCGTCCACGGCCGGTATGCGCAGGGAGCCCAGGTCGATCCGGCCCACGGATCCCGGGCGGTCGGGCGCATCGGCGGCGTCCCAGGGGCCGGTGCCGGTCTCGGCGGACGCCCGGGGTGCGACGTCATCGGAGTTGGTGCTCGATTCGCTCGCGTCGTCGTCTCGACGACGGGAGAACAGTCCCATGAGGGTCTCCTTGTCGGGGTGTGGTGCTCCACGGGGGAGCGGGTGCTCGAGCCTGTGGTCAGCCCGCGCAGTCGGTGCACACCGGCTGTCCGGTGGCCTCGTCGATATAGGCCAACGAGCCGCGGTGGTGGACCAGGAAGCACTCGGAGCAGGTGAACTCGTCCTCCAGCTGGGGGACGACGTGAACGCTCAGCTCCTCGCGGGACAGATCCGCCCCCGGCAGCTCGAAGCCCTCGGCGACCTCGTTCTCGTCCTCCTCGATGGCCTCCGAGGACTGGTCCTTCTGCCGGGCGGTAAGCTCCTCGATGGAGTCGGACTCGGGCTCGTCGTCGTTCTTGCGCGGGGCGTCGTAGTCGGTCGCCATGGCCTGTCACTCTCTCTCGTCGACGGCACTCGATCGGACTCTCGGGCGGTCCGCAGCTCCGCCGGAACCGGCTATAACACCGAAGACCAGCTGCTGTCGACCCCTCCGAGCAGGGCACGCGCACCATAGCACCACGAACTGGTCACGTGAACCATGCTCAACGGCGATGCAATAGGGCTCAGGGCGAACAGACTCACACGCCGGCCGCATGGCACACCGGGCGACATCCCGCGGCCCGAGCGGCCGGGATGGCACGCTGAGCCTGTACGACGGATACGAGGAGGCATATCCCCCATGATCGAGCTCGAGCTGCTGGGCGCCAACGGTGACACCGTCGTCATGACCGACGGCAAGGGTGAACGCTACAGCATCGTCGTCGATGATGCCCTGCGCGCCGCGGTGCGCCGCGCACGTCCGGCCGCGCTGTCACGGGCCATCGCGCCGCCGACCCCCGGCTCGGCCGTCCGCCCCCGCGAGCTGCAGGCCTTCATGCGCGCCGGCGCCAGCGCCGAGGAGGTCGCCACCACTACCGGCATGGACGTCGAGCACGTGCGCCGCTTCGAGGGCCCGGTCCTGGCGGAGCGGGCGTGGGCGGTCCGCCAGGCTCAGGCGTGCCGCATCGGCTGGGAGAAGGACTCCCCCGTTCTGGGCGAGCTCGTCGTGGACCGCCTGGCCACTCGCGGGGTGGAGCCGACGAGCCTGCAGTGGGACGCGCTGCGCGAGGGCCGCGACCCCTGGCAGGTGACCCTCGCCTTCGTCCAGGGGGCGCAGGCCAAGCTCGCCCGCTGGGAGCTGGACATGACCGCCCGCTCCGTCAGCGCGCTGGACGAGGAGGCCCGCTGGCTCACGGAGGCCGCCGCCGCTGCTCAGCGCCCGCCGGTCTTCGACCAGGACTCCCCCGTCTCCGGCGCCTCGGCGTCCTCGGCGCCGACGGCGGCGAGCCCGGTGGCGCCGGCCGCGGAGTCGGCGGCCTCCCCCGTCTCCCCTCCCGCGGCCGCGGAGGCGGGAGAGCCGGAGCAGTCCGCGTGGAACGAGGTGCGGGCGGGCCTCGAGGACTCCTCGACCGACGCGCTGCTGGCGGACCTGGCCTCCAGCCGCGGGCGCAGGCTGGAGGTCGAGCCCCCGGCGGACGAGGAGGAGCCCGCGGAGCCGATGACCTCGCCGCGCGGGCAGGCCCAGATCGTCTCGATGTCCGACCGCCGCAGGGTCGCCGTGGGCCAGGGCGGGCACTATCCGGCCGCTGCGAGGCGCCGCGCCTCGGCCCCCAGCGCGCCGTCCCCCGCACCGCCCGCTCCGGCGTCGGCCTCGCCCCAGGCCGCGGCCTCGGCCCACAGCGCTCCGACCGTGCCGCTGGCCCAGGTGGAGAGGCGGACCGAGCAGGACGAGTCCGATCGGGCACCGGCCGTGCCCGCCCCCAGGCCCAAGCGGCGCTCGCGCCGCTCCGTCCCCTCCTGGGACGAGATCGTCTTCGGGGCCAAGCCCGAGTAGCCCTCCGGAGGGCTACTCGGGCTTGGCCCCGCCGCCCCAGGTCCCGGGGCGACCAGTCAGGTCAGGACCGTCAGCAGGGGGACGGTCGTCTCGGCCCGCGTGAGGGACCCGTGCACGCCGGGCATGGCCATGGCGGACTCGCTGTGGACGCGCGGGTCGACCGCCACCCACTCCCGGCTCATCGCCACCAGGACATCGCCCACGACGCCGGCCGCCCGCTGCCCGACCGGGCCCAGGTGCCGGTCCGCCTCGGCCCGGGTGCCGATCCACAGGGCCCGCTCCCCCAGCTCGTCGCGCCACCGCTGGGCGACCTCGGAGGCGACGTCCTGGTCCGACCCGGGCACGTAGAGGTGGGTGAAGCGCGGCTCGCCCGCCACGGCGACGACGTCGCGGCTCAGGGCGGGGCGCGCCGAGACGTCGATGCGCCGGTCGGGCCCGGTGTCGACCATGCCGTGGTCGGCGGTGAGGATGATGCGGGTGCCGGCGGGGACGCGGCGCGCGAGCCCTGCCAGGGCGGCGTCGAGGCGCTCGAGCTGCTCGAGCCACCGCACGGACCGCCAGCCGTGGGCGTGGCCGGTGTGATCGAGCTCGCCGACGTAGAGGTAGACCAGGGGGATGCCCCGCCGCAGCGCCTCGACGGCGAGTCCCGGACGGGCCTCGAGGCAGTCGGCGCCCAGGTGGGGTGCGCCGCGCAGGCCGGCCACGGTCAGCCCCGAGCCGGCGAAGCGGGCGGGGCCGATCGTCACGGCCAGGGGCGCGCCGGGCTCGCCGCGGGGGCGGGGACGGCCCGGGTCGCGCTCGAGCCGCTCGAAGATGGTGGGCACGTCCTGCCAGGCCCGCGGGTCGGGGGCGCGCCCCTCCCAGGTGATCAGGCACAGGTTCTGCTCGGGGTGCGGGGCCGTGTCCACGAGCAGGGTCCGGTCCAGCAGCGGGTTGAGCACGCTGTAGCCGACCATGCCGGTGACTCCGGGCAGGGCGCCGGTGCCCAGGGTCGTCAGCGCGGCCGCCGTCGTCGAGGGGGTGCAGGTCCGCGCGGCAGGCCCGGGACCGGAGGCCGCTCGGGCCGCCGGCCCCGTGGACGAGGACGAGGCGGACAGCCAGGACCGCAGCGTGGGCGCGTGCCCCAGGCGCTCGCGCAGCATCTCCAGGCCCAGCCCGTCGACGAGCACGACGACGGTCGGGGTGGTCCCGGAGTCCTCGGCCAGCAGGCTCCAGGCGGCGGCGGCCTCGCGCGCCTGCGCGTCGGAGAGCACGTCGGGCAGATCGACGTCGCGCAGGCGCAGCCCCGCTCCGGCCGCGGCGGCGCCCAGGACCTGGCGCAGGTGCGGCGCGCTCATGCGCGCGCCGCGGCCCGGACGGTCGCCTCGGACAGCGCCCGGGCGAAGCGGTCGGCGCGGGCCAGCGCGGCGTCGCCCTCAACCCCGGCGGCGACCCGTATGACGATGTCGTCGGGCATGGAGATCCCCGTCAGCCCGTGCTCGGCCTCGCAGGACGGGTCGCCGCAGGTCGCCGGCTCGAGCTCCAGGCGGCGCACCGCGCCCCAGCAGACCGAGATCGTCACCTCGGTCAGCTGTCCGCCGCCGGCGGCGGGCTCGCGCACGCCCCGGGTCAGCGACACCGAGGAGATGCGGGCGATGGGCACGGCCTCGCTGGTGGCCACCGCGCCCGGCCTGCCGTCCTCGCGCGGGACGTCATCGACGTGGACGATAATGAGCCGGCTGGTGGTCAGGGCGAGCACGGTCAGGTGGCGGTGCACCGCGTCATCGAAGGTGGTCTCGGCCTGGACGAGGTCGACGACGATCTCCTCGCCCGCCACGGCGACGTCGAGCGTGCCCAGAACGAGCTCGGGGTAGTAGCCGGCGTGCCGCACCTCCTCGGCCAGGGGCGTCGAGGATGCGGCGTCGTCGGGTCGGCCCTGCGCAGTCCACTTCATGGGCCGATCATGCCACCAACCTGCGACAGGCCCGCGGGCCGGGGCCACTGGGCGCGGCCGGTCCCGCACTCGACGGCCGATGCGGCCGCCTCCGGGTGTCGTCTTCCCATTCCGGGCCCTCATCGCGCATGATGCGGGGCATGCCGAAGCCCGCTACGCAGACGCCTCCCGCTGACGGCCTCATTGTCGACCAGGACCTGCCCACGGAGATGCGCACGTCCTTCCTGGAGTACGCCTACTCCGTGATCTACGCCCGCGCCCTGCCGGACGCCCGCGACGGCCTCAAGCCCGTCCAGCGCCGCATCCTGTTCCAGATGGACCGCATGGGGCTGCGCCCCGACCGGCCGCACGTGAAGTGCTCGCGCGTCGTCGGCGACGTCATGGGGCGGCTCCACCCGCACGGCGACGTCGCCATCTACGAGGCCCTGGTGCGCCTGGCCCAGCCCTTCACCATGCGCCTGCCGCTGGTCGACGGGCACGGCAACTTCGGCTCCCTGGACGACGGCCCGGCCGCGGCCCGCTACACCGAGGCGAGGCTGGCCAGCAGCGCCCTGGCGCTGACGGCGGACATCGACGAGGACACCGTCGACTTCTCCCCCAACTACGACTACACCCTCACCGAGCCGGGTGTCCTGCCGGCGGCCTTCCCCAACCTGCTGGTCAACGGCGCCTCGGGCATCGCGGTGGGGATGGCGACCAATATGCCGCCGCACAACCTCGTCGAGGTCGCTGCCGCCGCCCGCCACCTCATCGAGCACCCCCAGGCCACCCTGGAGGACCTCATGGCCTTCGTGCCCGGCCCGGACCTGCCGGCCGGCGGCATGATCGTCGGCCTGAACGGCATCCGCGAGGCCTACCGCACCGGGCGCGGCAAGTTCCTCACCCGTGCGACCGCCCGCATCGAGAACGTGACCGCCCGCAAGAAGGGCATCGTGATCACCGAGCTGCCCTACCTGGTCGGCCCGGAGAAGGTCATCACCCGCATCAAGGAGACGGTGGCCTCCAAGAAGCTCCAGGGCATCACCGACGTCGCCGACCTCACCGACCGCAAGAACGGCACGCGCCTGGTCATCACGGTCAAGAACGGCTACAACCCCGAGGCGGTGCTCGCCCAGCTCTACAAGCACACGCCGCTGGAGGACTCCTTCGGGATCAACAACGTGTGCCTGGTGGACGGCCAGCCGCGCACGCTGGGCCTGCGCGAGCTGCTCGAGGTCTTCGTCCGCCACCGCCTGACGGTCGTGGAGCGCCGCACCCGCTTCCGCCTGGGCAGGCGCAGGGAGCGCCGGCACCTGGTCGAGGGCCTGCTCATCGCGATCCTCGACATCGATGAGGTCATCCAGGTGGTGCGCTCCAGCGAGGACGCCGCCACCGCCCGCACCCGTCTCATGCGGGTCTTCGACCTCACCGAGCCGCAGGCGAGCTACATCCTGGAGCTGCAGCTGCGGCGCCTGACCAAGTTCTCGGTCATCGAGCTGGAGAAGGAGCGCGACTCCCTGGCCCGGGAGATCGCCGAGCTCGAGGCCGTCCTGAACGACGAGGCGCTGCTGCGGGGCGTGGTCTCCCGCGAGCTGGCCGCGGTGGCCGAGGAGTTCGGCACGCCGCGGCGAACGGTGCTCCTCGAGGCCCCCGGGGCCGGGGCCCCGGGCTCGGGACCGCAGGCGCCCGACGGCGCGGGAGCGAACGCCCCGGGCGCCACGAAGCAGGCGGCCATGAGCCTCATGGCCGGCGCCTCCGACGTCCCGCTGACCGTCCCGGACGACCCGTGCCGGGTGCTCCTGTCGGCCACGGGCCTGGTGGCGCGCACGGCCGGGGCGGAGCCCGTCTCGCGCGCGGGCGGGCGCCGGCGCCACGACGCGATCACGAGCCAGGTCGCCGCGACCGCGCGCGGCCGGGTCGGGGCCGTCACCGACACGGGCCGCCTGGTGCGCCTGGACGTCGTGGCGACCCCGGAGATCCCGCGCCCGGAGGGGGCGCCCTCGCTCGCCGGAGGGCAGCCCGCGCGCCTGCTGGTCGACATCGAGCCGGAGGAGAGGGTCGTCGGCCTGGTACCCATCGGCTCGCAGACGACTCCGCCGATCGTGCTGGCCACCGCCGCGGGCGTCATCAAGCGCGTCAGACCGGGCGACGAGCCCGGCCGCGGCGACTCCTGGGAGGTGATCGCGCTGGCCGACGGCGACCGCGTCGTCTTCGCCGGCACCGCCGCCGACTCCGACATCCTCGCCCTGGTGACCTCGGACGCCCAGCTGCTGCGCTTCGAGGCGTCCAGGGTGCGCCCCCAGGGGCGGGGCGCGGGCGGCATGGCGGGCATCTCCCTGCACGAGGGGGCGCGCGTCATCGCCGGCTCCGCGGTGCCCGCCGACCTGCTGGCCGAGGCCGTCGTCGTCACGATCGCCGACGCCGAGGGGGCGCTGCCGGGCACCGGGACGGGCTCGGTCAAGGTGACCCCGCTGGACCGCTACCCCGCCAAGGGGCGGGCCACCGGGGGTGTGCGCGCCCAGCGCTTCCTGCGCGGGGAGGACGAGCTCGTCCTCGCCTGGGTCGGGGTGGGCCCGGCCCGGGCGGTCGGGCCGGGCGGCCAGAGCGTAGGGCTGCCCGAGACCGACGAGCGCCGCGACGGCTCCGGCTCGCCGCTGTCCGCCCCGGTGGCCGGGATCGGGTGACGCGCTCCCGGCCCGAACGGTGGGCGGACCGCGCGCTACGCCGCTGGATCCGCTGGGTCCACCACTGAGCCCGCCGGCCCGCTCCGGTGGGTCCACAGCCGCATGACCGTGGCGGTCGCCCGCTCGGTGCTCTGCGGCGCGGCGCGGAGCACCTCGGCGAGCGGGACGACATCCCCCTGCGAGCTCGACATGAGGGCCACGCAGCCGGTGGTCAGCAGCACCTCCGCGCCGGGGCGCACCCGCCCCGCCACGATGACGGTGGGCACTCCCTGGGCGGCGGCGACCCGGGCGACGCCGGCGGGGGTCTTGCCGGCCAGGGTCTGGGCGTCGACCGAGCCCTCGCCGGTCAGGACGAGGTCCGCCCCGCTGACCGCCTCGGCCAGGCCGACCGCGCGGGCGACCAGCTCGACCCCGGGCTCGAGCCTGGCCCCCAGGAAGGCCATGAGGGCGAAGCCCAGACCCCCGGCCGCCCCGGCCCCCGGCAGGTCCGCGAGCTCGGCGCGCCCGCTCAGGCGGGCCCAGCGGGCCAGCACCGAGTCGAGGTAGTCGACGTCCTCCGGGCTCGCACCCTTCTGCGGGCCGAAGACGGCGCTGGCGCCGCGCTCCCCCAGCAGGGGGTTGTCGACGTCGCAGGCGGCCTCGATCCTCAGGCCGGCCAGCCTCGCATCGAGGCCGGAGGCGTCGACGGACGCGAGCCCCTCCACCTCCCTGGGCGTCGTCCCGACGGCCTGCCCCTCGCCGTCGAGGAAGCGGACGCCGAGCTCGGCCAGCATGCCGGCGCCCCCGTCGTTGGTGGCCGAGCCGCCGATGCCCAGGAGCAGGCGGTCGGCGCCGGCGTCCAGGGCCGCGCGGATCATCCGGCCCACGCCCCGGGTGTCCGAGCCGAGCACGTCGCGCTCCTCCTCGGGGACCAGCTCGAGTCCTGCGGCCGTGGCCATCTCGAGCACGGCGGTGCCGCCGCCGACCGCCAGGCGGCCCTCGACCGGGCGGCCCAGGGCGTCGACGGTCTCGACCGTGCGGACCCGGGCGCCCAGCGCCGCCGCCACGGCGTCGGTGAATCCCTCGCCGCCGTCGGACATGGGCACCTGGACGACCTCGGCGTCCGGGACGACGGCGAGCACGCCGCGGGCCATGGCGGCTGCCGCCTCAGCGGCCGTCATGGCCTCCTTGAAGGAGTCGGGGGCGAGGACGACCTTCACGGCCGCCCCCCGGCGGCGGGCTCGCGCACGAGCGCGGGCCGCTTGGGGTCGAAGGCCCACCCGGGGATGAGGTACTGCATGCCGATCGAGTCGTCCCGGGCGCCGCCTCCACCGATCTTCTCCAGGAACAGCGCGTGGGCCGCCTCCAGCCGGTCGCGGTCGACCTCGACGCCCAGGCCCGGGACGTCCGGGTCCACGGCGACCTCGCCGTCGATGATCTGCGGGCTCCTGGTGGTCAGGCGCTCGAGGCCCTCCTGCCAGATCCAGTGGGTGTCCAGGGCGTTGTACTCCCCCGGCGCCGAGGCGCCGCAGTGGGCGATCATCGCCAGGCTGATGTCGAAGTGGTTGTTGGAGTGGCAGCCCCAGGTCAGGCCCATGTCGTGGCAGAGCTGGGCCACGCGCACCGAGCCCTCCATCGTCCAGAAGTGCGGGTCTGCCAGGGGGATGCTGACCGAGCCCAGGGCCAGGGAGTGGGTCATCTGCCGCCAGTCCGTGGCGACCATGTTGGTGGCCGTCGGCAGCCCCGTGGCGCGGCGGAACTCCGCGAGGATCTCCCGGCCGGAGTAGCCCTGCTCCGCGCCGCAGGGGTCCTCGGCGTAGGCCAGGACGCCCACCTTGTCCCTGCACAGCTCGACGGCCTCGGCCAGTGACCAGGCGCCGTTGGGGTCGAGCGTGATGCGGGCGTCGGGGAAGCGCCGCTTGAGCGCGAGGACCGACCTCATCTCCTCGGCGCCGGGCAGGACCCCGCCCTTGAGCTTGAAGTCCTGGAAGCCGTAGCGCTCGTAGGCGGCCTCGGCCAGGCGCACGACGGCGTCCGGGGTCAGCGCCTCCTCGTGGCGCAGGCGGTACCACTCGACGTCGGAGCCGGGCTCACGCACGTACTCCAGGTCGGTCCTGCCCGGGTCCCCCACGAAGAAGAGGTAGCCCAGGGTCCTGACCCGCGACCGCTGCTGGCCGTCGCCCAGCAGGGCCGACACCGGCAGGTCCTCGTACTTGCCCAGCAGGTCCAGCATGGCCGCCTCGATGGCGGTCACCGCGTGGACGGTCGTGCGCAGGTCGAAGGTCTGCAGCCCGCGCCCGCCCGCGTCCCGGTCGGCGAAGGCCGTGCGCACCCGGCGCAGCACGTTCTTGCGGTCGGCGATCGACCTGCCGACCACGAGGGGCCCGGCGTCCCGGAGGGTCCGGGTGATCTTGTCCCCTCCGGGGACCTCGCCGACGCCGGTCGCCCCGGTGGAGTCGGTGAGCACCACGACGTTGCGGGTGAAGTAGGGGCCGTGGGCCCCGGACAGGTTGAGCTCCATGCAGTCGCGCCCGGCGACTGGGTAGACCTCGATCTTCTCGATCCTCGGTGCAGTCATCGGCGACTCTCCTTAGCTCGGCCCCGGTCCGCCTCAGTCCGCCAGCGCGGTGCCGGCGAGCCCCTCGTAGAAGGCGAGCAGGCTCGAGTGGTCGTGGAGGAGGTGGCCGTCGTTGGCGATCGCGGTCATCATCTCACGCACGGCGGCGGTCAGGGGCAGGCTCGCCCCGACCGCATGGCCGGTCTCGAGGGCGTTGTTGAGGTCCTTGATGTGCAGGTTGATGCGGAAGCCGGGGGCAAACTCGTCGGCGAGCATCTTCTCGGCCTTCTGCTCCAGGACCTTGGATCCGGCCAGGCCGCCTCGGATGGCGTCGACGACGCCGCGCGGGTCGACGCCGGCCCGCTTGGCCAGGACGAGGGCCTCGCCCAGGACGGCGATGTTGACGGCGACAATGGCCTGGTTCGCGAGCTTGGCGGTGTTGCCGGCGCCGAGGTCGCCGACGCGGGTGACCGAGCCGCCCATGACCTCGAGCACGGGCCTGTAGGTGTTGAAGACGTCCTCGGGGCCGCCGACCATGAAGGCGAGAGAGCCCTCGATGGCGCCGGGCTCCCCGCCGGAGACGGGGGCGTCGAGCATGGGCACGCCCTTGGCGGCGAGGAGCTCGCCGACGTGCTGGGACACGCCCGGGGCGATGGAGCTCATGTCGATGAAGGCCATGCCCTCGTGGGCGCCCGCGAGCACGCCGTCCTCGCCGTTGTCGCCCTCGACGACCTCGAGGACCTGCGGGCCGTTGGGGACCATGGTCAGGACGAGCTCGACCTGCTCGGCGACCTCGCGGGCGGTGCCGGCCCCCCGGGCGCCGTGGGAGACGAGCTCGGCGACGGGCTCGGGCGAGCGGTTGCTCACGACGAGCTCGTGTCCCGCCTTGAGCAGGTTGATGGCCATGGGCCTGCCCATGATCCCAAGGCCGATGAATCCGATCCTCATGATATTTCCTTCTGTTGCGTGTGGTGTGCGGTGGTCGTTGCGGGTGCGTGGTGGACGGTGGGGTGCCGCTCAGACGAAGGCGCCCAGGATGAGGCAGCCGCCGAGGCCGAGGACGGAGAGCACCGTGGTGTAGGTGGTGCGGACCTTGATCGCCTCGGTGACGGTGAGGTTGAAGTACTCCTTGAACATCCAGAAGCCCGGGTCGTTGACGTGGCTGAAGGCGACCGAGCCGCATGCGGTCGCCAGCACCATGACCTCGGGCGAGACGCCGCTGTCGGCGACGAGCGGTGCGGCGATGCCCGCGGCGGTGGCGACGGCGACGGACGCCGAGCCCAGGGCGATGCGCAGGATGACCGCGATGAGCCAGGCGAGGATGATCGGGCTGACGTCCCAGCCGGAGGTCATCGCCTTGATGTAGTCGGCGATGCCCGCGGCGGTGAGGACCTCCTTGAAGGCTCCGCCGGCGGCGATGACGAGCAGGATCATGGCCATGGACCTCGCACCGCCGGCCATGGAGTCGGCCACCTCGCGCATCGGCCGCCCGTTGAAGGGTCCGAAGACGCACACGGATACGAGCAGGGCGATGAGCAGGGCGATGGCGGGGGACCCGACGAAGCCGATCACGCCGGTCAGGGCGTTGTCGGCCGGCTCGGTCATGTCGTAGACGGCGGCCCCGGCGATCAGGACGACGGGCAGGAGCGCGACCGTCAGCGAGATGCCCATGCCCGGGAGCTCGTCGTCGCTGAACTCCCGCTCGGAGACGAGGCCCGCGGGGATCTCGGGGGTCACGGTCCTGACGAAGCGGAGCCACGGCCAGGTCATGGACACGAGGATGCCGACGGGGACGGCGATAATGAGGCCGAGGGCCAGTGTGTGACCGATGGAGGCGTCGTAGAGGCCGGCGACGGCGGTGGGTCCCGGGTGCGGCGGCAGGAAGGAGTGCATCGTCGACAGCGTGATGGACATGGGCAGGCCGATCCACAGCAGCGAGTTCCTCGTGGCCCGCACAAGGGTGAAGGCGACCGGGACGATAATGACGAAGGCGACCTCGTAGAACATGGTGATGCCGATGACCACCGAGGTGATGACCATGGCCCACTGGACGCCCCTCTCGCCGAACTTCTCGACGATCTTGAGGGCGATGCGCTGGGCGGCGCCGGCGTCGCCCATGACGCGGCCGATCATGGCGCCCAGGCCGATCACGACGAGCGTGGACGACATCTGCCCGCCGATCCCCTTCTCCATGAGCTCGGGGACGGCCGGCAGCCCCGCCGGCTCGTCCTTGTAGGTCAGGACGCCGGCGGCGGCGGCCCACACGCCGACGAGCGCGGCGACGGTGAGCAGCGCGAGGAAGCCGTTGAGCTTCGTCTTGGTCATGAGGAGGATCAGCAGCGCGACAGCGAGCGCGACGACGACGAGAGGCATTGTTCCGTTCCTTTCCGCGTGATGCCCCGGTCAGGCGCCCGCAGCGCCCGCAACGTGCTCGGCCACGTACTCGGCGAGCCGGGTGCGGTACGGCTCGGTGAGCTCGCTGGCGGGCTGGAGGCAGTAGCCGGCCTCCACGCCGGCCATGCGCAGCCCCTCCTTGAGGACCACCGGGAAGGTCGCCTTGTCCAGCAGGGCGCGCAGCGGCACCAGCTCCTCCTGACGGCGCCGGGCCTCATCCAGGTCGCCGGCGGCGAAGGCGCTGTAGATCCCCACCGAGATCGCCGGCGCGATGTTCGCGGTCGAGGCGATGGCCCCCGCGGCGCCCGCCCGGAGCGCGTCGAGGATGAGGTTGTCCCGGCCGATGAGGACGCTGAAGTCCTCCGGCGTCTCCTGGATGACCCTGCGGGTGAACGCCAGGTCGCCGGCGGAGTCCTTCAGGCCGATGATGTTGTCGACCTTGGACAGCGCCACGATGGTCTCCAGGGTGAGCTCGACATGGGCGCGCGCGGGGTTGGTGTAGAGGATGATCGGCAGCTCGGTGCCGGCGGCGACGGCGGTGAAGTGGCGCACCAGCTCGCTCTGGGTGGGCGACATGAAGTAGGGGGTGAGCACGGACAGCGCGCTCACCCCGCCGATCTCCTGGGCCGTGCGCGCGACCTCGACCGCGCTGCGGGTGGTGATCTCCGAGGCACCCGCGTAGACGGGCACCCGGCCCGCGGCGTGCTCGACCGCGATCTCGATGACGCGGCGCTTGGTCTCCTTCGACAGGCCGTAGAACTCGCCGGCGCTGCCGAGCACGAACACGCCGTGCACGCCTGCGGCGATCGTGTAGTCGATGACGTCGCGCAGTCCCTGCTCCAGCAGGTCGCCTTCACGGGACAAGGGGGTGACGAGCGCCGGGATGACGCCGCGGGGAGTGAGCATCGGGTACCTCCATCGGTCCGGGCGAAGACAGCCTCGTCTCCACCACTGTCATGAAGTCTACATACTTAGACGGCTGTACGCTATAGAAGACAGCATTGTCGTCGCCCGGCTTCGTGACGGCGCGTCCGGGTATGCTCGGACCCTTGACGGCGAGCGGCGAGGGAGTGGTCAGGAGTGGTCATGGGCGCGTTGGGCGCCGGAGTGCGCGAGGTCAAGTCCGCGGCCCGCACGATCGAGCTGCTGGAGTTCCTCGCCGCGCGGTACGGCACCGCGACGAGGCTCCGCGACGTCGCCGAGGGGCTGGGGACTCCGCGCTCGTCGGCCTACGCCCTGCTGCAGACCCTCGTCGCGCGCGGCTGGGTGGAGACCGATCCCACCGGCGCCGACTACTCGATCGGCATTCGCGCCCTGCTGGCCGGAACCAGCTACATCGACCGGGACCCCTGCGTCCGCCTGGTCCAGCCCGTCCTCGCGGACGCCGCCCACGAGCTGCGCGAGACCATGCACATGGGACGCCTGGACGGCACCCAGATCGTCTACCTGCTCACCGTCGAGTCCCACGAGTACCGCCGCTCCAACCACCGGGTGGGCCGGCGCCTGGAGGCCATCCACACCGCGCTGGGCAAGGCGGTGCTCGCCGCCCGGCCGGGCACCGTCCTCGACTCGCTTCCCGACCCGCTGACCCCCGGCTCGCTGACCTCCCTCAAGGCGGCCCGGGCCGACCTGGATCTGACGCGCACGCGCGGCTACGCCGTCGACAATGAGGAGAACACCCCCGGCCTGCGGTGCTTCGGCGTCGCCCTGCGCTACTCGACCCCGGTGCGGGACTCCATCAGCTGCTCGATCCCGATCGAGCGCCTGGCGCCCGCCCGGGAGAAGACCATCATCGACACGCTCCTCGCCGTCCGCGAGCGCATTGAGTGGTCGGCGCCCGTGGACGCCGTCCGCTAGGGCCCGCGGCCCGGCGCCGTCGCCGGACCCGCGGGGTCGGAGGCGCCGCTCAGGGGCGTGGCAGCGAGGCGAGGGAGCGCCCCAGGTGGACCCTCACGGCGGAGCGGGCCGCGTCGGCGTCGCCGCGCACGACGGCGTCGCGGATCGCCGCGTGCTCGTGGACCAGCAGCGCCCCGTGCTCGGGGTCGACCAGGTCGACGTCGTCGAGGCTGGCCCGGTGGCGCAGCACCGACTGCGCGCCCAGGCCCTCCATGACCCCGATCAGCAGCGGGTTGCCGCTGGCGACCGTGACCGCCATGTGGATCGCCCAGTCGGGGCCGACGACGCTGCCCCCGGTGCGAACGGCCCGCCGCAGGTCGGCCAGCGCCCGGTCGAGGACCTCGATCTGGGCGCGGGTGCGCCGCCGGGCGGCGAGCGCCGCCGCCTCGCACTCGATGGCGAGCCTGAGCTCCATGACGTCGCGAGCGCTGCGGCGGGCCGGCAGGACGATCCCGCCGTCGTCGGCCCGCCCGCCCGCCGCCCCGGGCGTGGCCGCGATGAAGGAGCCGCGCCCCTGGAAGGTCTCCACCAGGCCCTCGGCGCGCAGCTGGGAGACGGCCTCGCGCACGACGGTGCGGGAGACCTCGTAGCCGCGGGACAGCTGCGCCTCGGAGGGCACCTTGGTCCCCGGGGTCAGGGCCCCGTCGGCGATGGCGGTCCTCAGGCGCGCGGCGACGGCGTGGGCCAGTCCGCGCGGGTCGTCGCGGCGGAGGGGGCCGCCCGGCTCCCAGGCGTCCGGCGCCGGGCTCATCTCTCGCCCGCCCGTCCGTCGCCCGGCCCTGGACGGGAGCTGCTGGCTCTCACCGGTGCATCGTAGCGAATCGGGACGGCCGGCCCCCGTCCGGCCGCGCCGCGGGGGCTCAGGGCCGGCCGGAGAGCCGGCAGGCGTCCACGGTCCAGGCGCGCAGCTGGTCTGAGGGCGTGACCCCCAGCCCGGGGCGCCCGGAGACCAGCATGCGGCCGTCGGCGATCTCCATGTGCTCGTTGAACAGCGGGTCGAGCCAGTCGAAGTGCTCGACCCAGGGCTCGATGGGGTAGGTGGCGGCCAGGTGCGAGTGGATCTCCATGGCGAAGTGGGGCGCCAGCTGCAGGCCGGCGTCCTCGGCGAGGATGGCGAGCCTGCGGAACTGCGAGATCCCGCCGATGCGCGGGGCGTCGGGCTGGATGACGTCGCAGGAGCGGCACTCGATGAGCCGCTTGTGCTCGGCGACGGAGGCGAGCATCTCGCCGGTGGCGATGGGCGTGGCGATCTCGCGCGCGAGCTCGGCGTGGCCGGCGTTGTCGTAGGCGTCCAGGGGCTCCTCGATCCACACGAGGTTGAACTCCTCCATGGCCCTGCACATGCGCATGGCGGTGGGGCGGTCCCACTGCTGGTTGGCGTCGACCATGAGCGGGAAGTCCTCGCCGAGGTGCTCGCGCATGGCGGTCAGGCGCTCGAAGTCGACCCTGTGGTCGGGGTGGCCCACCTTGATCTTGATGCCCCCGATGCCGGCCTCGACCGACCTGGTGGCGTTGTCCAGGACCTCGGGCAGCGGGGAGCTGAGGAAGCCGCCGGAGGTGTTGTAGCAGCGGATGGAGTCGCGGTGGGCGCCGATCAGCTTGGACAGCGGCAGCCCGGCGCGCTTGGACTTCAGGTCCCACAGGGCGACGTCGATGGCGGCGATCGCCTGGACGGCGACGCCGGAGCGGCCCACGGAGGCGCCGGCCCACAGCAGCTTGACGCGCAGGCGGTCGATGTCGCTGGGGTCCTCGCCGAGGAGGTTGTCCGCGACCTCTCTGGCGTGCGCGAACTGGGCGGGGCCGCCGGCGCGCTTGGAGTAGCTGAAGCCGACGCCGGAGAGGCCGTCGGCGGTCTCCAGCTCGCAGAAGAGGAAATTGACCTCGGTCATGGGCTTCTGGCGGCCGGTGAAGACCTTGGCGTCGGAGATCTCGTGCGCGAGCGGGAGCACGACGTGGGACAGCGCGATGCTCGTGATCCGGTCCGAGCTCCGGCCTGGGCTCTGGTCTGACATGGAATGGCTCCTTCGACGTTCCGCGGCAGTCAGTCCACAGCATATCATACAAGTAACCATACTTATATGATAAGTAGGCGCTCCGGTTCCTTCCGCCTCCGGGCGGGACACGTCCATCCGTCGAGGCCCATAATCGCCCATGGCCTCGCTCCTCCTGCGTCACGTCCGCCCCGTCCGCTTCCGCAGCCGCCGCCGGCTCGGCCGCCTGCGCGCGAGCGCGCGGGGACTGCCCGCGCCCGGGCGCGGCCGGGCGCGGCCTGCGCCCGAGCCCGTCGACATCCGGGTGGACGACGGCGTGGTCACGGAGATCGGCCCCGGCCTGGAGCCGAGGGGCGAGCACGTCCTGGACGCCAAGGGCGCCTTCGTCATCCCCGGCCTGTGGGACGCCCACGCCCACCTGGACCTGGAGGCGGCGCGGCGCTCGCGGATTGACACGGCGGGGACCCGGTGCGCCGAGGACGCCCTGGCCCTGGTCGCCGAGGCCGTCGCCGCCCTGCCCGCGGGCGGCTCCGGCCCCGCGGCCCCCACGGTGCAGGGCTTCGGGCACCGGCTGTCGAACTGGCCGCGCGTCCCCACCGTGGCCGAGCTCGACGCCGTCACCGGCGCGGTCCCCACCGTCCTGATCTCGGGCGACGTCCACTCCGGGTGGCTCAACTCGGCGGCGCTGGCCGCCCTGGGGCTGAGCGCCGCGAGCGCGGGCGAACCGGGCGCGCCCATGCGGGAGGACCCCTGGTTCGCCGTCCTGGACCGGCTCGACGAGATCCCGGGGACCCGCGAGCGACGGGAGGCGGGCTACGGCGAGGTCCTCGCCGACATGCTCGCCCGCGGCGTGACCGGGGTGGTGGACATGGCCTGGGGCGATGATCCCGAGGACTGGCCCCGGCGCCTGGCGGCCATGGGGGCGCGGGGCGCCCTGCCCGGGGTCCTCCCCCGCATCCGGGCGGCCGTCTACCGCGACAAGCTGGAGCGGTGGATCGCCGCGGGCCTGCGCACCGGGGAGGCGCTGCCGGGCTCGCCGGTCGGCGGCGACGGCGCCGCCGTGCTCACGCAGGGGCCGCTCAAGGTGATCGCCGACGGCTCCATGGGCACGGCCAGCGCCCACATGCGCGAGCCCTACCCTCCCGGGCTCGGCGCGGAGCACCCTTTCGGCGTGGCCAATATCGGGCGGGCGGAGCTCACCGCCCTCATGGTGCGCGCCCGCGGCGCCGGCTACGAGGCGGCGATCCACGCCATCGGGGACGCCGCGGTGGAGGACGTCGCGGCGGCCTTCGCCGCCTCCGGGGCCGCCGGGCGCCTCGAGCACGCCCAGCTGCTCCCCCGCGACTCGCTGACCCGGGCCGACAGCGCGCTGGCGACCCTGGTGTCCTGCGGCGTGGAGCTGTCGGTCCAGCCGGCCCATCTCCTGGACGACTGGGAGGCTGTGGGGAGGGTGTGGCCGGGCCTGGAGGGGCGCGCCTACGCCTTCGCGGACATGGTGACCGCCGGCGCCCTGCTGCACCTGGGCTCGGACGCGCCGGTCGCGCCGCTGGACCCGTGGCTGGCCATGTCGGCGGCGGTCGGCAGGCGCACGCCCGACGGCGGAGCGTGGTCGCCCTCCCAGCGGCTGAGCGCCGAGGAGGCCCTGGCGGCCTCCCTCGACGGCGCCGGGCCGGTGGCGGTCGGCTCGCGCGCCGACCTGGCGTTGCTGCCGGCCGACCCGCTGACGCTGGGCGCTAAGGAGCTGGGGCGTCTGCGGCCCGTGGCGACCGTCGTGGCGGGCGCGGTCGCGCACACCGGCTGAGGGCGCGGCCCTCACACATCCAGGGCGTAGAGGATGGTGCCCCGGGTGGGCGTGTACCCCAGGTTGCGGTACAGGTCGACGACGCCGGTGGGGTTGTCGGAGTCGACGCCGGCCGCGGCGTAGTCCATGCCGTCGCGCCGGTAGGCTCGCATGGCGGCGGTCAGGAGCGCCGGGGCCACCCGCCGGGTCCGGTACTCGGCGAGCACCCCCAGCATGTCCGTGTACCCCTCGCGCCACCCCAGCGCCGCCCAGTCCTGCTCGTAGCGGCCCGAGCGCAGGAAGCCGGCGACGCGCGCCCGGTCCCCCGAGCGGTCCATGGCGACGAAGCTCCACCCGGGGGCGAAGTAGGCGCGGCCGGCCCTCCACTCCTCCCGCGTCATCTCGCTCGCCTCGTACTCGCCGTCGGCGACCCGGTTGTGCGCGATGCGGACGAGCTCGTCGAGCTCCTCGCTCCACGGCTCAATGGCGATGAAGCCGTCGGTGTCCACATCCGGGATGTCGTCGCTCAGGCTGCGGCGCACCTCGCGGAACCACCGGCTGGGCTCGAAGCCCAGGTCGCCCAGGTGCTCCTTCATGCGCTCGTCGTCCTCCAGGACGGTGGTCACGACATGGGCCGGTGTCGTGGCGGCCTTCGATCCCGGTGCCGCCCCGGCGCGCTCGGTGCCGATGAGGTGGCGGGCGCGCTCGGTCTGCCAGTGCAGGAGCGCCCCACCGATGCCGCGCCTGCGGAAGTCGGGGTCGACGACGCCGATCAGCGAGGCGTAGATCTCCCCGGCGGGCCGCAGGCGCACCAGGGCGAAGGCGCGCATGACGCCCAGGGCGTCCCTCCCGGCCACGCCGGAGTAGGTCGGGTCGACGAAGTACTCCGCCGTCTCCTCGGCGGTGGTCCGGTAGGGCGGGTCGTCCACGGACTCTGCGCGGGCGATGAGCGCCGCCAGCGCCCCGTTGTCCAGGGGGCTCAGCGGGGCCCAGAACAGGTCCCGGGGAAGCGCCGAGCGCGGGCCGGGGCGCAGCATGGACCAGGGGCCGGTGACTCCTGCGCGACGCGAGGATCCGTAGACGGGGGCCATAGGCGCCTCCTTGCGCGGTTACCGGGAGGGCGCCCCGGCGGTGACGAGCGGACTATGCGGCACCATACCCGATGCGTCTGACATCAGGCGTCGATGCGCTCCCGGTCGACGTCGGCGGCGCCCTCGATGATGAAGCCGCGGCGCGGCTCGACGGCCGCGCCCATGAGGAGCTCGAAGACGTTCTCAGCCTCCAGCAGCTCGGCCTCGTCGCCCAGGGTGATGCGCCGCAGGGTGCGGTGCTCGGGCTCCATGGTGGTCTCGGCGAGCTGGTGGGCATCCATCTCCCCCAGGCCCTTGTAGCGCTGGGGCTCCTTGAAGCCGCGCCCGGCCCTCTCCAGCCTGCGCAGGGTGCGCACCAGCTCGTCGTCGGAGTAGGTGTAGATGACCTCCTTCCTGCGCCGCCCAGAGCCGGAGACCTCGATGCGGTGCAGCGGGGGGACGGCGGCGAAGACGCGACCGGCCTCGATCATGGGCCGCATGTAGCGGAAGAAGAGGGTCAGCAGGAGGGTGCGGATGTGGGCGCCGTCGACGTCGGCATCGGTCATGAGGATGACCTTGCCGTAGCGGGCCGCCTGGAGGTCGAAGGTGCGCCCGCTGCCGGCCCCCACCACCTGGATGATGGCGGAGCACTCGGCGTTGCGCAGCATGTCGGCCTGGGAGGCCTTCTGGACGTTGAGGATCTTGCCGCGGATGGGCAGCAGCGCCTGGAACTCGGAGTTGCGGGCGTTCTTGGCGGTGCCCAGGGCCGAGTCGCCCTCGACGATGAACAGCTCGGAGGCGCGCACGTCGTCGCTGCGGCAGTCGGCGAGCTTGGCCGGCAGGGTCGAGGACTCCAGGGCGGTCTTGCGTCGGGTGATCTCCTTGTGCATGCGCGCGCTGACGCGGGCGCGCATCTCGCCGACGATCTTCTCCTGCAGGGCCCGCGACTGGGTCTTGAGGTCGCGCTTGGAGGAGGTCAGCAGGGCGGTGAGCTCGGTGTCCACGACCCTGGCGACGATCTGGCGCACGGGGGCGGTGCCCAGGACCTCCTTGGTCTGCCCCTCGAACTGGGGCTCGGGCACGCGCACGCTGACCACCGCGGTCATGCCCGCCAGGATGTCGTCCTTCTCGATGCGCCCGTCGCGGCTGGTAACCTTCAGGGCGCGCGCGTTGGAGTCGATCTGCCTGCGCAGGACCCTGGTGACGGCCTGCTCGAAGCCGGCCAGATGGGTGCCGCCCATGGGGGTGGCGATAATGTTGACGAAGGAGCGCTCGGTGGTGTCGTAGCCGATGCCCCAGCGCAGGGCGACGTCGACGGCGCAGGTGCGCTCCACCTCGACAGGCCGCAGGTGCCCGCTGGCGCGATCGAGCTGCTGGATGGTCTCGGTGTAAGCGCCCTGGCCGGTCAGGCGGAAGGTGTCGGTCACCGAGCCGTCGGTGGCCAGGAAGTCGACGAAGTCCGCGGTGCCGCCCCTGGCCCGGAACACCTCGGCGCCCCCGGCCGTCTCCCCGCCCGGGGCCGCGGCCTCCAGCAGGTCCCCCGCGGTCCCTGCGGTCTCGGTGGCGCTCCTGGCCGCCGCCCGCATCGCCAGATCATCGGTGGTCCTCGAGCCCGAGGAGGCCGCGCGCTCGGATCGCGCGGCCTCCTCGGCGCTGCGCTCGTCGGTCAGGGACAGGGCCAGCCCGGGCACGAGGAAGCTCGTCTGCCGCAGGCGGGCGCGCAGGGCCGCGGCGTCGTAGTCGGCCGGGGAGGGGAAGATCTGGGGGTCGGCCCAGTAGCGCACGCGCGTGCCGGTCACGCCCCGCCCGACCCTGCCGATCACCCGCAGCTCGGAGGCCTCGGTGTACTCCTCGAAGGGCGAGGCCGGGCCCGGGCCGCCGGGCGGGTCGGTGAAGACGCCGGGCACGCCGCGGCGGAAGCTCATGGCGTAGGTCCGCCCCGCCCGGTCGACCTCGACGTCCATGCGGGCGCTCAGGGCGTTGACGACGCTCGCGCCCACCCCGTGCAGGCCGCCGGCCGCGCCATAGGATCCCCCGCCGAACTTCCCCCCGGCGTGGAGCTTGGTGTAGACGAGCTCGACGCCGGTCAGCCCGGAGGACGGCTCGACGTCGACGGGCACGCCGCGGCCGGTGTCGCGCACCTCGATGGAGCCGTCGGCGTGGACGAGGACGTCGATGCGGTCCCCGTATCCCTCGAGGGCCTCGTCCACGCCGTTGTCCACGATCTCCCACACGCAGTGCATGAGGCCCCGCTGGTCGGTGGAGCCGATGTACATGCCGGGGCGCTTGCGCACCGCTTCCAGCCCCTCCAGCACGGAGAGGTGGCGGGCGGAGTAGTCGCCGCGGCTGGTCTTGTTCTCAGAAGCGGGCACGACCGGACTTTACCGGATCGGGATCGAACAGGTGTTCCTGCGCGCCGCGGCCGAGCCTGTGGTCTTCGTCGTCGGGCGACGGCGGCCCGCGACCGGTGCACGACGGCCCCCGGTGCGCCCTGGGCGAAAGCGCGTGCGCCTGGGGCGGAAACGGGCGCCCGAGAAGGATGAGGTGCTCCGGGGCGTGGTGGAATGCGGGTCATGAGCACCATCAGCACATCCGCCGCCCCCCAGACGGCGACATCCCTGGGCGAGCAGCGCGCCCCCGGCGCCGGCGCCTCCACCGAGCGGCCCCTGACCGCCGCCGACCGCTGCGACGTGTGCGCGGCGCAGGCCTACGTCCGCGTGGTGCTGCTGACCGGAGAGCTCTTCTTCTGCGCCCACCACGCGCGCGAGCACGGCAGCAGGCTCAGGGAGGTCGCCCTGCTCTTCCAGGACGAGACCGCGACCCTGACAGCGGGCGACTGACGCGCAGGCGCTGCGATGTCACAGGCGGAGCCGTCGTGAGCCGCCCCTCCCGTCCTCCGAGGCCCATCCGGGCCCTGCCGGTCCTCGCGGCCTGCGCCCTGGCGCTGGCCGCCTGCTCGGGCCCCTCGCCGCAGGCCGGCGCCACGGCCGGCCCGGCGCGTGCCTCCCAGGCCGGCGACGGGAGCACTGAGAGCGCAGCGGCCCCGGTCACCATTGACGTGCGCACCCCCCGGGAGTACCAGCAGGGGCACCTCAGGGGCGCCGTCAACATGGACGCCTCCTCCGGGAGCTTCGCCGAGCAGATCGGCGGCCTCGACCCGAACGCCCCCTACCGGGTGTACTGCAGGTCGGGGAACCGCTCCGCGAGGGCCGTCGCCACCATGCGCGACGCCGGGTTCACCAACGTCACCGACCTGGGGGGAATCGAGGACGCCGCGGCCGGCACCGGCCTGGAGGTCGTCACCGACTGAGCCGGTCTGAGCCGGCCCCGGGCCAGCCCCGGGCCATGTCGTCGCGCCGCCCAGGCGATCCCGTGGCCGCCGTCGGCGCGCACAGCGCCCCGCAGGCCGGTCAGTCCAGGTAGTCGCGCAGCACCTGGGAGCGTGAGGGGTGGCGCAGCTTGGACATGGTCTTGGACTCTATCTGCCGTATGCGCTCACGGGTGACCCCGTAGACCTTCCCGATCTCGTCGAGGGTCTTGGGCTGGCCGTCGGTCAGGCCGAAGCGCATGGAGACCACGCCGGCCTCGCGCTCGGAGAGCGTGTCCAGCACGGCGTGGAGCTGCTCCTGCAGGAGGGTGAAGCTCACCGCGTCGGCCGGGACCACGGCCTCGGAGTCCTCAATGAGGTCGCCGAACTCGCTGTCCCCGTCCTCGCCCAGCGGCGTGTGCAGGCTGATGGGCTCTCGACCGTACTTCTGGACCTCGACGACCTTCTCCGGGGTCATGTCCAGCTCGACCGCCAGCTCCTCAGGAGTGGGCTCGCGGCCCAGGTCCTGAAGCATCTGGCGCTGGACCCGGGCGAGCTTGTTGATGACCTCGACCATGTGGACGGGGATGCGGATGGTGCGGGCCTGGTCCGCCATGGCGCGGGTGATGGCCTGGCGGATCCACCAGGTCGCGTAGGTGGAGAACTTGTACCCCTTGGTGTAGTCGAACTTCTCCACCGCGCGGATCAGCCCCAGGTTGCCCTCCTGGATGAGGTCCAGGAAGAGCATGCCGCGCCCGGTGTAGCGCTTGGCCAGGGAGACCACCAGGCGCAGGTTGGCCTCCAGGAGGTGGTTCTTGGCGCGCTGGCCGTCCTGGGCGATCCAGTGCAGCTCGCGGCGGTACTTTGCCTCCAGGTCGTTGCCCCGCGTGCCCAGCAGGTGCTCGGCGTACAGGCCGGCCTCGATGCGCTTGGCGAGCTCGACCTCCTGGGCGGCGTTGAGCAGCGCCACCTTGCCGATCTGCTTGAGGTAGTCCTTGACCGGGTCCGCCGTGGCACCGGCGGTGACGACCTTCTGGGCCGGCTCATCGGCCTCATCGGAGTCGGAGACCGTGAAGGAGCCGTCCTTGCCCTTCTCGGAGCGGGACTTGCGCCCGGACCGCTTGCCCGCCGCCTTCTCCGCCTGCTCGCGCCGGATGCGGTCGAGCTCGCCGGTCAGGGCCGCGATGGAGGGCTGCATCTTGATGCCCTTGATGATCCAGCCGCGGAAGATGAAGCCGTTGCTCGTCAGGAACTCGCGGGCGACGACGGGACGCTCCTCCTCGGGGATCACGAAGCGGGGCACCGGGCCGTGGCCGTAGGGGGCCAGGGTGATCGGGTTCTCGAGCGTGCCGTTGCCCGTGAGCTCGAGCCCCTCGACGACGGTGCGGCTGCGCACGTACAGGGTTGCGCCGGGGGCGAGCCTGACCCCCTTGAGGGCGGCGGTGGTGTTGAAGGGCTTGCGCTTGGTCCCGTCGCCGTTCTCCTCCAGGCTCACATCGAGGTAGTAGTCGCGCAGCTCGGGAGCGGGCTCGTCCTCCTGCTCCCCGGAGTCGTCCGAGCCCTCATCGAGGGGGGCGTCCTCCTCCGCATCGCCCGAGTCGCCTGAGTCGTCGTCCTCTGCGCCATCATCGAGATCGTTGAGATCGAGAGCCTCGCTATCCTCAGGGGTCTCGTCGATGTCATCAGCGCGCTGGATGCGCTTCCGCGTAGCTGTGGAAGTAGCCACGGAGTTCCTTTCGCGTGGGCGGACTGATCGGGGTGGGGCAGGGCCTGCTGGCGGCATGCTCACGGCCGACGCAGCAGACAACCCTCCGACTATAGCGTTTATTCCCGCTGCCTCAGCACGGCGGCCGGGGGCGGCACGCAGGTAGGCCGGGTTCCGCCCCATTACGCTGATTCGCATGACTGCTCTTCCCCCCGCGCTCCGAGCTGTGCGCGCCGCCGTCGACGCCAGACTCGCTCAGGTACTGGACGCCCACCGGACCCGGTGGGCCGGCCCGGCACCCGCCTGCGGGGAGCTGCTCGACGCCGCCGAGGCACTGACGTCCTCGGGAAAGCGGATGCGCGCGGTGCTCGGCGCCGTCGGGCTCGCGCTGGGCGCACCGGGCGCGGCGCCCGAGGAGCGCAGCCGGCTCATGACCGGCGCCACCGCCGCCCGCCTCGGAACGGCGCTCGAGCTGTACCAGGCCAGCGCCCTGGTCCACGACGACGTCATCGACGCCGCCCTGACCCGCCGAGGCCGTCCCACGGCCCACCGCCGGTACGCCGCCCAGCACGCCGCCTCGCACTGGCTCGGCGACGCCGCGACCTACGGGAGCAGCGCTGCGATACTGCTGGGCGACCTGCTCATGTCGCTAGCCGGCGCCGAGATGGGCGCCGCCGTCGCCCCGCCCGTCGACGGCGCGCACGCCGCGTCTGCCCGGGCCGCCTTCGACGCTATGACCGCGGAGGTCGCCGTCGGGCAGTTCCTCGACGTGCGCGGCGGGGTGACCGCCCTGCCCGCCCCCGACGCCGATCCCACCGCCGCGGGCCGGGCGATGCTCGACTCGGCACTGGCCGTAGTGCGGTGCAAGTCCGCGCGCTACTCGGTCATGCACCCCCTGCTCATCGGCGCTCTCCTCGGGGGTGTGGCGATGGACGCGCCCCTGTACGCGGCGCTGCGGGTCTTCGGCGAGCAGGTCGGCATCGCCTTCCAGCTGCGCGACGACGTCCTCGGCGTCTACGGGGACCCCGACCTGACCGGCAAGCCGGCCGGCGACGACCTGCGCGAGGGCAAGCGGACCGTCCTGCTGGCCATGGCGTGGCGGCGGACCGACCGGGCCGGCCGGACCCTGCTGTCCCGGGTCCTGGCGAACCGGGGCGCGGATGCCGGCCTGATCGCCGTCGCGTCCGCCCTCATCCGCGACTGCGGCGCCCTGGCCGAGCACGAGGAGGAGATCGCCGCTCACGCCCGGGCCGGGATCCGCGCCCTGGGCGGCGCCCCTCCGGGGTCGCTCGACGAGGCCGGCCGCAGCGACCTTCTGGCCCTGGCCCAGGCGCTGACGGCGCGCAGCGCCTGAGGCGCCCCCCGGCGGGAGGAGCCGATCCGCACCGCCCTGCGCAATGCCGGCCGATGCTGGTCCCCCGCGCCCCTTCCGCGCCTTAGAATCTGGCCGTGGTCAAGGATCCCCTCACCGGTCGCCTGGTCGACTCTCGCTACGAGATCGTCGACCTCGTGGCGCGCGGCGGCATGGCAACCGTCTACCGGGCGTTCGATCGCCGGCTCGACCGCGTCGTCGGCCTCAAGCTCATGCACGCCCACCTGGCCGACTCCCCCGACTTCGTCGCCCGCTTCCGGCGCGAGGCGCGCGCGGCGGCGCGCCTGTCGAACCCGGGGGTGGTGGCCGTCTACGACCAGGGCAGCCTCGACGGCATCGCCTACCTGGTCATGGAGTACGTCGAGGGGCCGAACCTGCGCGACCTCATGGCCGCCGGCCCCCTGTCGGTGCGCGAGGCCCTGGGGCTGACCGCCCAGATCCTGCGTCCGCTGGGCGCTGCGCACCGCGCGGGCCTGGTCCACCGGGACATCAAGCCCGAGAACGTCCTGCTGCCCGCGGACGGCTCGGTCGCCAAGGTCGCCGACTTCGGGCTGGCCCGCGCCGTCACCGAGGCGACGCAGACCACGACCGGCAACGTCCTGGGGACCGTGGCCTACCTCGCGCCCGAGCTCATCACCTCGGGCACGTCCAGTCCCCGCGCCGACCTGTTCTCCGTGGGCATCATCGTCTACGAGCTGCTCACCGGCGAGCAGCCCTTCGCAGCCGACGCCCCCATCCAGATCGCCTTCCGCAACGTGCACGAGGACATCCCTTCTCCCTCGGCCCTGGTCCCGGACCTGCCCGCCGAGGTCGACGAGCTCGTGTCCGCCCTGACGCAGCGCGATCCGGAGCTGCGTCCCCGCAACGCCGACGAGGCGCTGGCCCTGCTGCGCAGGACCGCCGCCTCCCTGCCCGAGGCCGATCTGCTGGTCAAGCGCGGCGGCGGGACCGGCTCGGTGCGCACGCAGGAGGTCCTCGCCGCCAACGCCGAGGCCGCCCGGGCGGCCATGGGCGCCCAGTCCCCCGAGGAGCCCGTCGCGGAGAGCTCCAGGTCCGCGCCGGGGGCAGGCCTGCGCACGGTCTCGCTGCCGATCGGCTCGATCGGGCCGGACGCCCAGGACGCCGGCGACGGCCGCACCCAGCACCTGGCGCGCGAGGAGCTGCTGCGCGCCGACGACCAGGCCACGACCGCGGTACCGCGCAAGGGCCTGCGGCCCGTCCGGCGCCGCACCGTCGTCATCGGGGCCGCGGCCGCGCTCCTGGTGGGCGGCGCCGCCGGCGGCTGGTACGCCTGGTACGTCCTCAAGGGGCCCGGGCGCTCCGTCCCCGTCCCCGAGATCATCGGCCAGAGCGCCGAGGATGCCCAGAAGGCGGTCGAGGACGCGGGACTGACCTGGGGGACGCCCAGCCGCGACTTCTCCGACACAATCCCCGAGGGCTCCGTCATCTCCTGCAGGCCGGGGCCGGGCGACGGCGCGCGCCTCAAGCAGGCGGTCACCGCCGTCGTCTCGCGCGGCGTGGAGCAGAAGAAGGTCCCCGACGTCGCGGGCAAGACCCAGGACGAGGCCACCAAGGCCATCACGGACGCCGGCCTGACCGTGGGCCCGATCACCCAGGAGTACTCCGGCACCGTGGAGTCCGGCAGGGTCGTCTCCACCGATCCGAAGGCGGGGACGAGCATCAACCACTCCTCGGCGGTGGCGATCGCCGTCTCCAGGGGGCGTCAGAGCGCGACCGTGCCCGACGTGACCGGCATGACCGTGGACCAGGCCAAGACGACCCTGGAGGCCGCCGGCCTCAAGCTCGGCACCCAGACGCAGGCGTTCTCCGACACCGTGGCCTCCGGCCAGATCATCTCCACCAGCCCGGCGGCGGGCGCCAGCGGCGTCTATAACGGGGACACGGTCGCCGTGACGGTCTCCAAGGGGCCGGAGAACGTCACGGTCCCCGACGTGAACGGGAAGAGCGAGGAGGAGGCCAAGAAGGCCCTGGAGGACCTGGGGCTCAAGGTGGAGGTCAACAAGCGCCTGGGCGCCCCCTTCGGCACCGTCCGCTCCACCGAGCCGGCCGCCGGCACCAGCGTCAAGACGGGCTCCACCGTCAAGATCAATATCTTCTGACGGCTGCCCGCCGAGGCGGAGGCCGGCCCGGTGCCTGCGCAGGGCGCGCAGCCGATCCCGCCACGGCTCGGTCCATCCGCTGGCGGCGCCCTGGTGGCCGACGATCGCCAGTGCCAGGGCCCCGGCGGCGGCGTCCCCGCGCTCCAGCAAGGAGGCGACCGGCCCGGCCCCGGGACCGCCCGACGGCAGGATGCGGGCGCGCTCGGCCGGCGAGGCGGCCGCGTCCGCCAGCAGGCTCGCCAGGCGCAGGTGGGGCCCCAGTCGGGGGCGATGGCGCGGTGGGCAGGGCGTCGAGGAGCTCGGCGGCCCTCGCCTCGTCGGCGCTCTTCAGCAAGCGGGCCCGGTCCCGGTCGGCCAGGGGCAGGCCGAGCAGGACGCCGACGACGTCGGTGCGCCGCTCCCGGTGGAGCCTGGCCTCAAAGAGGCGGCGCTCGTCCAACGGCATGGCCAGGTAGGCGGCAGACAGCCTCTCGCGCGACCGCGCCTGAAGAGGCAGGGCGGCCCGGGCCCGGATCCTCACCCCGGCGCTCGGCTGGCGGGCCAGGGCCGCCAGCCGCCCGTGGTCGCCGACGGCCCGGGCGGCCCCGACGACGAGGCCGGCGTGGTGGGCGGACAGGGCGGCCGGCTCGTCCAGCAGGGACGGCAGCCCGGGGGCGGCGGCATGCTCGCGGGCCGCGCGCACCACCAGGCGGATGCGCCCGGCGTGAGGCAGGTCCGGCAGCCGGGCGGCGATCTCTGGTGCGTCGGCAGGATCATGCGCCAGTGCTACCGATCGCCGACGGCGCGGGCGGGCCTGCCGGGGCCGGCCCTCCGGGGCGGACCGGGCTCAGCCGCGCAGCATCTCGGCGACCTCGAAGGCCATCTCCAGGGACTGCTGGTGGTTCAGGCGCGGGTCGACCAGCGTCTCGTAGCGCCGGGCCAGGGCGGCCTCGTCGATGTGCTCCCCCCCGCCGAGGACCTCGGTGACGTCGTCGCCGGTGAGCTCGACGTGGATGCCGCCGGGCACCGTGCCGAACGCGCGGTGGACCTCGAAGAAGCCGCGGAGCTCGTCCATGACGGTGTCGAAGCGGCGGGTCTTGTAGCCGTTGTCGGAGGTGATGGTGTTGCCGTGCATGGGGTCGGTGACCCAGGTGACCGGGCGGCCGTCCTCGGCGACGGCCTCGATGAGGGCGGGCAGGGCCTCGTGGACCCGGTCGGCGCCCATACGGGTGATGACCGTCAGGCGCCCGGCGTCGCCGTGGGGGTTGAGGTGGTCGATGAGCGCCAGGAGCTCTGCGGGCGTCGTCGTCGGGCCCACCTTGACGCCCACCGGGTTGTGGACGCCCTCCAGGAGGGCGACGTGGGCGTCCTCCGCCCCGCGGGTGCGCTCCCCCACCCACAGGAAGTGGGCGGAGGTGTCGTACAGGCGGCCCGAGCGCGAGTCCTCGCGGATCATGGCGTCCTCGTACTCCAGGAGCAGGGCCTCGTGGGCGGCGTAGAAGTCGACCTGCCGCAGGGCCTCGAAGTCGACCCCGGCGGCCTCCATGAAGCGCATGGCGCGGTCGATCTCCCCGGCGAAGGACTCGAAGCGCGCGTAGGCCGGGTTGGCGGTGAAGCCGCGGTTCCAGGAGTGGACCTCGCGCAGGTCCGCGTACCCGCCCATGGTGAAGGAGCGGATGAGGTTGAGGGTGGTGCCGGCGCGCAGGTAGGCGTCGAGCATGCGCCCGGGGTCGGGGGCGCGGGCGGCCCGGGTGAAGGCGTGGTCGTTGACGGAGTCGCCGCGGTAGGAGGGCAGGGTGACGCCGTCGCGGGTCTCGACGTCCGCGCTGCGCGGCTTGGCGTACTGGCCGGCCATCCGCCCCATCTTGACCACGGGGGTCGAGGCGCCGTAGGTCAGCACGGCCGCCATCTGCAGGATGGTCTGGAGCTTGAGGCGGATGTTGTCGGCCGTGTTGTCCGCGAAGGACTCGGCGCAGTCGCCGCCCATGAGCACGAAGGCGCGCCCTCCGGCGGCCGCGGCCAGCTTGGTGCGCAGGGAGTCGACCTCGCCGGCGAAGACGAGCGGGGGCCGGGTGCGCAGGTCCGCGGTCACCGCCCGCAGAGCGGCCGCGTCCGGGTAGGCCGGCTGCTGGGCTGCGCGGCGCGAGCGCCAGCCGACGGCGTCGCGGGGGGCGGTCGGGTCGGTCATCACATGGGTCAGCATAGAGTCGCGCGCCGGGCCCCGGTGCCACGCCTCAAGGTGTGGAAGGCGTGGCGCCGGGGCCCGGCGCGCAGACGGCGAACGCCGGGCCCGGGGCTCCCTGAGGCGCTCAGTGCGCTCAGTGCTCGGGCGCGGCGGGCTCGACGCTCTGGCCGAGCTCGCCCATGAGGGCGGTGAACCAGGGCTGGGTGATGTCGAAGGGCTTGCCGCCGGCGATGCGCGGGAAGGCGATCGCGGCGAGCGCGTCGTCGTTCTCCTCGTCCTGGCCGATGACGCCGGACTCCCCGCGCAGGGCGCACTCGACGCCGTAGTCGCACATCCTCTTGATCAGGGCCAGGTCCTCGGCGTTGGCAGCCGAGGCGCGCGAGTAGTAGCCGGACTTCTGGACCATGACCTTCTCGGCGCCGATCAGCTCGGCGAACTGCTTGGCGAACCACTGGCCGGGGTTGATGGTGTCGAGCTTGACGTGGCCGAAGGGGTCGCGCTGGACCTCCTGGCCGGCCGCCTCCAGCTCGGCGATGATCTCGGGGACGCCGGCGCCCTCGGACAGGAAGATGTTGACGTTGCCCTGGGAGTCCATCAGGGCCTTGAGGCGCTCGGCCTCGGCGGCCAGGTCCAGCTTCATCTCGGGCAGGAAGACGGCGTGGACGTCCCAGCGCTCGCGGGTCAGGCCGAGCGAAGGGGCCCACTGCCTGGTGGCCAGCAGCTCGTGATAGCGGCGGGCCGTCTCGGCGGTGAGGTAGCCGCAGTTGCGGCCCATGCACTCGTGGACGATGAGCATGCGCGGGTTGGAGCGGTGCTCGCCGATGACGTTGAAGGCGAACCCGGCGCCCTGCTCGGCCGCGGTCCAGGCGCCCAGCGACTGGCGGATGGGGATGATGTCGTTGTCGATGGTCTTGGGCAGGCCGACGACGGTGAGCTCGTAGTCGTTCTCGTGCAGGTAGGCGGCCAGGTCGGCGGCGGTGGTGTTGGTGTCGTCCCCGCCGATGGTGTGCAGGACGTCCACGCCGTCCTTGCGCAGCTGCTCGGCGGCGAACTCCAGGGGGTTGACGCCCTCGGCGACCAGGCCGCGCTCGACCAGGTTCTTGGCGTTGGTGAGCTTGACGCGCGAGTTGCCGATCGGGGAGCCGCCGAAGTCGCGCAGGATGCCTGCGTTCTTGCGGGCTTCGTCGTCGATGACGACGTAGTTCCCGGTCAGCAGGCCGTGGTAGCCGTACTGGTAGGCGATGATCTCGACGTCGGGGGCGACCTCGGTGTAGCGCTCGATGAGGTCGCCGACGGCGGCGGACAGGCAGGGGGCGAAGCCGCCCGCGGTGAGCAGGGCGACACGACGGATCGACATCGTGGACCTTTCGTTGAATGCGAGAAGTGACAGGCATCATCCTAGATGATTGACTCCGGGCGGGGCGCGGGTCGGGCCGTCAATGCCGGAGCCGGCCCGCAGGGCCCGCCGGGCGCCGCGACCCACCCGCACCCGCCTTGAGGCCAGGACGAGGCCGATGACCGCCAGGCGGCCGACCGGGAAGATCACGTCGAGCACGAGGACGGCATCGAGGCTCCTCTCCCACTCGTGATAGACCCACTGGCTGGCGGTGGTGTGGCGCGCGTAGTCGTGGGAGCGCCGCTCGGGGCGCCGGGCGTCACGGGGAAGGCCGGCCGGCAGCGCGACAGGGCCTGGATCCGGGACCTCTCGTCCACGCACAGGACTACTGCGGTCTCGGGAGGACCCGAGGTGCAGGGGCGATAATGTCGCAGAGCACTAGCCGATCGCCGAGCCCGGACGCTCAGCCCCGCTGATCCGTCCCCACGCCGTCGTCACCGGCCGACGCATCCTCCGCGGCGTCCTCGCCGTCGCCGTCCTCGTCGGGCGGCTCGGGGACGCTCACGTCGGGAGCGGGCCGGCCGCCGGGGGCCGCGACCGGAGCGGCGGCGGGGCGGCGCAGCGCCTGGGCCTGGAGCATCTCGGTCACGACCTCGTCGGCGGACTTCTTGTCGGCGTCCATGGCCTTCTTGACGTCGGCGGCGTAGAGGTCCACGTACTCCTGGCCGGACAGGCACATGAGGGAGTACATGATCTCGTCGGTGATGGAGCGCAGCACGAAGCGGTCGTTCTCCAGCCCCTTGTACCGGGAGAAGTCGAGCGGCTCGCCGACGACGATGCCCACCCGGTGGCGTGTGGAGGGGATGGCCTGGCCGATGGGCTGGGCCAGGTTCGAGCCGATCATGGCCACCGGGATGACCGGGGCGCCCGTGGCCAGGGCGATGCGCGCCACTCCGGTCTTGCCGCGGTAGAGGCGGCCGTCGGGGCTGCGGGTGCCCTCGGGGTAGATGCCGAAGAGCTCGCCGGAGCTCAGGCGGGCTATTCCCGCCTGCAGGGCGGCCAGTGAGGCCTGTCCGCCGGAGCGGTCCACCGGGATGGTACCCACGGCCGTCATGAAGTTCTTGACGACCCAGCCCTTGACGCCCTTGCCGGTGAAGTAGTCGGACTTGCCGATGAAGGCGACCTCGCGGTCCACCAGCAGCGGCAGGAAGAAGGAGTCGATGACGGCCAGGTGGTTGGAGGCGAGGATCGCGGCACCCTCGGCCGGGATGTTCTCCTCCCCCCGGATCCACGGCTGGTAGAGCATCTCCAGCGCAGGCCCGACAGCGGTCTTGATGCCTCGGTACCCCACGGGACCTCCTGTGCTCGGCGACTGGCTGGGCTCCTCGCCGGATCCGCACCCCGCCCGCGCGGGGAGGCACGGGCACGGCTGGATCGGCGCCGTGATGAAGTCTAGCCTCGCACCGTGGCCGACCATGCACCTGCGAGACGTCTGAGTGAGGAATCCGGCCCTTCCCCGGCCGGCGCCCCGGCGCTCTCCGCCGCCCCCGCCGGACTGCAGGCATCCTTCGAGGACATGGGCACGCCCCTGCGGGAGGTGACCTTCGTCGTGGTCGACCTGGAGACCACCGGCGGCGCACCGGGCGCCCGTGCGATCACCGAGATCGGCGCAGTACGGGTCCAGGGCGGCGTCATTGACGGGGCAGACGGCGCCTTCTCCACCCTGGTCAATCCCGGCACCGCCATTCCCGCGCAGATCACGGTCCTGACGGGCATCACCAACGCGATGGTGGCCGGTGCCCCGCCGGTGGGCGAGGCCATGGCCTCCTTCCTGCGGTGGGCGGGCTTGTCGGCTCCCGGGACGGTCCTGGTGGCGCACAACGCGCGCTTCGACGTCGGCCACCTGCGCGGTGCGGCGCGCGCCCTGGCCCTGGGGTGGGAGGAGCCGCTGGTGCTGGACACCCTCGCCCTGGCGCGCAGGGTCTGGGGGCGCTCGGACGTCCCCAACCACCGGCTGGGGACGCTGGCGTCCTTCGTGGGCTCTCCCACCAGGCCGACGCACCGCGCCCTGGACGACGCGCGCGCCACCGTCGACGTCCTGCACGCCGTCCTGGAGGCCCTGGCCCCGCTGGGCGTCACCCACCTGGAGGACCTGGCCACCGCCGCCGACCCGGTGCCCCCGCGGCGCCGGGCCAAGAGCCGCATGGCCGACGGCCTACCCGCTGCCAGCGGCGTCTACCAGTTCCTCTCTCCCGCCGGTCAGGTCCTCTACGTCGGCTCGGCGGTCAACCTGCGCCGCCGCGTGCGCTCCTACTTCACCGCCGCGGAGAAGCGGACGACGGTCGCGCGCATGCTCGACGCCGCCGCGAGGGTCCGGATCATTGAGACGGCCACCGAGGTCGAGGCCCGGGTGCGCGAGCTGCGGCTGATCGCCGAGCTCGACCCTCCGGCGAACCGCCGCTCCCGGGCGCCGTGCCGTCAGCCCTGGATCCGCCTGGTGGACTCCCCCGAGCCGCACCTGGCGACGACGACGGCGCTGCCGACCGACGAGGTGGGCTCCGCCGTCGGCCCCTTCCCCTCGCGCTCCGCCGCCCGGGAGGCAATACGCGCGGCGGAGTCGGTGCTGCGGCTGCGCGCCTGGGACGGTGGAAGCCTGAGGGCGGTCACCCGCGACGATGCGCCCGCCGACGCCGCCACCGCGGTGCGCGCCCTGTCGGGGCAGGTGGATCTGGTCGCCGCACCGGTGCTGGAGCGCGTGTCGTCCCTCGCGGCCCAGGAGCGCTATGAGGAGGCCGGGGCGTGGACCGCCCGGCTGCGCCACCTTTTGCTGGGGGTGCGCCGTGCGGAGCGGGCGCGCCCGCTGCTGGCCTGCCCGCACCTGATCGCGGCGCGGCGCAGGCGGGGCGGCGGCTGGGAGCTGGTGGCCGTGCGCTGGGGGCGGCTGGCCGGCAGTATGGCCACGCCCGCGGGCGCCGATCCACGCCCGGCCGTCGAGACGCTGCGGGCGACGGCGCAGGTGGTGGAGCGGCCCGAGCGCGTGGGGGCGGACACCAGCGTGGAGGAGACGCTGCTGCTGTCGGACTGGGTACTGGAGGCAGGAGCGCGCCTGGTGGAGGTGCACGGCGCCGACGGCGTCAGTGGTACGGGGCCGAACGTCTGCGCCGCCCTGAGCTGGCCTGTCGGTGCGGCCGCCCGGTACCGCCGGGTCATCGACTCCTCCTGAGGCGACTCTCGTCGAGATCGGTCGTATTCCGTACCGAGATCGGTCGAGTTCCGGCTCGAGATCGGTTCACCTCCGCGTCGAGATCAGTCCGGGACGCCGACCTGAGGCCCGCCTGGCGCAACCGCCCCGGTCGGGCCGGGTCAGCCGGCGGGGACGACCGTGCCGGGGCGCGCCTGAAGGGCCCTGGTCACGCCCTCCTGGAGGGCCATCGGATCGAGCGGACGGGGCACGACGACCTCGGCCTTGGACCAGGCGGCGAGCCAGTCGTCCTGGGGGCGGGCGGTCAGGAGAACCACCGGCGGGCGTCTGTCGAGCTCTGTGAACAGCTCGTGGGCCAGCCCCATGCCGCCGAGCTTCTTCGTCTCGGCGTCGAGCACCAGGGCGTCGAAGGGGGCCCTGCCCTCCTTGGCCCGGTCCTTCAGCGCCATGCGCACACCCTCGGCGGTGGCGGCCTCCGTCCAGCTCACCAGCGGCAGGCCCTTGGCGGGGCGGCGGCCGACCCCCTCCCTCACCTGGCGGCGCACCGCGGCGTCGTCGGAGAAGACGAGGAGCTCGAGGCGGGCGGTCGCGACCTGGTCGGCCATGCTGTCCTCCATGATGGGGCGGGACGGTTCCACGGTCAGTGTAATCACAGAACAGCGCCTGTTGGAGCCGGAGATCAGTCTGTACAATGAATTCTGAACACTGTTGCAGTACTTGTCTATGGAAACGTCTGCGCAGTGGACCGCGACCGACCCACGAACCGACCCACGAAAGGCATTACCATGGCCGTGTACACCCTCCCCGAGCTCCCCTACGACTACGCAGCCCTTGAGCCCCACATCTCCGGGCGGATCATGGAGCTCCACCACGACAAGCACCACGCCGCCTACGTCGCCGGCGCCAACGCCGCCCTGGAGAAGCTTCAGGCCGCCCGCGACGCCGACGACTTCGCCGCAGTGAACCTGTGGGAGAAGAACCTGGCCTTCAACCTGGGCGGCCACATCAACCACTCGATCTTCTGGAAGAACCTCGCCCCGGGCGCCGGCGGCGAGCCCGAGGGCGACCTGGCCGAGGCCATCAAGGACTCCTTCGGCTCCTTCGGCTCCTTCAAGAAGCACTTCGCCGCCACGGCCCTGGGCATCCAGGGCTCCGGCTGGGCGGTGCTCGCCTACGACTCCGTGTCGGGCGGGCTCGTCATCTTCCAGCTCTTCGACCAGCAGGGCAACGTGCCGGTCGGCACTATCCCGCTCTTCCAGGTCGACATGTGGGAGCACGCCTTCTACCTGGACTACCTCAACGTCAAGGCCGACTACGTCAAGGCCGTCTGGAGCATCGCCAACTGGCAGGACGTGGCCGAGCGCCTGGCCGCGGCGGTGGCCCGCGCCGAGGGCCTCATCGTGCGCTGACGCCGCCCGCCCCGTCGCAGCGGATCGCCCCGCAGCCGCACGGCTGCGGGGCGATCGCGCGGAGGCCCACGTGAGCCTACACGGCCGGGCTCACACGGCGGCCTCGATATCCATCACGTGGACGTAGGCGGGCAGCGGCTGGCCGTTCTGGCCCTTGCCTCCCCCCGGAACCAGGACGACGACACGCGAGCCCACCGGCACGTCCACGAGCCCGGCGAGGTTGGTGGCCGAGGACATGGGGATGAGCTGAGGCTGCTTGCGGGTCCACGAGGAGTCGCCGGCCGAGCCGTCCCAGGATGAGAAGGCCACGTTGACCAGCAGCGTCGAGTCCTTGGTGATCGGCTCGCCCGTGCCCCTGGCCAGGACGATCACCTCGGTCTGGGTCGGCTCGGCGGCGCCGGAGCCGACCGCGACGGACGGCGCAGAGCCGAGCTCGCCGGTCACGCTCACGCCCCGGTCGGCCACGGCCTGCCCGCCCTCGGGCGCCGCGTCGGCGGTCCCCGCCGCTATCTCCTCGAGCGTGCCCGCGTACCTGATCTCGACCACGAAGACGAGCGGCCCGGAGGGCTTGCCCTCGCCCGGGTTGTCGCCGTAGGCCTGGTCGGCGGGGATGGCCATCTCCAGCCGGTCGCCGACCCTGTGCCCGGGAAGGCCCTGGCGCCACCCGTCGATGACGCCGGAGAGCGGGAACAGGGCGGGAACGCCCCTGGTGTAGGAGGAGTCGAAGGGCTGGTCCGAGCCCCACTGCCAGCCCGTGTACGACACGGCGACGAGGTCGTCGGCGGAGACCTCCTCGCCCTGCCCCTCGGACAGGGTCTTCACGGTGAGCTCGGCGGGCGCGTCGCTTCCGCTCCAGGTGAGCGTCGGCTGGGCGCCTGCGTCACCGGAGACCCCGGGGAGTATCTCTGAGTCGGCCCGGCTCCCCGTGCAGCCCGCGAGGGCGAGCGCAGCGGCGAGGATGAGCGAGGTCAGGGCGACGAAGGGGGTGCGGCGCACGGGGTCTCCTTGGGTGCGGGTGGGTGATGCCGGCGGGCGCCCGGCACCCGGTGGGAGGCGCCGCGTTCCCGGCAGCGAGCGCGGGCTCCTTCTGGCGGGCGGGTCAGCTGAAGGACTCGCCGCAGGCGCAGGTCCCGGCGGCGTTGGGGTTGTCGATCGTGAAGCCCTGCTTCTCGATCGTGTCGGCGAAGTCGATGGTGGCCCCCGACAGGTAGGGCACGCTCATGCGGTCCACGACGACCTCCACGCTGTCCATCTCGCCGCCGCCGGTCGAGAAGGAGCGGACGGCGTCGCCGTCGAGCAGGCGCTCGTCGAAGTAGAGCTGGTAGACCAGCCCGGAGCAGCCGCCGGGCTGCACGGCCACGCGCAGGCGCAGGTCGTCGCGGCCCTCCTGGATCAGGAGGCTGGCGACCTTGGCGGCGGCGGTCTCGGTGAGCAGGACCTCGTGCTCGGGGACCTCGGCGGTCGTGTCGGTCGAGGTCAGCGTCGTCTCTGCCATGTCATTCTCCTCGTAGGGGACAATCGGGCGCTCATGTGAACTCATGGTCCCGAACGCCCCGGTGGGACGTCTTGTTCCCCCACCCTACGTCGTCCGCCCGGCGATGCCCGCGTGACGGCACTCACCCGGGTCGGGCGTGCTCCCTCCCGGAGGGGCGTGTCGGGCCCTGGCGGGCCCGGTCAGGCGAGCGTGACCAGCTCGAGGTAGTCCGGGCTCCACAGGTCCTCGTCGCCGTCGGGCAGCAGGAGAACCCGGTCGGGCGCGAGCGCCTCGACGGCGCCCTCGTCGTGGGTGACCAGGACGACGGCGCCGGCGAAGGTCGCCAGCGCCCGCAGGATCTCCTCGCGGCTGGCCGGGTCGAGGTTGTTGGTGGGCTCGTCCAGGAGCAGGACGTTGGCGCTGGAGACCACCAGGATGGCCAGCGCCAGGCGGGTCTTCTCCCCGCCGGACAGGACGCGCGCCGGCTTGTCGGCGTCGGCCCCGGAGAACAGGAAGGAGCCCAGCACGCTGCGCACCTCGGTGTCGTTCATGCCGGGGGCGGCGGCGCGCAGGTTCTCCACGACCGTGCGCCCGGTGTCGATGGTCTCGTGCTCCTGGGCGTAGTAGCCGATCTTGAGGCCGTGGCCGCTGAGGACCTCCCCGGAGTCGGGGTCCTCGACCCCGGCCAGGAGCCGCAGCAGGGTCGTCTTGCCAGCGCCGTTGAGGCCCAGGACGACCACGCGGCTGCCGCGGTCGACGGCCAGGTCGAGGCCGGCGAAGACCTCCAGGGAGCCGTAGGCCTTGGACAGCCCGGTGGCGCGCAGCGGCGTCCTGCCGCACGGCGCGGGGTCGGGGAAGCGCAGGTGGGCGACCTTGTCGGCGACCTGCTCGGCCTCCAGGTCCTCCATGAGCCGGTCGGCGCGCCTCAGCATCTGCTGGGCGGCCACGGCCTTGGTGGCCTTGGCCCGCATCTTCTCGCCCTGGGCGCGCAGGGCGGCGGCCTTCTTCTCGGCGTTGGCGCGCTCTCGACGACGCCGGTGCTCGTCGTCGGCGCGCTGCTTGAGGTAGGCGTCCCAGCCCAGGCGGTAGACGTCCAGGACGCCGCGGGTGGCGTCCAGGTGCATGACCTGGTTGACGGTGTCGCGCAGGAGGTCGACGTCGTGGCTGATGACGATGAAGCCGCCGGAGTAGGCGCGCAGGTGGTCGCGCAGCCACAGGACCGAGTCGTGGTCGAGGTGGTTGGTGGGCTCGTCCAGCAGGAGCGTGTCGGGCTTCTGGAACAGGATGCGGGCCAGCTCGACGCGCCTGCGCTGGCCGCCCGACAGCGTGCCGATGGCCTGGTCCAGCACCCGGTCGGGCAGGCCGAGCGCGGCGGCGATGCGGGCCGCCTCGCCGGCTGCGGCGTAGCCGCCGGCCATGGTGAACTCGTGGTCCAGGCGCGCGTAGCGGTCCATGGCCTTGGCCTGGGCCGCCCCCTCGGTGGTGGCGATCCGCTCCTCGGCCCTGCGGATGCGGGTGAGCAGGGCGTCGATGCCGCGGGCGGACAGGATCCTGTCCCGGGCGATCTCGGTGAGGTCGCCGACCTTGGTGTCCTGGGGCAGGTAGCCGACCGAGCCGTTGCAGGCGATGGTGCCCTCGTGCTCGACGGCCTCCAGGCCGTGGCGCTCGTCGGCGTCGGCGACGGCCTGGCCGGAGCCCTGGAAGACCGAGGCGGCGGCCAGGAGCTTGGTCATCGTGGTCTTGCCGGCCCCGTTGCGCCCGACCAGCCCGATGCGCATGCCCTTGCCCACCTGGAAGGTGGCTCCCGCGACGAGCCGGCGGGCGCCGATGCGCATAGTGAGGTCCTGGACGTTGATCACGCGCGCCATGGTACGGGCACCGGGACGCTCCCCCGCACGCCGACGGCGGGGAGCGCCCGGTGATCGGTCACACCGAGGGGCGTCCGGCGCCGACTCAGTCCCACCAGAGCCAGGTCCCCAGGGGCCCGTGCTCCCAGTGCCGGTGCACGAACCGGACCTCATCGGGTACCGACTCCGCGTCCAGGTCGTAGCGGGTCCGGACGGTCTCCCACAGGGCGAGGCACGCGCAGTACTCGTCATGGGCCTCACTGATCTCCAGCTCGAGCAGGTCCGCATCCGCGATCCACAGGCCCTCGACGGTGACCCGCTCATCGGGGCGCTGCGGGCCGATGCCGTAGCCGGACAGGCGCACGCGCCCTGCGGCCCGCGCGCACGCCCGCAGGAGCGCGCCCAGGGTGGGGGCGAGGTTCTGGCGGTCCTGGAGCTGGGCGGCCGGAAGGATCTCCAGGAGGCGTCGCGCGACGCGCGGGCCGAGGTCGTGGAAGGGCGTGTAGTCCTCCTGGGGCGCGCCGTCGGCGGCTATGAGGCCCTCCGGGCCGTGGCCGTACTCGGCGGGGATGACGGTGGAGCGCAGGTCGTCGCGGCAGCGGGCGAGCTCGTGCCACACGCCGGCCCGCACGCTCCAGCCGCGCGGCCCGTACAGGCCCGCGTCCTCCTGGTCCCAGCGGTCCTCCCCCGGCGGGGGGACCGGGGCAGGGACGACGTCGGCCGCCTCGCAGTCGGGTCGGTCCTGGTCGATCCGGTCGATCTGGCTGATCCGGTCGATGTCGGGAATGGTCTCTGTCGTCGCTGTCATGGCGGTGGCTCCTCGAAGTGTGCGGCCGGGCTCTTCCGGCTGCTGCTACGGCCGGCGGCGCCGTCGCCGCCTGATCCGAGTGTGGGGGCACGGCCACCCGCCCCGCTGACCGCCTGTGAGTGTGTTTCTTCGGCCCGTCACAGGTGAAGGCTGTGGAGCCCCGCAGCTCCTCCGCCGCCCCGCGCGGCCGATACGGGGTCGCGACCGCAGGTCCGGCGCCCGATCTGACCACGTGCTGTGATCCACGCGCTATCCTGTTCGCTAGTCCCAGCTGCCTGGGACGGTCCCAACTCTTGGTCCTGCGCTCCTTACGTACCGTCGCGGAGAGTGCAGCGGCCTACGAAAGGCCCTCGATGACAACAACAACCTCTACCCCGGAGGCGATCCTCGCCGCGGTCGGTGGACCTGGCAATATCACCAGCTTCACCCACTGCGCGACGCGTCTCCGTTTCGAACTGCACGACGCCTCCGTCGTGGACAAGGCGACCGTGGAGGCCATCCCCGGTGTTCTTGGCGCTGTCCCGCAGGGTGGCGACCGCTACCAGATCGTCATCGGCGGAGCGGTCGCCAGCGTCTACGAGCAGATCAACAGCCTGCCGGCCATGAAGGCGGGGGGGGGAGCCTCCGGCTCCGGAGCGAAGACCGACGCCGAGGTCAAGGCCGAGGCCCGTGCGAAGACCCGCGGCAAGAATGCCCTCGTCGACGCCTTCTTCGAGTACCTCTCGGACTCCTTCCGCCCGCTGCTGCCGGTTCTGCTGGGAGCCTCGCTCATTATCGCCGGGGAGGCCATCTGCGAGGCCTTCGGCCTCATCGACACCCACCTGCCCAATGACCAGAAGCCCGCCACGCTGCTGTTCGTGGACGCCATGTTCCGCAGCGTCTTCTACTTCCTGCCGATCATGGTGGCCTACAACGCCTCCAAGAAGCTGAAGATCGACCCGTGGGTGGGGACCGCCATTATGACGGCGCTCCTCACGCCGGAGTTCCTGGACCTGACCAACCACCCGAGCACCACCTGCGTCCACAACGACACCATTAACTCCGACCTGTGCACCGCCCACATTCTCGGCCTGCCCATGCAGCTCAACGCCTATGGCGGCCAGGTTTTCGTCCCGCTCATGATGGTGGCGGTGCTCGCCCTGGTCTACAAGGGCCTGGTCAAGGTCGTTCCGGACAATGTCCAGATGGTCTTCGTGCCCTTCCTGTCCTTCTGCATTATGATGCCGGTGACGGCCTTCCTCATCGGCCCTCTGGGCGTGTGGATCGGCACCGGCCTGGGCACGGCGCTCTTCTGGCTCAACAGCCACGCCCCCATCGTGTTCGCCATTATCATCCCCATGGTCTACCCCTTCCTGGTGCCGCTGGGCCTGCACTGGCCGCTCAACGCCCTCATGCTGGCGAACATCGCCTCGGACTCCACCGGCCACACCGACTTCATCCAGGGCCCCATGGGCGCCTGGAACTTCGCCTGCTTCGGCGCCACGGCCGCCGTCCTCGTCTGGTCCTTCCGCGACAAGGACAATGAGATGCGCCAGACCGCCACGGGCGCGCTGTTCGCCGGTCTGCTCGGCGGTATCTCCGAGCCGTCCCTCTACGGTATCCACCTGCGATTCAAGCGCATCTACCCGTTCATGCTCGTCGGCTGCGCCGTCGGCGGCATCATCGAGGGCATCGGCGGCGGCGTCAAGACCGGCACCTTCGCCTTCACCTCGCTGCTCACCATCCCGGTCTTCAACCCGATGGCCCTCTACGCGATCGCCGTCGCCGCGGCCTTCGCCACGGCCTTCTTCCTCATTGTCACCTTCGGCTACCGCACCAAGGAGGAGAGGGCCGAGGCGCTCGCCGCAGCCGGCGTCGTCGATGCCGACCCGTCCCAGGCCGCCGCGGACCTCGCCCTGGAGTCCTCCGCGTCCTCCGCGGCCGCCAACGAGGCGGCCGCAGCGGGCGCCGCCGAGGAGGTCAAGCCGGCGCTCGCACCGGGCGCCGTCACCGAGGTGGCCGCCCCGCTGACCGGCTCGGTCATGGCCCTGGAGGACGTCTCCGACCCGGTGTTCTCCTCCGGCGCCGTCGGCAAGGGCGCAGGACTGACCCCCACCGGCGACATCGTGGTGACCGCCCCCGCGGACGGCACCGTCGTCGTCGCCCCCGCCTCCGGTCACGCCTTCGGCATCAACCTGGACAACGGCATCGAGCTGCTCATCCACGTCGGCCTGGACACCGTCAACCTCGAGGGCAAGGGCTTCGACGTCAAGGTCAAGCAGGGCGACCGCGTCACCGCCGGACAGGAGCTCGTCCGCGTCGACCGCGCCGTCATCGAGGAGGCCGGCTACCCCCTGACCACGCCGGTCCTGATCACCAACACCGCCAAGTTCGCCTCCGTGGACATCATCCCCGACGGCGACGTCACCACCGGCGCCCCCCTCATCCGCGTCACCGCACCGGCCGAGGAGGGCTGAGCCCCTGGCAGCAGTCCCGGGGCCGCCGGGACACAACGCCGGTTCCCCCGGCCCACGATCAGCTCGCGGGCCGGGGGAACCGGCGTTGCAGGCCTGTCAGCCGATGCCCTCGTCCTCGACGTCCACGTAGCGCTCGGCGGGAGCCTTGTCGGCGCTCAGCGTCGCGGCGTAGTCGGGGACCTCCAGCTGCAGGGAGCGATCGGTGCGCTGGTAGCCGGTGGACGGCGGCCGCTTCGGGAACTTCATCTTGGGCCGGTCGACGTGGTGGTAGGGGATGGCATTGAGCATGTGGTGGATCACGTTGATGCGCGCCTTGCGCTTGTCCTCGGACTCCACCACGTGCCAGCGCGCGGACTCGATGTCGGTGTGGACGAACATGTCGTCCTTGGCCCGCGAGTAGTCCTCCCAGCGGGTGACGGACTCCAGGTCGGTGGGAGAGAGCTTCCAGCGCCGCATAGGGTCGGTCAGGCGCGACTTGAACCTCTTGTACTGCTCCTTGTCGGACACGGAGAACCAGTACTTGAGCAGCAGAATGCCGTCGTCGACGAGCATCCGCTCGAAGATCGGGCACTGCTGCAGGAAGCGCCGGTGCTCCTCGGGGGTGCAGTAGCCCATCACGTGCTCCACGCCGCCCCGGTTGTACCAGGAGCGGTCGAACAGCCGGATCTCCCCCGCCGCGGGCAGGTGCTCGATGTAGCGCTGGAAGTACCACTGGGTCTGCTCGCGCTCGGTGGGCGCGGGAAGCGCGACCACCCGCGCAATACGGGGGTTGAGGTACTCGGTGATCCGTTTGATCGCCCCGCCCTTGCCCGCGGCGTCGCGGCCCTCGAATACCACGACGACCCGGGCTCCGGTGGACTTGACCCATTCTTGCATCTCGACCAGTTCCGCCTGCAGCCGCAGCAGCTCCGCCTCGTACAGGGAACGATCCATCTTGTGGTGCTTCTTCGCCATGTGCCCGAGTATGGCACGGATCACGTCACCGCACAGGCTCTTCGCTGTCCTTTCCATGGCGGCATCCGGGCGGAAGGCCCGCAGGAGGGCCCCGCCCGTCAGTCGCGGATGCGCAGCGCCCAGAAGGCGACCGCGGCCGCGGCGGCCACGTTGAGGGAGTCCACTCCCCCGGCCATGGGGATGCGCACGACCTCATCGGCCGCGGCCAGGGCGCGCCGGGACAGCCCGTCGCCCTCGGTCCCCAGCACGACGGCGACCTTCGAGCCGGCCGCCGTGCACGCCGGCGAGGAGGCGAAGTCGTCCAGGCTCACCGAGTCCTCGCCCAGGGCCAGGGCCGCCACCGCGAAGCCGGCATCGTGCAGCTCATCCACAGCGGGCCAGCGGGCGATCCGCGTCCACGGCACCTGGAAGACGGCGCCCATGGACACCCGCACGCTGCGCCGGTACAGGGGGTCGGCGCACCGGGGGGTGACCAGGACGGCGTCGATGCCCAGCGCCGCCGCCGAGCGGAAGGCGGCGCCGACATTGGTGTGGTCGACCAGGTCCTCCAGCACGGCCACGCGCCGGGCGCCGCGCGAGCCGCGGGCGGAGGCGAGCAGCGCGCCGACGTCGGCCGGTGCGGGTCGGTTCATGGCCGCCAGGGCGCCGCGGTGCAGGTGGAAGCCGGTGATGGACTCCAGTACCTCCTCCGGCGCCAGGAACACGGGCACGTCCCCGCCGTCGTCCGCTCCCCCGCAGCCCACGGCGGCGGCAATGAGGGGCCGCATCTGCTGGTAGTGGCGCTGGGCCATGAGGAAGGAGCGGGGCGCGTGGCCGGCCTCGACGGCGCGGGCGATGACCTTGGTGGACTCGGCCATGTACAGGCCCCGCTCGGTCTCCAGGCGGCGGCGCAGGGCGACGTCGGTCAGGCTCGTGTAGTCCGCGAGCAGGGCGGCCGGCCCGGGGCCGTCGGCCCCATCAGGGCTGTCGAGGCGGATGATCACGAGCGGCGCGCGCCCCTGGAGTCGCGGCCGACGTCGGCGAGCAGCGGGTTGCGCTCGGCCGCGGGGGCCTCGGCGACGGCGGGACCGTGGAACTGGCTCTGGTAGAGTTCGTAGTAGGCGCCGCGGGCGGCGATGAGCTCGTCGTGGCTGCCCTGCTCGACAATGTCGCCGTGCTCCATGACCAGGATGATGTCCGCGTCGCGGATGGTGGACAGGCGGTGGGCGATGACGAAGCTCGTGCGGCCCTCGCGCAGCCCCACCATGGCCTTCTGGACGAGCAGCTCGGTGCGGGTGTCCACCGAGCTGGTCGCCTCGTCCAGCACCAGGATCTGCCGGTCGGCCAGGAAGGCGCGCGCGATCGTGATGAGCTGCTTCTCCCCTGCGGAGACGCCCGCGCCGGAGTCGTCGATGACGGTGTCGTAGCCCTCGGGCAGGGCCCGCACAATGTGGTCGACGCTGGCGGCCCTCGCGGCGGCGAGGACCTGGTCCCGGGTGGCGCCGTCGGCGCCGAAGGCGATGTTCTGGCCGATCGTGCCCTCGAAGAGCCACGTGTCCTGGAGGACCATGCCGATCTGCCCGCGCAGCTCGTCGCGCGACAGCTCGCGCGTGTCGACGCCGTCGAGGGTGATGGCGCCGGACTGGGGGTCGTAGAAGCGCAGCAGGAGGTTGACCAGGGTCGTCTTGCCGGCGCCGGTGGGGCCGACGATGGCGACGGTCTGCCCGGGCTCGACCACGAGGTTCAGGTCCGTGATGAGCTCGGTGCCGGGGCTGTAGGAGAAGCGGACGTGGTCGAAGACGACGCGGCCGGCGACCCGCTCCGGGAGGGAGGCGGCGGCCGTGTCGGTCTCCTCGGGCGCGTCCATGATCTCGAAGACGCGCTCGGCGCTGGCGGCCCCGGACTGCAGGAGGTTCGTCATGGAGGCGAGCTGGGTGATGGGCTGGGTGTACTGCTGGGAGTACTGGATGAAGGCCTGGACGTCGCCGAGCGTCATGGTGCCGCTGGTGATCTTGATGCCGCCGACGACGGCGATGATCACGAAGTTGAGGTTGGCCACCACGCGCATGGCCGGCTGGATGGTGCCGGAGATCCACTGGGCCCTGTAGGAGCCCTCGTAGAGGCGGGCGTTCTCCGTCTCGAAGAGGCGGTTGAAGGTCTCCTCGGAGCTGAACAGGGCGACGGCCTCGCGCCCGGTGAAGGCCTCCTCGACGACGCCGGACACCTTCCCGGTGGCGTCCCACTGCTCGGTGAAGTGGGGCCGGGCCCTGCGGGCGATCAGGAGGGTGATGGCCGCGGCGACCGGGAGGGTCACCAGGGCGACCAGGGAGAGCTGCACGGAGACGGTGAGCATCATGGCGAAGACGCCGACGACCGTGATGACCGAGTTGAGCGCCTGGGAGAGGGTCTGCTGGAGCGTCTGGGTGACGTTGTCGACGTCGTTGGTCACGCGCGAGAGCATGTCGCCGCGCGAGCCGCGGTCGATGTAGGACAGGGGCATGCGGGTGAGCTTGTCCTCGACCTCGGCGCGCATGCGCCTGCCGGTGCGCTGGACGACGCCGGCCAGGATCCGCCCCTGGATCCACAGGAAGACCGCGGAGGCGAGGTAGAGGGCGAGAACCTGCAGGAGGACGACCATGAGGGCGCGGGTGTCGAGCCCGCGGCCGACGACGACGTCGTAGGCGGAGAGCATGTCGGCGTAGCCGTCCTGCCCGCCGTCTCGCAGCACCTGGGCGAGCTGGTCGCCGGCCAGGCCGTCGGGCAGGCCGCGTGCGCCCAGGAGCGTGCCGAGGACGCCCTCGAAGATGATATTGGTGGCGCGGGCCAGCACCCTGGGGGCGACGACGTTGAGGACGACCGCCACGGCGGTGAGGGTGACGACAGCAGCGATGCGCCACCGCTCGGGGCTCAGCTCGCCAAGGAGCCGCCTCCAGGTGCCGGTGAAGTTCTTGGCCTTCTCGGTGGGGGCCGCGGCGGGCCCGGGTCCCTGGCTCATGCCGCCTCCTGCGCGCTGATCTGGGACAGGACGATCTCGGCGTAGGTCGGGCAGCCGGTCATGAGCTCGTCATGGGTGCCGATGCCGACGACGTGCCCCTCGTCGAGGACGACGATCTGGTCGGCGCCCCGGATGGAGGCCACGCGCTGGGCGACGATCACGACCGTGGCCCCACCGGTGGCCCTGGGCAGGCCGGCGCGCAGGCGCGCGTCGGTGGCGTAGTCCAGGGCGGAGAAGGCGTCGTCGAAGATGTAGACGCCCGCCTCGCGCACGAGGGCGCGGGCGATGGCGAGGCGCTGGCGCTGCCCGCCGGAGAAGTTGACGCCCCCGGAGTCGACCTCGTGGTCGAGGCCGTCGTCGAGGCCCTGGACGAAGCCCGCGGCCTGGGCGGCCTCGAGGGCGCTCCACAGCTCGGCGTCGGTGGCGTCCTGCCTGCCGTGCCGGAGGGTGGAGCGGATGGTGCCGGAGAACAGGTAGGCCTTCTGGGGCACGGTGGCGACGGCCCGGCGCAGCTCGACGGGGTCGAGGTCGCGCACGTCGACGCCGTCGAGACTCACCGCCCCCTCGGTGACGTCGAGCAGGCGGGGCAGGAGGTTGACCAGCGTCGTCTTGCCCGAGCCGGTGGAGCCGATGAAGGCGGTCGTGGTGCCCGGGGCCATGTCGAGGGTGATGTCGGCCAGGACGCGGGAGGCGGCGCCCGGGTAGCGGAAGGTGACGCCGTCCAGGCGGACGCGGCGCCCGCGGCCCGGCCCGGCGGCGACAGGCAGGTGCGCGGGCTCGGCCGGGGCCCTGATGGCGGGTTCGACGGCGAGGACCTCCTGGAAGCGGTCGGCCGCGACCTGGGCGCGCGGCAGGAGCGTCACGAGCATGACGGCGATAATGACCGAGAAGAGGATCTGCATCATGTAGTTGAGGAAGGCCGTGAGGTCGCCGACCTCCATCTGGCCGTCGCCGATGCGCAGCCCGCCGAACCACATGACGCCCAGGGAGGCGAGATTCATAATGATCGTGACCGAGGGGAAGAGCAGGGCGAAGAGGTAGCCGATGCGCAGGGACGTGTCGGTCAGCTCGTCGTTGGCGCGGGCGAAGACCTCGCCGCGCTCCTTCTGGCGCACGAAGGCGCGGATGACGCGCACGCCCTGGATCTGCTCGCGCATGACCAGGTTGACGCGGTCGATGCGGTCCTGCATGGTGCGGAAGCGCGGCAGAAGGCGGCCGGCGAGGACGCCGACGACGGCGAGCAGCAGGGGGATGAGCACGAGCAGCAGGGAGGACAGGGGCACGTCCACGCGCAGGGCCATCACCGTGCCGCCCACGAGCATGATCGGCGCCATGAGCATCATGGTCGCGACCATGAAGACGACCATCTGGATCTGCTGGATGTCGTTGGTGGAGCGCGTGATGAGTGAGGGGGCGCCGAAGCGCGAGACCTCCTCGAGGTTGAAGCGCTGGACGTGGCCGAAGATGTCCTTGCGCATCTGCCGGCCGAGCCCCATGGAGGCCCTGGCCGCGAGGTAGGCCCCGACAATGGCGACGCTCCCCTGGACGACCGTGATGGCGAGCATCTGGGCGCCGAGGCTCCAGATCTTGTTCGTGTCACCGGCCACGACGCCGTCGTTGATAATGCCGGCGTTCAGGGTCGGCAGGGACAGCGCCGCGATCGTCTCGACGATCTTGAGCAGCAGGATCGTCAGCAGAAAACCCCTGTAGGGGCCCAGATAGCGACGAAGGGTCGTGAGCAGCACACCAGGGAGACTAAGACCGTTCATTGAACACTGTCCTGATCTCCCCGGCGGCGGAGGCGTTTTGGGACGCGGTTCACGCCGTTGATCAATGCGACCGGCGCGAGCAGCGTGAGCGAGGCGGCTCAGCCGCGGTGGCTGGTGGGCGGCATCGACGGGGGGTAGCCGTCGCCCGGCCGGGAGCCGTAGCGGCCGCGAGCGCCCTCCGAGGGGCGGTCGTCGGACGCCTCCTGGGAGGCGGACTCGGCCTCGCCGCGGGCCTGCGCCAGCGCCTCCTCGGGCGTCTGGAGGTTGGTGGCCGCCAGGTCGGAGGCGATGTCGAGGCCGGAGCTCATGCCGGACAGGTCGACCCTGACGTTGTCCGACCCGGAGCTGAAGGCGCTCGAGCCCGGGCCCGACGGCGGCCTGCCGCCCAGCGCGCCGGCGATGCCGTCCAGGGCGGCGGTGAACTCGGTGGGGACGATCCACATCTTGGAGCTGTTGCCGTTGGCGATCTTGGGCAGGGTCTGCAGGTACTGGTAGGCCAGCAGCTTGGGGTCGGCGTTGCCGCGGTGGATGGCGTCGAAGACCTGGAGGATGGCGCGGGACTCGCCCTGGGCCTTGAGGATCGCGGACTGGGCCTGGCCCTCGGCTCGCAGGATGGCGGACTGCTTGTCGCCCTCGGCGGTCAGGATCTGGGACTGCTTGACGCCCTCGGCGGTCAGGATCGCGGCACGGCGGTCGCGCTCGGCGCGCATCTGCTGCTCCATGGCGCCCTGGATGGAAGCGGGCGGGTCGATGGACTTCAGCTCGACATTGCCCACGCGGATGCCCCAGCGGCCGGTCGCCTGGTCCAGGACGCCGCGCAGCTGTCCGTTGATCTGGTCGCGGCTGGTCAGCGTCTGCTCCAGGTCCATGGCGCCGATGACGTTGCGCAGCGTGGTGACGGTCAGCTGCTCGATGGCCTGCAGATAGTTGGAGATCTCGTAGGTGGCGCGCATGGGGTCGGTCACCTGGTAGTAGATGACCGAGTCGATGGACACCACGAGGTTGTCGGAGGTGATCACCGGCTGCGGCGGGAAGGAGACCACCTGCTCGCGCAGGTCCACCGTATTGCGCACGCGGTCGATGAAGGGCATGAGGAAGTGCATGCCGGCGCCGTACTCGGCCTGGAACTTCCCCAGCCGCTCCACAATGATCGCGTAGGACTGCGGGACGATCCGCACCGCGCGGAAGATGGCGATGACGATGAACAGCGCCAGCAGCAGAAGGATGATGATCGGGACAATGGCGAAGTCGTTCACGCGAGATGTCTCCTGACGTGGTTGGAATGGTCTGTCATGCTGATCGGGTCCGAGTCGGACCGGGAGGCCGGCGCCCGCGCACGACGGCCCGCCCGCCCCGGGGCGTCCGGCGCACCGTTCACCCGGTGTCCCTGGCTCACGCCGGCTGCGCGCCTGCGGGGGCTCCCGCCGGAGCCACCACGGCGATGGCGCCGTCGATGTCGGTCACGCGCACGGGATCGCCCACGCTCAGGCGCGAGACCCCGCCGTTCTCCTTGGACAGGCGGGCGCTCCACTCCTCGCCGCCCAGGCGGACGCGCCCCCCGTGGGCGTCCACGGCCGTCAGCGCGACGGCCTCGCGCCCGATGAGGCCCTCGGCGTTGGTCCGCGCGTCGGGTGACCCCCTGGTCAGGCGGCGCCTCGCCCAGGGCCTGACGGCCACCAGGAGGAGCACCGAGACGATGGCGAAGACGAGGGCCTGGACCCACAGGGGGCCGCCGAGGGCGGCCGCGGCGGCGCCCCCGAGCGCTCCGCCTGCGAGCATGAGGAACGTCAGGTCAACGGTGAGCGTCTCAACGACGCCCATCACCAGGGATGCGCCAAGCCACCAGAGCCAAGCCATTGGATTCCTCCTAGTGTGAGATGCGACGCCCGAGCCGTGGCTCAGGCGGTGTGCCGGCCCGTGGGGCCGGCGGGGACCCCGCGCGCGGTGTAGCGGCCGCGGTCCTGGCCGATCTCCAGCGGCAGGCCGAAGGTCGCCGACATGACGGGGCCGGTGAGGACCTCGGGCAGGGGGCCGGCGGCCACCACCTGGCCGCCGCGCAGCGCGAGGGCGTGGGTGAAGCCGGTCGGGATCTCCTCGAGGTGGTGGGTCGCCATGAGCATCAGCGGCGCCCCCGGTCCGGAGATGATATCGGTCAGGGCGGCCAGCAGCTGCTCGCGGCCGCCGACGTCGAGGCCCGCGGCGGGCTCGTCCAGGATGAGGAGCTCGGGGTCGGGCATGAGCGCGCGGGCGATCTCGACCCGCTTGCGCTCCCCGGAGGACAGGGTGGCCCAGGCGCGCCCGGCCAGCTCGCCGGCGCCGAGCGCATCCAGCAGGGCGCGTGCGCGCTCGATGTCGAACTCGTCGTACGCCTCGCGCCACACGCCGATGCGCCCGTAGGAGGCGGACAGCACGATGCTCAGCACGGGCTCTCCCCCCAGGACCCGGCCGGCCAGGGCCGAGGAGCACAGGCCGATGCGGGGATGGAGCTCGGAGACGTCCACGCGCCCCATCCGCTCGCCCAGGACCTCGACCGTCCCCGAGGAGGGGAACAGGCGCGCCGCGGCGATGCGGCAGACGGTGGTCTTCCCGGCCCCGTTGGGCCCCAGCAGCACCCAGTGCTGCCCCTCCTCGACGCCCCAGCTCATGTGGGCGAGGATCTGCGTGGTCCCACGGTGGAGCGAGACGTCGTCGAGGCGGAGCACGGTGGTCATGGGCCCTACCCTATCGTGCAAGGGTGACTTGAGTCCCACGTCCACGGCCGCAGACTGTCGCGGGGCACGGTCGCCGCCGCAGCGGCTAGGGTGCAGCGCCGTGAGCCTCTTCGACCTGCCCGCATCCGTCGTCCTGGCCCTGTGGGCGCCTCTGCCCTCCTCCCGCGGCACCGCCGTCGTCGAGGGCCCCGACGGCGCTCATGAGGTCGATGACTCGGCCTCCCCGTGGGGGCTGGGGCGGCTGCCGCTGGAGCGGTGGCTGACGGCCTTCGGCTCGCTGGGGCGGGCCTGCGCGGCGCTCGTCTCCCCCGCCGATCCGCTGCCCGGCCTGGCCGCCGCCGTCGACGCCGGCGAGTGCGTCCTGCTCGAGGCGACCACCGGCCGCAGGGTGCTGCTCATCCCGGAGGGGGCCGGCACGAGCGCGGTGTGGCGGGCCGAGGAGCTGCTGACTCCTCCGCCTCCGCTCGACGCCGGGCAGGCCCGCCGGGACGTCCACGCGGCCACGCAGGAGGCGATCGACGCCCTCACCGAGCTGGACCTCGCCCGCGAGCGCCCCGACCTCGCCGACACCCTCACCGACCTGGTGACCGCGGTGATCGACCCGCGCCTCCTCCCGCCGTCCCTGGACGCCAGGCGCCGCACCCTGCTGGAGCGCTCGCTGCGGCTGGCGGCGATCTGCGAGCTGGCCCTGGCCGACGACGGCGCCTCGGCGACGGCCCTCCAGGCCGGGCGCCGCGCGCAGGTGCTGCGCCCGCTGCTGACGACGGCGCGCCGCGGGGTCGCGGCCGCGACCGAGTGGTGGGGGCCGCGGCAGTCGTGACGACGGCGGCGGCCCCCTGCCGCGGGACCGGGCTCAGCCGTTGTCCAGGGCCCAGCGGTAGACCTCCATGGTCCGCTCGGCGATCGCCGTCCAGGCGAAGTGCTCCTCCACCCGCTTGCGGGAGGCGGCCCCCATCTTCTTGGCCTTGGCCTCGTCGGTGGCCACCGCGGCCAGGCGCTCGGCGAGGTCGGTCACGAAGCGCTCGGGGTCGATCGGCGTGCCGGTTCCGTCCTGCACCTGGTCGATGGGGACCAGCAGGCCGGTCTCGCCGTCGACGATGACGTCCGGGATGCCGCCGGTGGCCGAGCCGACCACGGGCAGCCCCATGGCCATGGCCTCCAGGTTGACGATGCCCAGGGGCTCGTAGACCGACGGGCACACGAAGACGTCGGAGGCGCCCAGGATGGCCTGGAGCTGGCGGTGCGGGAGCATCTCCTCAATGAGGATGACGCCGGTGCGCTTGGCCTGGAGGCCGGCCACGAGGGAGTCGACCTCGGCCTTGATCTCCGCGGTGTCGGGGGCGCCAGCGCACAGGACGACCTGGATCTCGGCGGGCAACTTCTCGACGGCCCGCAGCAGGTGGGGCAGGCCCTTCTGGCGGGTGATGCGCCCGACGAAGACCACCGTGGGCCGGGAGGTGTCGATGCCGTAGTGCTCCAGGACCTTCTGGCTGTCCGCCTCCCAGTCGGCGTCGGTGGGCCGGGCCCAGGCGTCCAGGTCGATGCCGTTGTGGACGACCTTGACCCGCTCGGGGTCGACCTGCGGGTAGGAGCGCAGGATGTCCTCGCGCATGCCGCGGGAGACGGCGATGACGGCGGTCGCCCCCTCGTAGGCCTGGCGCTCCGCCCAGGAGGACAGGGCGTAGCCGCCGCCGAGCTGCTCGGCCTTCCACGGGCGCATCGGCTCCAGGGAGTGGGCGGACAGGATGTGCGGGATGCTGTAGAGCAGACCGGACAGGTGCCCGGCCAGGTTGGCGTACCAGGTGTGGGAGTGGACGATGTCGGCGCCCTCGACGCCGGGGACCATCTCCAGGTCGACGCCGAAGGTCTTCAGGGCCGCGTTGGCGCCGTCGAGCTCGGCGACCTCCGGGTAGCCGATCACGCCCGGGTCCGCGCCCTCGGTGCCGGGCTCGCGGGGTCCGCCGAAGGCGTGCACGCGCACGTCGGCCAGCGGGCGGAGCACCTTGGCCAGCTCGTTGACGTGGACTCCGGCCCCGCCGTAGATGAAGGGTGGGTATTCCTTGGTCAGCAGGTCGACCCTCATGGGTTGCGTCTCCTCGCTCGCGCCCCTGCGCGCTGTGTGAATCTGGTGGCTGGTCCGGGGTGGGGCGGGCTCGCGGAACGTGAGCCGTCCCACGTCCGACGGTATCGGCTTTGCGCCGCCGATGGGGCGGTTTGCGCCATTCGATACCCGTGCCGCGCCGCGCCGGCCGCCGGGCAGGGCCTTCGACCGCCGCTCGGCCCCCGGCGGCTCCCGGCCCGGGCCCGCGGTCCGCTCCTCGGGAAACATGTGAGGAACATCGTGCGATTCGCCCCACAGGGTGGCTCGGGTCACGTAAGGTGGCCCCATGGCTTCCCCTCGTGTTCTTGCAATCATTCTCGCCGGCGGCGAAGGCAAGCGCCTCATGCCCTTGACGGTCGACCGCGCCAAACCGGCCGTGCCCTTCGGCGGGATCTATCGCCTCATCGACTTCTCACTGTCGAACATGATCAACTCCGGCTTCCTCAAGGCCGTGGTGCTGACCCAGTACAAGTCGCACTCGCTGGACCGCCACATCTCCAAGACCTGGCGCATGTCGGACATGCTGGGCAACTACATCGCCCCGGTGCCCGCCCAGCAGCGTGTGGGCAAGCACTGGTTCCTGGGGTCCGCCGACGCCATCTACCAGTCGCTGAACCTGCTCGACGACGAGCGGCCCGACTACGTCGTCATCACCGGCGCGGACAACATCTACCGCATGGACTTCTCCCAGATGCTGGACCACCACATCGCCTCGGGCCTGCCGTGCACCGTGGCGGGCATCCGCCAGCCGCGCTCCCTGGCGGACCAGTTCGGCGTGATCGAGACCGACCCCGAGGACCGCAGGAAGATCAAGGCCTTCGTCGAGAAGCCCAAGGACACCCCGGGCCTGCCCGACTCCCCCGACGAGATCCTGGCCTCCATGGGCAACTACATCATGGACGCCGACGCCCTCTCGCAGGCCGTGACGGTCGACGCCGCCGACGAGGACTCCAAGCACGACATGGGCGGCAACATCGTCCCGTGGTTCGTGGGCCAGGGCTCCGCCGGCGTCTACGACTTCAAGGACAACGACGTCCCCGGCGCCACCGACCGGGACCGCGACTACTGGCGCGACGTGGGCACGGTGGACGCCTTCTACGAGGCCCACCAGGACCTGATCTCGGTCACCCCGGTGTTCAACCTGTACAACGACCGGTGGCCGCTGTTCGCCGGCTACACGAACTCCATGCCTCCGGCCAAGTTCGTCTACGGGCACCACGAGCGCCTCGGCCACGCAGTCGACTCGATCGTCTCCCCCGGCGTCATCGTGTCCGGCGGCGAGGTCATCTCCTCGGTGCTGTCCCCGGGCGTGCGGGTGAACTCCTGGTCCTCGGTGCGCGAGTCCGTCCTCATGGACGGGGTCAACGTCGGGCGCAACACGGTCGTCAGCCGCGCCATCCTCGACAAGTACGTGGTCGTCGAGGAGGGCGCCATGGTCGGCATCGACGCCGAGCGCGACCGCGAGCGCGGCTTCACCGTGACCGAGTCCGGCATCACCGTCGTGGCCAAGGGGCAGAAGGTCGCCCGCTGACCGGCCCGCGAACCCGCCTGCGCCGCCGCCTCGGGCCGTCTCGGTACCGGGGCGGCGGCGTTCTGGCCACCGCCCCCTTAGCCGAGATCGGTCGTATTCCGCACCGAGATCGGTTCACTTCCGCACCGAGATCGGTGCGGAAGTGAACCGGTCCCGACGGAGGGGGCGGCCGCGCCCCGCTCCACTCAACCGGCCCCGCACCCCGCTGGAATCGGTCGTCTAGCATCGGCCCATGGCTGATGAGCAGACCGACAGGCAGCACGCTGCGGGCCCGCGGGTCTCCGGCACCCGGGCCGCGGGCCCCCTGGCCGGGCCCGGCCTGCTGGTCATGGACGTGGACTCCACGCTCATCGAGCAGGAGGTCATCGAGCTCATCGCCGAGCACGCGGGCACCCGCGGGCAGGTCGCCGAGATCACCGCGCGGGCGATGCGCGGGGAGCTGGACTTCGCCGCGTCCCTGCGCGAGCGCGTGGCCACCCTGGCCGGGCTTCCGCAGAAGGTCCTGTCTCAGGTCCGGGCCGAGGCGAGGCCGACCCGGGGGGCGAGGACGCTCATCAATACGCTGCACGCCCGCGGCTGCCGGGTGGGGGTCGTCTCGGGCGGCTTCGAGGAGGTCGTGGCGCCCCTGGCCGACCGTCTGGGGATCGATCACGTGGCGGCCAACCGTCTGGAGGCCTGCGACGGCGTGCTGACAGGCCGGGTGCTGGGACGGATCGTGGACCGGGAGGAGAAGGTTCGCCGCCTGCGCGCCTGGGCCGAGGCCGATGGCGTGCCCATGGAACGCGTCGTCGCCGTGGGGGACGGCGCCAATGACCTGGGCATGATCGCCGCGGCGGGCCTGGGGATCGCCTTCTGCGCCAAGCCGGTCGTCGTCGAGCAGGCCGACGCCGCCGTGCACGTGCGCGACCTGGCGGCCGTGCTCGACCTGCTGCCCTGAAAAACCGGTGCCGCGGCGTCCGATCCTCGGCGCCTGTCAGCGCGGCGCGGTGACGATCTCGGTCAGGTGGGCCCCCTGGGGGGCGAGGTCCGTCCAGGGGCCCAGGACGGTGAGCATCAGCGCCGTGGCCGTGGGCACCCCGAAGGAGGCCTGGGCGGCCAGGTCGTCGTCAGCGTCGTGAAGCATGTGGGCCAGGATCGAGACCGTGGGCTCGTGGCCGACGAGGACCACCGTGCTCGTGGCCTCGGGCAGCGGAGTCAGCAGATCGAGGATCTTCAAGGCTCCGTTGTGGTAGATCTCCGGCTCGACGCGGATCTCGGCCGGTTCAAGACGCTGCTGCACGGGGCGGGCGGTCTGCCTGGCGCGCGCGGCGGGCGACACGAGCAGGAGGTCGAGATGGCCCAGGCGCCTGCCCAGTGAGCGGGCCAGCCTGTCCGCCAGCGTGCGGCCCTTGGAGGTCAGCGGGCGCTCGAGGTCGGTGGGCGCGTCATGGGACGCCTTGGAGTGGCGGACCAGGACCAGGGTCTTCCCGAGCTTCTCAGTCGTCACACCGCAACCCTACGGCACGCACGCGGCCCGTGCGACGTCAGCCGGCGTGCCCCGCGCCTCACAACCGTCTTGCGAGCGCGGCCCGTCCCGCGGCGGACGGGAGCCGCGCCCTCCCGCGGGCGCCTCGGCGCTCAGCGCCCCATGCCCATGCCGCCGTCGACGCCCAGGACGGTGCCGGTGACGTAGGAGGCCTCCGACGAGGCCAGGAAGAGGATGGGGGCGACAACCTCCCGGGGCGCCGCCAGACGCCCCATGGGGATGGCGGCCAGGTGCGCGGCGCGCGCCTCTTGGGACAGTCCCGCGGTCATGCCGGTGTCCACGAAGCCGGGCGCGACGGCGTTGACGCCCACCCCGCGGGAGGCGACCTCGCGGGCGAGGGCCCGCGTCAGCCCCTCGACCCCGCCCTTGGAGGCGGCGTAAGCGGCCTGCCCAGTGCCGCCGCGGGCCGCGACGACGGAGGAGACCAGCACGATGCGGCCGCGCCGGGCGCGCAGCATGTCCGGCAGGACGGCGGAGGCGGAGGTGAAGGCGGCGGTGAGGTTGACCGCGATCGTGTCGGCCCACACCGGTTCAGGGCTGCGGATGGCCAGGGCGTCGCGGCTGGCTCCGGCGCACGCCACGAGGACCTCGATCGGGCCGTGCAGCATGCGGGCGCGCGCCACCGCCCGCCGCAGGGCGGAGGTATCGGTCACATCGACGCTCATGCCCACGACGCCGTCGGGCGCGTCGCCGGAGCGGGACAGGCCGGCCACCCGCTCCCCGGCAGCGGCGAAGGCGGCCGCGACGGCGCGGCCGATTCCCCGCGACGCCCCGGTGACCAGGACCGATCGGGCGCTCGACGGCGAGGCGTGCGGGATGCTCACGGGCACAAGCCTACGAGACGCCCCACGGCCCGCGGCGCGCGCCGTCCCGCGCCGGCCGTGTGCCAGCATGGCCCGGTGACCCTCGAGACCTCCGCCGCCCCGCCCCCCGCGCCGTCCGACGGGGGCCGGGCGGGCGCTGCGCCGCTGCGCATCGGTCCGATCGAGGTCGCCACGCCCGTCGAGCTCGCCCCGATGGCGGGGGTGACCAACGCGTCCTTCCGGCGCCTGTGCCGCCTGGCGGGAGAGTCCGCGCTGCCCGCCGCGCTGCGCCCCGCGCACGACGGCGCGGTGCCGGCTGCGGGCGGGGGCCTGATCGCGCCCGCGGGCCTGTACGCCACCGAGATGGTCACGACGCGCGCCCTGGTGGAGCGCAACGAGAAGACCCTGGCCATGGTGCGCTCCGACCCCGGCGAGCGGGTGCGCTCCATCCAGCTCTACGGGGTCGACCCGGCGGTCGCGGGCGCAGCGGTGCGGATCCTGGTCGAGGAGGACCTGGCCGACCACATCGACCTGAACTTCGGCTGCCCGGCGCCCAAGGTCACGCGCAGGGGCGGGGGCGCGGCCCTGCCGTGGAAGAGGGACCTGCTGGCGGCGATCCTGCGCGAGACCGTGCGCGCCGGCGAGCGGGCCGTGCGGGCGGCCCGCCGCGAGCGCGCCGTGCCGGTGACCGTCAAGACCCGCATCGGCATCGACGAGGACCACGAGACCTTCCTGGATGTCGCGCGCGCGGCGGAGGACGCCGGCGTGGCGGCGATCGCCCTGCACGGCCGCACGGCCCGCCAGCACTACGCGGGCAGGGCGAGGTGGGAGGCGATCGCCAGGCTCAAGGAGGCCACGAGCCTGCCGGTGCTCGGCAACGGGGACATCTGGACCGGGGACGATGCGCTGGAGATGATGCGCGCCACCGGCTGCGACGGCGTCGTGGTGGGGCGCGGCTGCCAGGGGCGCCCGTGGCTCTTCGCGGACATTGTGGCCGCCCTCCACGGCTCGACGGCGCGCACCCGCCCCGACCTGGACGAGGTCATCGCCGTCGTCGAGGAGCACGGGCGGCTGCTGGCCGCCGAGATGGGCGAGGAGCGGGGCGTGCGGGACCTGCGCAAGCACGTGGGCTGGTACCTCAGGGGCTACCCCGTGGGCGGGCGGGCGCGCGACGATCTCGTGCACGTGAGCACACTGGCGGGCCTGCACGAGGCGCTGGCGGCGATGCGCGCCCGGCTGCCCGAGGCGGTGCCCTACCCGGGCGAGACGGTCGAGGGGCCCCGCGGCCGGGCCGGCTCGCCCAGGCGCCCGCACCTGCCCGACGGCTGGCTCGACTCCCCCTGTCTCAGCGAGGAGCACAGGCGGCTCCTGCTGGATGCGGAGTCGGACGCCTCCGGGGGCTGAGCCCCGTCCCCGGCGCCCTCCCGGCGTCCTGTCAGCGCCCGGCCCCGGGGTACGGGGAGCGCGCCCGGTGGCGGGCCCGCCGCGGGGCGGGCTCGGCGACGTCGTCCACCGGGGTCGTGCGGCACAGGAGCGCGGCGACCGCCGTGGTCGCCGGGATCGCCAGCACCAGTCCGATGGAGGACACCAGCGTGCGGACGATCTCCTCGGCGATCTCGCCCGAGAGCACGGTGTCGATCATAGAGCGGTCGATGAGCGAGGCCGCCAGGATGAGCGGCAGCGCGGTCCCCGCGTAGGCGAAGGCGAGGGTGTAGACGGTCGAGGCGATGTGGTCGCGCCCGATGCGCATGCCGCCGGTGAACAGGCGCACCCGGCTGAGCGCCGGGTTGGCGGCGTGCAGCTCCCACACGGCCGAGGCCTGGGTGATGGTGACGTCGTTGAGCACGCCGAGGCCGGCGATGACCATGCCGCAGGTCAGCAGCGCCCGCAGGCTCAGCCCCGGCACGGCCGCGGCCAGGGTCACCGAGGTCTCCTCGGTCGCCCCCGTCAGGTTGGCCGCCCCCACGCCCCACAGGGACAGCGCGACGGTGATGACCACGCCCACGATCGTGCCCAGCAGGGCGGTGGTCGTGCGCACCGAGACGCCGTGGGCGATGTAGACCGCCAGCAGCATCATGGCGCTGGCGCCCACCAGCGTCACCCACATGGGCGAGGCGAGGTCCAGCAGGGCGGGGATCATGAAGAACACGAGCACCGCCGTCGCCAGGACCAGGCCCAGGGCGCTGAGGATGCCCTTGCGGCCGGCCACGGCCACCACCAGCACGAGGTAGACGACCGCCAGCCCCAGCACGGGGGTCTGGCGCTGGTAGTCCACGAACACGTAGGGCGTGCCCGAGGTCACGGCGGCCGGGGTGTACATGACGCGCATCCCGTCGCCGACGTCGGCGGCGCTCATGGACTCGGCGGGCACGTGGACCGGCAGGACGAGGCCCTTGCCCTTGCCCGAGGTGATGCGGGCGCACACCGCGTCGGTGAGCAGCCCTCCCGTGGAGGCGTCGCCCAGCGACTGGACCGCCCCCTGGCAGTCGGCGACCGACTTGGAGGTGATGGTGGCGGTCTCCAGGCTGGTCCCCTCCGCCCCGAAGGGCTGGGAGCCGACCAGCGAGCTCTTCCCGGGCCACAGCACCACCAGGCCGACGAGGGTGGCGATAATGATGGGGACGACGATCGCGGTCAGCACGATCCGCGCACGCCGCCGCTCGTGCGCGGGCACGGCCACGTCGCCGTGGCTGTGGCCATGGGAAGACGTGGAGGAATGGGGGTGATGGGCCGGGGTCGTGTGCGCTGAGGATGGGGGCACGGGAGTCTCCTCGCTCGTCATGGGTCCATGATGGTCCGAACCGCGGGCGCGCACGCGGAGCAACGCGGAGGCGGGACGGAGGCGCAGCGGCGAAGCGGGTCAGCGGGCGGCGCCGTGGCCCTGCGGGGACCGGGGCGCCAGGGCCGCGGACGGGTCGGCGCCGTCCCGGGCCGGCGTCAGCAGCCGATGAGGCGCTCGGCGAGGTAGCGCTCCACGCCGTCGAGCGGGACGCGGTCCTGGGTCATGGTGTCGCGGTCGCGCACCGTGACGGCGCCGTCGTCCGGGGAGTCGAAGTCGTAGGTGAGGCAGAAGGGCGTCCCCACCTCGTCCTGGCGGCGGTAGCGGCGTCCGATGGCGCCGGCGTCGTCGTAGTCCACGTTCCAGCTGCGGCGCAGGCGCGCGGCCAGCTCCCGGGCGGGGCCGGTGAGCTCCTCCTTGCGGCTCAGCGGCAGCACGGCGGCCTTGACGGGGGCCAGGCGCGGGTCGAGCCTGAGGACAATGCGCTTGTCCACCCCGCCCTTGGTGTTGGGGGCCTCGTCCTCGGTGTAGGCCTCCACCAGGAAGGCCATGAGCGAGCGGGTCAGGCCCGCGGCGGGCTCGATGACGTAGGGCACCCATCGCTCGTTCCTCGTCTGGTCGAAGTAGGACAGGTCCTTGCCGGAGTGCTTCGCGTGGGTGGTCAGGTCGAAGTCGGTGCGGTTGGCGATGCCCTCCAGCTCGCCCCACTCGCCGCCGGAGAACCCGAAGCGGTACTCCAGGTCCACGGTGCGCTTGGAGTAGTGGGAGAGCTTCTCCTTGGGGTGCTCGTACAGGCGCAGGTTGCCCTCGCTGATGCCCAGGTCCACGTACCAGGCCCTGCGGTGGTCGATCCAGTACTGGTGCCACTGCTCGTCCGTGCCCGGCTCGCAGAAGAACTCCATCTCCATCTGCTCGAACTCGCGGGTGCGGAAGATGAAGTTGCCCGGCGTGATCTCGTTGCGGAAGGACTTGCCGACCTGGCCGATGCCGAAGGGGGGCTTCTTGCGGGCGGCGCTCATGACGTTGACGAAGTTGATGAAGATGCCCTGGGCGGTCTCGGGGCGCAGGTAGTGCAGGCCGGCCTCGTCGTCGACGGGGCCGAGGTAGGTCTTGAGCAGGCCGGAGAAGGCGCGCGGCTCGGTCCACGCCCCGGCCTGGCCGGTGACCGGGTCGGGCACGTCGTCCAGCCGGACGGCGTCGGGGTCCAGGCCCTTGCGCTCGGCGTAGGCCTCGATGAGCTCGTCGGCGCGGTAGCGCCTGTGGGTGTGGAGGGACTCCACGAGCGGGTCGGTGAAGGCGCTCACGTGCCCGGAGGCGACCCACGCCTCGCGCGGCAGGATGACCGAGGAGTCCAGGCCGACGACGTCGTCGCGGGAGCGGACCATGTACTGCCACCACTGGCGCTTGATGTTCTCCTTGAGCTCGACGCCGAGCGGCCCGTAGTCCCAGGCCGAGCGGGTCCCGCCGTAGATCTCCCCGCAGGGGAAGACGAAGCCGCGGCGCTTGGCCAGGTTGATCACGCGCTCGAGCGCGGAGGGGGTCTGTGCCACCGTAGTGTCTCCTGATGTCGTCGTTGTCCGCACCTGGTTGGTGGGAACGAGTCGGGAACGAACTGGGAAAGAATACGGCCATCCTACGGCCGCGGCCGCCCCGCTCCTCGGACGGGCGGCCGGAGGCGTCTTCGAGTCTGACGCGTCACACTCGGATCCGCGGCGACAGCACAGCTTGACGAGAATCATTATCGCCTTGACAATGGCGCTCATGAACGTTCCCGTCGCCCGCCGCGTCCTGTCCGCTGTCGCCGCAGCAGCACTGGGCCTGTCCCTGACCGCCTGCTCGGCCCTGTCCCCGGAGTCCTCCGGCTCCGGCGCCCCGAAGGACGCCTCGGGCGCCCTGTCGGTGTCGGTCTCCTTCTACCCGATCCAGTACCTGACCGAGACCATCGGCGGCGACCACGTCAGCGTCACCAGCCTGACGCCCACCAACGCCGAGCCCCACGACTACGACCTGTCCGGCAAGGAGGTCATCTCCACCCTGGAGGGCTCCTCCCTGGTCGCCTACGTCTCGGGCTTCCAGCCCTCGCTCGACAAGGCGGTCAGCCAGGTCAACGGCCCGACGGTGGTCGACCTGTCCGACAAGGTCGACCTCCGGCACCACGAGGGCGTCGAGGACGAGGACGAGCACGGAGACGAGGCCACCGGCGGCGCCACCGGCGAGGCCGGCCACGAGGGCCACGCGGGCCACGACCATGATGCGGGATCCCTCGACCCGCACTTCTGGCTCGACCCGGTCCGCATGAAGTCCGCCGCCACCGCCATCGAGGAGGCCCTGGCCGCCGCCGACCCCGACAACGCCGACGACTACAAGACCAACCTCGACTCCCTGACCTCCACCCTCGACGGGCTGGACTCCTCCTACCAGGGCGGCCTCACCCAGTGCGAGCGCAAGACCTTCATCACCTCCCACGCCGCCTTCGGCTACCTCGCCGACCGCTACGGGCTCACCCAGGTCTCCATCTCCGGCATCGATCCCGAGTCCGAGCCGAGCGCCGCCGAGATCGCCGCGGCCAAGAAGGCTGTCAAGGACACCGGCTCCACCACGATCTTCACCGAGGAGCTCCTGTCCACCGAGGTCGCCGACACGGTCGCCGGCGAGACCGGCGCCACCACCGCCGTTCTCAGCCCGATCGAGTCCGCTCCGGAAGGCGCTGACTACGCCGGCGCCATGTCCAACAACCTTGAGGCGCTGCGCACGGCGCTGGCCTGCAAGTGACGTCTCCGCGCAGGGCAGGGAACCCATGACCTCCGATCCTCCCTCCGCCTCTGGCGGGGATGAGCGGACGACGCCGTCCGGGCGGGGCCGGGCGGCGTCGTCCGCGCGCCCGGGCGGGGCCCCGACAGCGGGCGGCGCCGGGGCCCGGCCCACCGGCTCCGCCCCGGCGCCGCCCGTCGTCGTGACCGGCCTGTCGGTCGTGCTCGGCTCGGCCCTCATCCTCTCCGGCATCGACCTGACCGTGGCCGGCGGCGAGTCGGTGGCGCTTCTGGGCGCCAACGGCTCGGGCAAGTCGACCCTGGTCAAGGCGATCCTCGGCCTCAACCCGATCCGCACGGGCAGCGTGCGCCTGTTCGGCCACGACGTCGAGCACCGCTCGCGCGTGCCCTGGAACCGGATCGGCTACGTGCCCCAGCGCGTCGCAGCCGCCTCCGGCGTGCCCGCAACCGCCCTGGAGGTCGTGCGCTCAGGACTGCTGGGCCCGCGCCGCCCCTTCGCCGACCGCGGCCGGCGCGCCCACGAGCGGGCGATGGCTGCTCTGGAGTCCGTCGGGCTGGCCCACCGCGCCCGCGACCACGTCCAGGTCTTCTCCGGGGGCCAGGCCCAGCGCGTCCTCATCGCCCGCGCCCTCGTGCGGGACCCGGAGCTGCTCGTCCTCGACGAGCCCCTGGCCGGCATCGACCGCGATTCGCGCCGGGCCCTCGCCGAGATCCTCACCTCACTGCACGAGACGGGACTCACGCTCATCACCGTGCTGCACGAGATGGGCGAGCTGAGCGACGTCGTCAGGCGCGCCGTCGTCCTGGACGAGGGGCGGGTCTCCTTCGACGGCCCCGCCCGCGACCTCGCCCCCCTGCGGCACGACCCCGCCCGGCACGACGTCGTGGGCCACGACCGCCTCGACGACTGCGAGCACGGGCACCCGCACGGCCGGGCCGCGCCCGTGGTCCACCACGCGCCGACGCTCACCACCCGCGTCCCCTCGCCCCCCGGATCCGAACGCCGCGGAGAGCGCCCATGAGCGACCTGTTCGCCGCCTACAGCGAGATGCTCCAGAGCCCGCTCATGCAGCGCGCGCTCATCGTCGCCGTCCTCGTGGGGCTGTCCGCCCCCGTCATCGGCACCTACCTCGTCCAGCGCGGGCTCGCCCTCCTGGGCGACGGCATCGGCCACATCGCGCTGACCGGCGTGGCCCTGGGCTGGATCGCCGGCGCAGCGGCCAATGTCTCCCCGCACGACGCCTGGGCGGTCCCCGGCGCGATCGTCGTCAGCGTCCTCGGCGCGATCCTCATCGAGCTCATCCGCTCCTACGGGCGGACCCGCGGCGATGTCGCCCTGGCCATCCTGTTCTACGGCGGCATCGCCGGCGGCGTCATCCTCATCAAGATCGCGGGAGGCACGACCACCAACCTCACCAGCTACCTCTTCGGGTCGATCGTCACCGTCTCCGTGTCCGACGCCTGGTTCACCATTGTTCTGGCCGCCGTCATCCTGCTCGTGGGGCTCGGCCTGCGGGGCCCCCTGTTCGCCCTGTGCCACGACGAGGAGTTCACCCGCTCCATCGGCCTGCCCACCGGCGTGCTCAATGTGACCATCGCCGTGGTCGCCGCCCTGACCGTCTCGGTGTCCATGCGGGTGGTGGGCGCGCTGCTGGTCTCCGCGGTCATGATCGTGCCGGTCGCCACCGCCCAGCTGCTGTCCCGCTCCTTCGTCGTGACCATGCGGCTGTCCATGGGGATCGGCGTCGTCGTCTGCGTGACCGGCCTGCTGATCACCTACGTGGTGTCGGCGTCCTCGGGCGCCATGATCGTGGTCCTGCTCGTCGGCCTGTACGCTGTGGTGGCGGTGACGACCGCCCTGGTCCACCTGCTGGTGCGCCTGTGGGCACGCCTGCGGCCCGCGCCGGCACGCCCGCTGCCGCCATCGGCCCCGCCCGCCCCGGCCCGGGGGCCGTCCGGCGCAGACCGCCCGACCAACCGATGAGGCCCCGGCACAGGAGGCACAGTCATGACCATGACCCGCAGCACCGCAGGCTCCACCGCGGCGCGCCCCAGGGCGACCTGGCAGCGCGCGGCGGTGGCCGACATCCTTCAGCGCACGGAGGAGTTCCGCTCCGCCCAGCAGATACACGCCGCCCTGGAGGCCGAGGGCACCAGGGTGGGGCTGGCCACGGTCTACCGTAACCTGACGGCCATGGCCGAGGCCGGCGAGGTGGACCAGGTGCGCAACGCCGAGGGCGAGACGCTCTACCGGCGCTGCCACAGGCCCGAGCACCACCACCACATCGTGTGCCGCTCCTGCGGCCGCACGGTCGAGGTCAGCGGGGGCGAGCTGGAGGACTGGATCACCTCCGTCTCCGCCGCCCACGGCTTCACCCAGATGGAGCACACGGCGGAGTTCTTCGGGCTGTGCTCCAGCTGCTCGACCGAGCCCGGCGCCGGCCGGGCCGAGAAGTAGGCCGCCGCCCCGCGAGCCGCGGTCGAGGCCGCGTCGCCGCGCGTCAGGCGCCGGCGACCCGGTCGACGGCGCCGCCGAAGCGCCGGTCGCGGCTCGCGTAGGCCTGGCAGGCCCGCCACAGCTGGGTCCGGTCGAACTCCGGCCAGGGCAGGGGCGAGAAGTACAGCTCGGCGTAGGCCGCCTCCCACATGAGGAAGTTGCTCGTGCGCTGCTCCCCGCCGGTGCGGATCAGCAGGTCCACGTCGCGCATGGCGGGCGAGTAGAGGTGGCGCTGGACGGTGCGCTCGCTCACCGCCGAGGCCTTGAGGCGCCCGGCGGCCGCCTCCTCGGCAATGGCGCGGGCGGCGTCGGCGATCTCGGCCCTCCCACCGTAGTTCAGGCACATGTTGAGCACGAGGGCCTCGTTGCCCGCGGTGATGCGCTCGGAGCGGCGCACCTCGGACAGGACCGACTTCCACAGGCGGGGCTCGCGCCCCACCCAGTTGACGCGCACGCCCCAGGCGAGCAGGTCGTCGGTCTGTGCGCGCAGCACCTGCCGGGTGAAGCCCATGAGGAAGCGGACCTCGGCCGGCGAGCGCCTCCAGTTCTCGGTGGAGAAGGCGTAGACGCTCAGCTCCTCGATCCCGATCTCGACGGCGCCGGCGATGACGTCCATCATGGTCGTCTCCCCCACGCGGTGCCCCTCGGTGCGGGCCAGGCCGCGCGCGTTGGCCCAGCGCCCGTTGCCGTCCATGACGCAGGCGACGTGGGCGGGAACCGCCTGGGCCGGCAGGTCCGGCGGGGTCAGGCCCGGCCGGTGCAGGGCGACACGGCCGCCGGAGGGCGCCGGGTCCGGCGCGGTGGAAGGCTGATCGGTCACATCAGGCCCTTTCGACGAGGGAGAGGGAGCGCAGACGGCGCTCCAGGTGCCAGGTCAAGTATGCCGACACGATCCCGGAGGCCTGGGCGCGCTCCCGCCCGCCGGAGGCGTCGGCCACGCCCCAGTCGCCGCTCAGCAGCGCGCCGAGCAGCGCCATGGCGGCGGGCTCGACGTCGACGGAGCCCGCGGGCCGGCAGACGGCGCACACCGCCCCGCCCGTCTGGACGTGGAAGGCGGCGTGCGGCCCGGGGGCGCCGCAGCGGGCGCAGTCGTAGCACGACGGCGCCCACCCGGCCAGGGCCAGGGCGCGCAGCAGGTAGGAGTCCAGGACGAGCCCCGGCGCGTGGCGCCTGCGGGCGAGGGCGGACAGGGCCCCGTAGAGCAGGAGGTGCTGCTGGGGGGAGTCGGTGGTGCCCAGGTCGCCGTCGTCCTGCGTGAGCCGCTCGGCCGTCTCGACCATGGTGGAGGCGCAGGTGAACACGGCGTAGTCGCCCATGATGGCGCGCGCGAAGGGGTGCAGCGTCTCGACCTGGGCGACCACGTCCAGGCTGCGCCCGCGGTGGAGCTGGACGTCGATCATGGAGAAGGGCTCCAGGCGCGCGCCGAAGCGCGAGGTCGTGCGGCGCACTCCCCTGGCGACGGCGCGCACCTGCCCGTGGGAGCGGGTGAGCATGACGACGATGCGGTCGGCCTCCCCCAGCCTGTAGGTGCGCAGGACGACGGCCTCGTCCCGGTAGAGCCTGCTCGTCATCGGGCGCCCCCGCCCCGCACCCCGGTCGAGCCCCCTCAGCGCAGCGCGCGGTTGACCGCGGAGATGACGGCCTTGAAGGAGGACGTGGTGATCGACGGGTCGATGCCCACGCCCCACAGGACCTGCCCGTCGACCTCGCACTCGACGTAGGAGGCGGCCCTGGCGTCGCGCCCCTCGCTGAGCGCGTGCTCGACGTAGTCGAGGATGCGCACGCGTACGCCGGTCTGCTCCAGGGCCGCGACGAAGGCGTCGAGCGGGCCGTTGCCGGAGGCGGTCAGGAGCCTGCGCTCCGGCCCGTCGGCGATCGTCACGGTGAGGATCGCCTCGCCCTCGCTGGCGGCGGTCAGCGTGGCGCCCTTGAGCGAGAAGCGCCCCCAGGCGGGCAGCTCGGCGTCGGGCGCGGCGGCCGCCGGCAGGTACTCGTCGGTGAAGATCGACCACATGCTGCGGGCGTCCACCTCGCCGCCGTAGGTGTCGGCGTGGCGCTGGACGATCCTGGAGAACTCGATCTGGAGGCGGCGCGGCAGGTCGAGGTTGTGGACCTGCTTGAGCAGGTAGGCGACCCCGCCCTTGCCGGACTGGGAGTTGACGCGCACGACCGCCTCGTAGGAGCGGCCGACGTCGTGCGGGTCGATGGGCAGGTAGGGCATGGACCAGGGCACGGCGGCCTCCGCGGCCTCGGCGTCGAGTCCCTCGGCCATCTTGGCCTCGACCTGCTTGGCCCGGGCCAGGAAGCCCTTCTTGATGGCGTCCTGGTGGGAGCCGGAGAAGGATGTGTAGACGAGCTCGCCGACGTAGGGGGTGCGCGGGGGCACGTCCATGCCGGTAGCGCGCTCGACGGTGCGGCGGATCTCGTCGATGTCGGAGATGTCGAGCATGGGGTCCACGCCCTGGCTGAAGAGGTTGAGGGCCAGGGTGACCAGGTCGACGTTGCCGGTGCGCTCGCCGTGGCCGAACAGGCAGCCCTCGACGCGGTCGGCCCCGGCCAGCAGGCCGAGCTCGGCGGCGGCCACGCCGGAGCCGCGGTCGTTGTGGTTGTGCAGGGACAGGCACACGTGCTCCCGGTGGGGCAGGTTGCGGCTCATCCACTCGATCTGGTCGGCGTAGACGTTGGGGGTGGCGCGCTCGACGGTGGCGGGCAGGTTGATAATGATCTCGCGGTCGTCCTCGGGCTGCCACACGCCCATGACGGCCTCGCAGACCTCCAGGGCGTACTCGCGCTCGGTGTCCACGAAGATCTCCGGGGAGTACTCGAAGCCGAAGACCGTCTCCTCGGTGAGGACCTTCTCGGCCCGGGCCATGACCTGGCGGGTGCCGTCCACGGCGAGCTCGCGGATGTCGTCGCGGCCCATGCGGAAGACGATCCCGCGGAACAGCGGCGACAGGGCGTTGTAGAGGTGGACGGTGGCGCGCGGCATGCCGACGCAGGCGTCCAGCGTGCGGTCGATGAGGTCGCCGCGGGACTGGGTGAGCACTGAGATGGTGACGTCGGCGGGGATGGCGTCGTCGTCCACCAGCGAGCGCACGAAGTCGTAGTCGGTCTGGGAGGCGGCGGGGAAGCCGACCTCGATCTCCTTGAAGCCCATGGCCACCAGCAGGTCGAAGATCGCGCGCTTGGCGTCCGGGTCCATGGGCTCGATGAGGCTCTGGTTGCCGTCGCGCAGGTCGGTGGTCAGCCAGCGGGGGGCGCGGGTGATGCGCCTGGTGGGCCAGGTGCGGTCGGGCAGGTCGGTGTCGACCGTGTCGAGGAAGGGGACGTACTTGCCGAAGGGCATTCCGGAGGGCTGCTGGGGTGCGGGGCGGGCGGTGCGCATGATCTTCTCCTAGGGGTGGCGCTCTGCTCGGGAGGCGCCGCAGGGTGGGCGCGTCCCCCGTCGGCTGGCAACGCGAATGAGCCGCGGTCGGGGTGCCGGCCTCGGTCAGGCCCCGCCGCGGCGACTAAGCAGGAGGCTCGCCTCCGGGCGCGTGGTCGCTCGCACGAGGACGACACTACCGCACGACGCGGCGCGCGTCAGGACGCGCCGCCCCGCGGGCCGGTGCCCGCCGACCGGGCGGGCGCACGGACGAGGGGCGGGCGCGGTGCGGATGAGCACAAGAAGTAGCGAACCTCTTCGCCAACTTGTAGCATAAGTACTATATATAATGGCAGGACTACTGAGGAGATACTGAGGAGGTTCAGATTGCCCGTCATCACTACAGAGAACCTCGAGTTCTCCTACGGGGCGGAGCCGGTCCTGCGGGGCCTGACCCTGTCGGTCGAGGCCGGCGAGGTCGTCTGCCTGCTGGGCCCCAACGGGGTCGGCAAGACGACCCTGGTGGAGAACCTGCTGGGCTCCCTGGCCCCCACCGCCGGCTCGGTCCGGGTCCTGGGGACCGACCCGCGCCGGGCGGGCGCAGCCTTCTGGGCGCGCGTGGGCCTGGTCCAGCAGAACTGGACCGACCACGCCAAGTGGCGGGTCACCGACCAGCTGGAGTGGATCCGCGCCATGCAGCTGACCGCCTCCCCCGGCGCCATGAGCGTCGCCGAGGCGCTCGACGCCGTCGGGCTGGCCGGCAAGGCGGCCTCCCGCCTGTCCCGCCTGTCGGGCGGGCAGCGGCGCACCATCGACTTCGCGGCGGCATTCATGGCCCGCCCCGAGCTCCTCGTCCTCGACGAGCCGACCACGGGCCTGGACCCGGCCTCCAAGACCCACCTGCACGACCTCATCCTCCAGCACGTCGACGACGACAACGCCACCGTCCTCATGACCACCCACGACCTGGCCGAGGCCGAGCGCATCACCTCGCGCGTGCTCATTATGAGCCGGGGGCGCGTCGTCGCCGACGGCTCGGTGACCGAGCTGCGCGAGCGCCTGAGCCACGACGCCGAGGTCACCTGGGTCCAGGACGGCGAGCACCACGTCCACGCCACCGCCGCCCCCGAGCGCTTCCTGGCCCAGCTCGACCTGGGCGCCATCACCGGTCTCACCGTCACCCGCCCCACCCTGGAGGAGACCTACCTCGCCCTGGTGAGCAAGGAGGAGCAGTCATGAGTATGCGCACCGTCCCCGCGATCCTGCGTGCGGCCGCCCGTCAGGCGGCCGGCGACCTGCGGCCGGTCATCCTGGGGACGGGGGCCGTCTCGCTGCTGCTCGCAATCGTCCCCGTCATCCTGGTCGGCAGGCTCAGCGACGGGGCCGTCGACGCGCGCACGGCGTTCGGCCCCATGCTCGTCGCCGGCAGCATCGGCGCGTTCGGCTGCTTCGCCACCATGCAGATCCTCGGGGAGACCTACACCGACCGCGTCGGCGGCGCCCTGCTGCGGGTGCGGATCCTGCCCCACGGCCCCCTGACGTGGGCGATCGGCAAAGCCGCCTCCACCATTGTGCAGACCATTGTGATCCAGGCGGCCATGCTCGTCGGAATGATGGTCTTCGTCACCGCCCTGCCCGTGAACGCGCCCCAGGTCCTGACCTGCCTGCCGCTCATCGCACTGTCCGCCGTCGCCGCGGCCCCCCTGGGCTTCCTCGCGGGCGCCCTGGTCCGGGGCGTCTACAGCATGATGGTCGCCTACCTGGTCGTCTTCGCCCTCGTCGTCACCAGCGGCTCCTTCTTCCCCCTGGCCTGGCTGCCGGGCTGGGCCCGGGGGGTCCAGCTCGTCCTGCCCACGTACTGGTCGGGGCACCTGACCCGGTGGGCGCTGGCGGGCGACCCCGCCTGGGAGGTCGGCGGCGCCTTCGCCCCGGCCCTGGCCGCAGGAGTCCTGGCGGCCTGGGCCGTCGTCGGCTTCGCGGCGGCGCCCGCGGTCATCCGCCGCTCCTTCCGCAGGGAGAGCATCGGCGCCCTGTCCCGCATGCAGTCCACCATCCGCTCGCAGTCGGGCCTGTGATGGCCGGGGAGAGCATCCACAACCGGATCGCCGTCCTGCGCGCCGACCGCAGGGTCAGCCGCCGCGAGCTGGCCGAGGCGCTGGGCGTGCACTACCAGACGGTGGGCTACCTGGAGCGCGGAGAGTACGCCCCCTCCCTCCACCTGGCGCTGCGCATCGCCCGGTACTTCGACGTGCCCGTGGAGTCGGTGTTCTCCCTGGAGGAGTTCCCCCGCCTGAGGTGAGACGGGGGCCGGGGCTCGCACCGGCCCGACGGTCAGGCCGGGTGCCGGCGGCCCGCCGTCAGCCCAGGTGCGCGTTCCCCCAGTGCCGCAGTCGCCGTTCCACGGGATGCTCGACGAAGCGGTAGAGGGCCCACGCCGTCGCCAGGGCCGCCGCGAAGACCACCGGGTACTACCAGAGGTTCTCCACGGACATGGGCCGGAGCCCGACAGCGCCGCTCACCGCGTACATGACGGTGGCGTGCACGAGGTAGAAGGCGAAGGACCACGTCCCCAGGGTCACCAGGACCCGGTGGCGCAGCCAGGACCGCCTCCGGGCGAGGTCGTTGTTGGCGACCCCGAGGATGGTCAGCGCGAAGAGGACCGCGAGAATCTGCAGCTCCAGGTTCCGGGCCCAGACGGACCAGGGATCCGCCCACCCGTAGCAGCGGGAGAGCGCGGACCAGGTGACGAAGACGGCAATGGTCGTGTACCCCATCCAGGGGCGGATCCGCCTGCCGGCGCCGAGCTGGACGAGGCGGGCCACCACCATGCCCATGACGAACTCCTCAAGGCGGGCCACGGGGATGGGCAGGTCGGCCAGGAGGCCCGAGGGGTCGCGGATCACGACGACGCGATGGAGCACGACGACGGCGGTGACGGCGCCCAGGGCGAGCAGAGCCCCGCGCCGCGAGACCCGGACCAGCAGGCGGCTCAGCCAGGGGTGGAGGGCGTAGAAGAAGGCCTCGACGCCGAGCGTCCAGGCGGCCGGGTTGCCGGAGAAGAGGATGCTCGGCTCCTTGAACCAGCTCTGGAGCAGCGTCAGGGACAGCAGCAGCGGCACGACGGCGAAGGGCTTGACCCAGAACTGGCTGGGATCCGGCGTCACTGACGTCACTGAGTAGAACACGGGGACCGCCACGAGCAGGGCGAGGACGTGGGCCGGGTAGATGCGGGCGAAGCGCCGCCAGTAGAAGTTGGCGACCGTCGTGCCCGAGATGCCGGCGGACCAGGTGAGCACGAAGCCGGAGAGCAGGAAGAAGAAGGCGACGCCGTGGTTGCCGAAACGTGCGACGGCTCCGAGGCCGGGCACGGGCGCGAAGCTCATCATGTGGTAGCAGAAGACGGCGAACGCCGCCCACCAGCGCAAGCCGGTCAGCGAGTCCAGGCGCATCACACCGGCCTGACGGGGAGGTAGGCAGGGGACCACGCGGGAAGAGCAGCCATGCCCCAGAGACTACACAGCCGGCGCCCATGGGCTGACTCGGCCGGGAGGCGCGGCCTATGGGCGCAGACTCCAGATGGCTGGTCCCGGGCGGTGCCGGTTCTGTCCGACCCTCGTGGCCGCGCCGCCGGGGCGCGCCTGCGGCGCCCGGCAGGTACCCCGAACCGGTCTGGAGCCGGTGACCTACCGATCTCGGCGAAGGGGCCTGCGGGCGCGGGGCCGGGCGGCGCGGGCCGGCCCCGCGCCGCCCTCAGAGCAGCCCGGCGGCCAGGTCGAGCGGCGTGCCGAAGCGGTGGTTGGTGACCGCGACCGCCTGCTCGTGCAGGAAGGGCAGCAGCTCGGAGTGCGGGCAGGTCGTCACGGCCCCCGTGTACAGGGCGACGTCGGGGCTGCCGCCGGTGAGGCGACTCGCCTCCCGCCACCGGCAGGCAGCGGTCTGCTCACGCGGCCCCAGCACGCGCACGCGCAGCCCGAGCGCCTCGGAGGCCGCCAGGTCCGCCAGGCGTGCGCTCCACACGCCCGGCGCCTCGACATCCACCTCGACATTGGCGGCGGCCAGCGCGCTCGCCAGCTCGGCCGGGAGCCTGTCCGCCACGGACAGGCTCACGAAGGCGCCCGCACGCACGCCGGCCGCCACGACGCGCACCAGGTCGGCGGGGTGGGTGCCGCCCGCGGCCCGCACGACGACGGGCGTGGGCCGGTAGCGCAGCACGTTGCGCTCGCAGACCAGGCCGGTGACGTCCCGGCTCGCGCCGTACTGGGACCGCCACGCCTCGGCGTCGGCCACGAGCGCGCGGCGCAGCTCGGTCATGTCGCGACGCTCCAGGTGGGTGCGCACGGCGTCGTAGAGGGCGGACACGCGCGCGTCCAGGGTGGACACCAGGTCGTGGTGGCCCTCGTAGGCCTCCTCGTGGTTCCGGCCGGCGGCCGGAACGACCTCGCCCAGCCCGAGCAGGTAGGACGGCCCGCCGGCCTTGGTCGTCGACCCGATCGCCGAGCGCTTCCAGCCCCCGAAGGGCTGGCGTCGCACGATCGCGCCGGTGATGCCGCGGTTGACGTAGAGGTTCCCGGCCTCGACCGAGTCCAGCCAGACCGCGAGCTCGTCGGCGTCAAGCGTGTGCAGCCCCGAGGTCAGGCCGTAGTCGACGGCGTTGACGGCGTCGATGGCCTCCTGGAGAGTCTCCACCCGCATGACGCCCAGCACCGGGGCGAAGTACTCGGTCAGGTGGAACTCGCTGCCGGGGACGACACCGGCGCGGATGCCGGGGCGCCACAGGCCGTCGCCCAGATCCCGCGGAGTCAGCACCCAGTGCTCGCCGGCTCCCAGCGTCGTCAGGCCGTGCAGCGCCTTCTCGTCGTCGGGGACGACGACGGGGCCGACCTGGGAGTCCAGGTGCTCGGGGCCGCGCACCCGCAGGGAGGAGGTCGCGTCCACCAGCTGGCGGGCGATGCGCTCCGAGGTCCCGGCCGAGCCGACCAGGATGAGCAGGGAGCTCGCCGAGCACTTCTGTCCGGCGTGGGCGAAGGCGGAGGCCACCACGTCGCGCACGGCGAGATCCGGATCGGCCGAAGGCGTGACAATAATGGCGTTCTTGCCGCTGGTCTCCCCCAGCAGGCGCATGTCCGGCCTCCAGGAGCGGAAGAGCCGCGCGGTGTCGTAGGAGCCGGTGAGCACCACGCGGCCCACCTGCTCGTGGGTCACCAGGTGGCGCGAGACCTCGCCGTCCTCCAGCGGGGCGAGGACCACGAGGTCCTCCGGCAGGCCGGCGTCGTGGAAGGCGCGCACGAGCTCGGCGGCGCAGCGCTTGGCGGGCGGAGCCGGCTTGAGGATGACGGCGCTGCCCGCGGCCAGGGCGGCCGCCACTCCCCCGGTGGGGATCGCCAGGGGGAAGTTCCACGGCGAGGCGACCACGGTCAGGTCCACCGGCGCGAAGCGGGCGCCGGTCATGTGCTCCGGGTCGTGCAGCAGCAGGGAGGCCTCGGCGTAGTGGCGGCAGAAGTCGATGGCCTCGCTGACCTCGGGATCGGACTGGTCGATGGTCTTGCCCGCCTCGGAGGCGGCGACCTCGATGAGCTCGTGGCGGCGGGCCTCCAGGACGTCCCCGACCCGGTTCAGGACGACGGCGCGCTCGTCGGGGTCGCGCCCCTGCCAGGCCGCGGCGGCGGCCGCGGTCGCCCTCACGACCGCGTCGCACCTCGCGACGGTTCCCATGCGGGCGGCGCCCGCCTCGACCTGGGCGGCGCCCCTCTCGGAGGCCGGCACGGCGGCGGCGATGTCGCGGGCCCACCGGCGGTTGGCGGCCAGCGAGGGGTCCGAGTCCGGTGTCGAGACGAAAGGACGCCGAATGCGCTCGGCCGAGGCGGTGGCGGTCGGGACGCCCGCCTCGCGCTCGGCGAGCCGGTCCTGGGAGCGGTTGGGGGCCGGCGCGGGCGCGGCGGGGTCGAGGTCGGCCAGAGCGGCCAGGAAGCGCCCCTCCTCACGGGCGAAGACGGCCTCGTCGGCGGCCAGGTCGAAGACGCCCGACATGAAGTTCTCGGGGGCGGCGTTCTCCTCCAGACGTCGCACGAGGTAGGAGATGGCGACGTCGAACTCGCCCGGGTCGACCACGGGCACGTACAGCAGAAGGTGGCCCGTCTCATGGCGCACGACCTCCTGCAGGCCGGTGGCCATGCCCGCGAGCATCTCGAACTCGACGTCGTCCGCCACGCCCCGGGCCTCCCGCAGCTCGTGGGCGAAGGCGATGTCGAACAGGTTCTGCCCCGCCACCCCCAGACGGATGGCGCGGGTGCGCTCGGGGGTCATGGCCCAGGAGAGGATGCGCTTGTAGCTCGTGTCCGTGGCTTGCTTGGTCGGCCAGGTGGTCAGCTCCCAGCCGTGGATCTCGGCGTCCACCCGCTCCATGGACAGGTTGGCGCCCTTGACCACGCGCACCTTGATGCGCGACCCGCCGGCGTCCACGCGGGCGGTCGCCCAGGCCTGGAGACGCTCCATGGCGGCCAGGGAGTCCGGCAGGTAGGCCTGCAGCACGATGCCGGCCTCGTAGCCGGTCAGGTCCTCCTGGTCGAGGATGGCGGTGAACACCGCGATGGTCAGGTCGAGGTCCTTGTAGTCCTCCATGTCGAGGTTGAGGAAGGTGCCGTGGTCGCGGGCCAGGCGGTACAGCGGGGAGAGCACCTCCACGCCGTGGGCGACGACCTCCTCGAAGCCCCAGGGGTTGTGCGGGCCGGTGACGGCCGAGACCTTGACCGACACGTAGTCGACGTCCTCGCGGGCCACGAGGCGGGAGACCTCCGCCAGCCGGCGGGAGGCCTCCCTGTCCCCCAGGACGGCCTCGCCCAGAAGGTTGACATTGAGACGGTTGCCGCCGGTGCGCAGCCGGGCCAGGGCGGGGCCCAGCCCCCGGTCGGTGGCGTCCACGACGAGGTCGCCGACGATCTCGCGGAAGACGCGCCGGGCCACGGTGGTCACCGAGCGGGGCGCCAGGCGGGTCGCCCGGCCTCCCAGGCCCATGGCCGCGGCCAGGGAGCGCGGCAGGAAGTCGGTGCGCCCAGCGGCCAGCCGCGCCAGAGCATGACTGGCGACGTCGAGGTCGATGGGTCGCACGACGTCATCGACGAAGCGGGTTGTGAACCCCAGACCGTCCGGATCCGACAGGATGCGCGCCAGAAGCCGCGCTGTGCGGGGAACGGGCTGGGAGGCCGACTCGTCGGCCCAGCGGCGCGCGCGTGCGGCCGCCTTCTCACCGAGCTCCCACAGCTCCGCGGGGCAACGGCGCTCAGCGTCGCCGGGCAGGGGGTGATCGACGGTGGTTAACATGCGTAGTGCTCCTGGCTCGGGGTACGAAACGCCTCTAAGTGTGCCCCATCCCGCACGCCCCGTGGGCGAAAAGTCCCAACTGGATGTCTGGTGCCGCGCTGCGGGGAGGCTGTGCGGGGAGTGCGCGCCGGCACGGACGACGGCGGTCCCGTACCGGTCCCGTACTGGTTCCGCCCGCCGGAGACGGCTCGGCGCGGGGGCGGGGACTCAGTACAGGAGCGGGAACAGGCCCCAGTACGCCAGGGCCGTCAGAAGAACGGCCGTCCCGCACAGGGCGGAGCCGAGGACGCAGCCCGCGGGCACCGTGAGCCAGCGGCCGCCCTCCTCGCGGTCGTGCCGCATGTGCCCGCGCATGAGCCAGACGCGCTGGACGAGCCTGACGTACAGGACGACGGTGCCCAGGGCGACGACCTGGGCGAGCATCCAGCCGCCGTAGGAGACCAGGTAGTTGGTGCGGTAGCTCGTCGCCAGCGAGACCACCTCTGCGATGTAGGCGAGGTACAGCACCCAGGCCGCCACAATGCTCAGGCTCAGCGAGACCGTCCAGCGCCCGATCGGATCGGGCAGGTGGAGGCCGCGCCGGTCGCGCAGCCTGGGCGCCTGGCCGGCCGCCCACAGGAGCCCGGCCAGGGCGAGCAGGCCGAAGCCCACGACGAAGGCGGCGAGCATGAGATCGCCCGAGGCGTACCAGCGGGTCGGGTCGGGAGTGCGCGCCCAGTAGGCCTGGCTCGGGGCGGCTCCGGCGACGTGCGGGGCCGCGTCGGCGGTGGCGGGCAGCCCGGTCACCCAGCGGGCGAGGTCGCGGGCGACGCCGGGGGCGAGGTCGCCGTCGGTGCTGCTGCCGAGCTTGAGCCCGTGGTTGGCGCCGTCGTAGTAGCGCACGGTCAGCGCGGCGCCGCCGGAGTGCAGGGCCTGCCGCGCCGTCGTCGGCCCCTGGACCAGCGGCATGGAGGCGTCGGCCGTTCCGTAGAGCATGAGGACGGGGACGGTGATCCTCTCCAGGTAGGGCACGGAGTCGAAATCGGCGTACTCGAAGCCGCCCCCCGGAACCCGGGTGGAGCCCAGCAGCCGCGGGATGAGGACGAGCATGGGCTCGGGCACGCCGACATTGCGCATGTAGGAGTCCATGGCCAGCGCCATCTGCTCGCGCAGCGGCACCACCGGGGCGCTGGCCATCACGAGGAAGGCGATGCGCTCGTCGTCGGCGGTGAGCACCGCCCCGGGGATGGCGCCCTCGGACTCGGCGTAGAGGCCCACCCGCGTCGGGTCCACGCCGTTAAGCGCGATCAGGTAGTCCACGCTGCGCTGGTAGTCGGCGGCCATGGCCTGGTAGTCGCGGGAAGTCAGCGAGTAGTCCTCCATGGGCTTGGAGGGCACGAGGGTCGTGACGCCGGCGGAGGACAGCGCCTCCGCCTGACCGGCGAAGCCCCGGAGGTCATGGGTTCCCGCGCCGTGCAGGAAGACCACGCCGGGCGTGGTGGCGGTGACGCCGACGGGGCGGCGCAGGAGGGCGGGGACCTGCTCGCCGTCGGCCTGGGTGATGGTCACCGTGGAGGCCTCGATGCGATAGGTGCCGGTCGCGGGCGTGGTCGCCTCACCACCGATGGCGGTGTCGGCGGTGGGGAGGGCCGGCGGCTCGGTGAGGGGCTCGGGCGACCAGCGCGGACCCGCGAGGGTGCCCACGAGGCTCAGGGCCAGCACGGTCACGACGACGGTCCCCGAGGTGCGGTGGTCGGCCGAGACGGCCACGACCAGGGCGCCCAGGCCCAGGGTCGCCAGGATCTCCCAGATCGTCTGGCCGTCCGCGCCCAGGAGGGCCAGGGCGAGCGCGGCCGCCAGCACCGCCAGAAGGCCCAGGGCGGTGCGCCGCCGCTCGGTGCGCCACAGGCGCGACCCGAGCGCGAGCGAGCGCCGCGGGAGGGCGCGCGCCCAGGCCCAGCCCGACCGCACCTGGGCGAGGGTCGGGTGGGCCGGCTCCCCCCTGGGACGAGGACGAGGAGGCACAGGTCAGAAGCCCAGCTTGGCCAGGGCCTTGGGGTCGGACTGCCAGTCCTTGGCGGTCCGCACATGCAGGTCGAGGTAGACCTTCCGCCCCACCAGCTTCTCAATGCCCCGGCGCGCCGTGATACCGATCTCCTTGAGGCGGGATCCTCCCCTGCCGATGATGATGGCCTTCTGGGAGTCGCGCTCGACGACGAGGCTCACCCGCACCTGGAGGCGGGCGCCCGCGCCCTTGACGCGCGAACCGGTGGTGTCCGTGGTCGGGTCCAGGATCTCGTCGACGACGACGGCCAGGGAGTGGGGCAGCTCCTCGCGCACGCCCTCCAGGGCGGCCTCGCGGACGAGCTCGCCGATCATGACCGCCTGCGGCTCGTCGGTGATCTCGCCGGTGGGGTACAGCGGCGGGGAGGGCGGCAGGTGGGAGACGAGGACACCGGTCAGGACGTCGACCTGCTCGCCGCGCCTGGCGGAGACGGGGACGATGTCGGCCCACTCGCCGAGCCGGTCGACGGCCAGGAGCTGGGCGGCGACCGCGGCCCTGGAGACGGTGTCGGTCTTGGTGACCACGACGACGACGGGGGTGCGCGTCTCGGCCAGGTCGCGGGCGATGAAACGGTCGCCGGGGCCGATCTTCTCGTTGGCCGGGACGCAGAAGGCGATGACATCGACGTCGGCGAGGGTCTCGCGCACCAGGTTGTTGAGGCGCTTGCCGAGCAGGGTCCGGGGGCGGTGCAGGCCGGGGGTGTCGACCAGCACCAGCTGGGAGTCGTCGCGGTGGACGACGCCGCGCACATTGTGGCGGGTGGTCTGGGGGCGCCCGGAGGTGATGGCGACCTTGGCGCCGACCAGGGCGTTGGTCAGCGTGGACTTGCCGGCGTTGGGGCGCCCGACCAGGCAGGCGAAGCCCGCGCGGAAGCCCTCGGGGATCTCGGGGGCGACGATCTCGGCGCGGGCCTCGCCGTCGGGGCCCGCGAGGCCCCCCGGGGCGCCGGGGCCGTCCGTGGGCTCGGCGTCGCCGGGGAAGCGGAAGGGCGTGTCGGGCGTGTCGGACGTGTCGGACGTGTCGGATGTGTCGGATGTGTTGGTCATGGGCGGTCCTCACTCGTGGTGGTCGGCGGGCTCGGGGGTGCGGCTGGCGATGAGGGTGGCGACCTGGCGGCGCCTGCCGACGGCCTCCTCGGCGACCAGGTCGACGCCCTGGGCGCTGCCGCGGGCGCCGGGCAGGGGGACGCGGCCGATGGCCTTGGTGAGCAGGCCGCCCGCGGTGTCGACGTCGTCGTCATCGATCTCCAGGTCGAACAGCTCGCCGAGCGCGTCCAGGCCCAGGCGCACGGGCACGCGGTAGCGCCCCTGCCCCAGGTCCTCGACCTCGGGCTCGGCGTGGTCGTGCTCGTCGGTGAGATCGCCGACGACCTCCTCCAGGAGGTCCTCCATGGTGACCAGCCCGGCCGTGCCCCCGTACTCGTCGACGGCCAGGACCATGTGGACGTGGTCGGTCTGCATCTCGCGCAGCAGGTCGTCGGCGAGCTTGGTCTCGGGGATCCAGAGGGCCTCGCGGGTGAAGGAGGACACGGGGCGCATCTCGTGCTCGGGGTGGTCGGACAGGCGCCGCAGGACGTCCTTGAGGTAGAGGATGCCGCGCACGTCGTCGGCGTCCTCCCCCACCACGGGCACGCGCGAGTAGCCGGAGCGCACGAACAGGCGCATCGCCGCGGAGGCCGTCTTGTCGGCGTCGATCGTCACCATGTCGGGGCGGGGCACCATGACCTCGCGCACGAGGGTCTGGCCGAGCTCGACGACGCTGCGCATCATCTCGCGGTCCTCGTCCTCAATGGTCTCGGCCTCGCCGATCTCGTCGATCATCTCGCGCAGGTCCTCAGTGACCTCGGCGCGCGCCTCGGCGTCGGTCAGGGCGGACGAGCGACCGTAGTGGGACTCGATCCAGCGCCACGGGGCGCCCAGGGCGTCGACCTTGAGCAGCGCCCCGGCCAGGATGAGAAGGGTGCCGTCGGGGTTGCGGCGCCCCACCGAGCGCGGCGAGAAGCCGACGACCAGGCCGAGCAGGACGATATTGAGCACGACGGCGACCACCAGCACCTGCCACCACCGGCTCAGCAGGCCGGAGACGGCCAGGGTCAGCAGGACGGCGGCGAGCATGTCGACGGCGACGCGGATGGGGGCGACGGAGCCGAGCACCTGGCCGCGCCTCTCGGCCAGGGCCAGGACCCTGCCCGCCCCGCGGCGCCCGTCCTCGACGAGGTCCTCTGCGGCGGCGCGGGTCATGCGCGTCAGGGCCGCCTCCCCGGCGGACAGCAGGGCGCCGAAGACGAGGACGACGACGGCCAGGACGACCAGGAGGGCGACGGGCGTGCCGGTCACTGTCCCCGCTCCGCGAGGAAGGTCAGGAGCAGGGTGCGCTGCAGGTCGAACATCTCCTTCTTCTCCTGCGGCTCGGCGTGGTCGTAGCCCAGGAGGTGGAGGATCCCGTGGGTGGTCAGCAGGAGCATCTCCTCGACGGCGGAGTGGCCCGCCTCGATGGCCTGCTTGGCGGCGACCTGCGGGCACAGCACGATGTCGCCCAGGGTCCCGGCCGGCGTCTCGTTGTCCACGGTGCCGGGACGCAGCTCGTCCATGGGGAAGCTCATGACGTCGGTGGGGCCGGGCAGCTCGAGCCAGCGCATGTGCAGCTCTGCCATGGGCTCGGGGTCCACGAACAGGATGTTCAGCTCGGCCAGCGGGTTGACGTGCAGGGCGCGCAGGACGTGGTCGGCCAGCGCGGCGAACTCGGTGCCGTCGATGACGGTCTGGGTCTCGTTGAGGACCTCGGTGCTCACAGGCGGTTCCTCCCGCGGAATTCTGAGGGCGTGCGGCCGCGGCGGCTTCCGCGCCCGTGGTTGTGGCCGTGGCCGTCGGCGCGGGCGGCGGGCGCCGTCGGCCCGGTGGATCCAACGGCCTCGGCGTCCCCGGCGGCCCGCGCCTCGTAGCGGGCGTAGGCCTCGACGATGCGGCCCACGAGCCGGTGCCGCACGACGTCGTCGGCCCCCAGCTCGCAGAAGGCGATGCCGTCCACGCCGTCGAGGATCCGGCGCACGACGAGCAGGCCGGACTCGCGCCCGCCGGGCAGGTCGATCTGGGAGACATCGCCGGTGACGACCATGCGCGAGCCGAAGCCGAGACGGGTGAGGAACATCTTCATCTGCTCGGGGCTGGTGTTCTGGGCCTCGTCGAGGATGACGAAGGCGTCGCTGAGCGTGCGCCCGCGCATGTAGGCCAGGGGCGCCACCTCGATGGTGCCGGCCGCCATGAGGCGGGGCAGGGCCTCGGGGGCGAGCATGTCGTGCAGGGCGTCGTAGAGGGGCCGCAGGTAGGGGTCGATCTTGTCAGTCAGGCTTCCGGGCAGGAAGCCGAGGTTCTCACCCGCCTCGACGGCGGGGCGGGTGAGGATGATGCGGGAGACCCGCTTGCGGGTCAGCGCGTCCACGGCCTTGGCCATGGCCAGGTAGGTCTTGCCGGTTCCGGCGGGGCCGATGCCGAAGGTGATGGTGGATTCCTCGATGGCGTCGGTGTAGGCCTTCTGGCCGAGCGACTTGGGGCGGATGGTGCGGCCGTGGGCGGTCAGGACGTCGTCGGCCAGGACCTCGGCGGGGCACGCGGCGGTCTCCAGCAGGCCGATGGCGCGCTCGACGGCGTCCGCGGTCAGGGGCGTGTCCGCGCGGGCGACGTCGATGAGCTCGGACAGGAGCAGGACGACGACGTCGACGCGGGACTGCTCGCCGGTCGCGGTGATGGTGCTGCCGCGCACGTAGAGGTCGACGTCCGGGAAGCCCTTCTCAACGGCGCGCAGGACCTCGTCGCGGACGCCGAGAAGGGCCACAGGGGCGAGCCCAGCGGGCAGGACGAGGCTGCGCGTGACGTCGTCGTGCGCACCGGGTGAGCGCGCGGGCCCGGAGGCCGCGGGGCCGGCGGAGGTGATCGCCGGCGGTGCGGCTGGTGAACTGATCGGCATGCTCGTCATTGCCCTTGATCCTAGATGATTGATTCCGAGCGTCCGGGCCCGCGGCTCCCTTTCGCCGAGATCGGTGGAGACCCGCGCCGAGATCGGTTCACTTCCGGCTCGAGACCGGTTCGAGGCACCCGCAGGGCGCCGGGGTCCTGCGGCCCGCCCTGTTCAGAGGGCGAGGGCGACTGTTCCCGCCACGAGGACGGCCAGGCCGAGCAGCGCCCGGACGCCCACGTGCTCGCGCAGGACGAGGACCGAGAAGGCCACGGAGACCAGGACGCTGAGCTTGTCGATGGGGACGACGACGCTGGCGGGCCCGTCCTGGAGGGCGCGGAAGTAGCACAGCCAGGAGGCGCAGGTGGCCAGGCCCGACAGCAGGATCCAGGTCATCTCGCCGCGCGGCACGCGGGTGGCGCTCCCGAGCCGTCCGGCGACGCCGACCATGGCCCAGGCCATGACCAGGACGACTCCTGTGCGGATGGCGGTGCCGAGGTCGGAGGGCACCGCGGCGATACCGATCTTGCCGAGGATCGCGGTGAGGGCCGCGAACAGGGCGGCACCGAGCGCGTACAGCAGCCACCCGCCGCCTCCGGCCAGCGCCCGCGGCAGGGCGCGCAGGTCCTCGGCGCGCAGCATGAGGAGCGTGCCGATGGTGACCAGGACCAGCCCGACGGCGCCGAGGGCGCTCAGGCCCTCCCCCAGGAGCAGCACGGCCATGATCACCGTGAGGACCGTGCTCATCTTGTCGACGGGGGCGACCCTGCTGACGTCCCCGAGCTGGAGCGCCTTGAAGTAGCACAGCCAGGAGGCGCCGGTGGCCAGGCCCGACAGAACCAGGTAGGCGAGGCTGCGGGCGTCGACCTGCCCGAGCTCGCGGATCGAGCCGCTGAGCAGGGTCATGCCCCAGGCGCCGACGAGGACGACGGGCGTGCGCAGGGCGGTGGCGAGGGTGGAGTCGGTGGTGCGCACGCCCTGCTTGGCCAGGACGGCGGTCAGCCCGGCGAACAGGGCGGAGGCGCAGGCGAACAGGAGCCACACGGATGCGACGGTAGTCGTGAGGGGCCACCGCGACCAGGGGTGTCAGATCGAGGCGCCTGGGAGGCCGCCCATGTTCGCCGAGATCGGTCGTATTCGGTCGTATTCCGCGTCGAGATCGGTCACTTCCGGCTCGAGACCGGTTCGCGGGGTCGGGCGGCCGCCGGGTGGCCTCCCAGCCGGTTCTCCATGATCTCCTGGAGACCGGCCCCGGCAGCACCCAACACACAGCCCGACCCCCTCGCTGTGGCGTCCCAGAGCACGAGACACCGCCTGCCCCCCATGGGCGGGGGTTCCGGAACAAAGGCAAAAAGGACGCCGAGGACGCCAAGGCCTGCCCCCCATGGGCGGGGGTTCCGGGATCGAACCCGGGGCTCGAGCTCAGGAGGCCTCGGCGGCCCTGGGAGCCTCACGCTGCGCTTGTGATCGCCGCATCGACCCTGCCCGTCAGCCTGTACATGAGGTTCAGGTTCGCAAGCAGCCCCGCGCCGATCACGATCGTGAGGACCGCCAGCAGCGGCCAGTTGACGGTGAACATTATGAGCATGGCGCCCAGCACCACGATGACCAGCGGAGACGTCAACACGGCGGTCCGGCTGCCCGGCGCCCACCCGGGGAAGACGAGCGCCTCGCGGATATGGGCGAGCAGATGCAGCGCGTAGGCGATGAACGTGGCCGCCACCACCTCGATCGAGCCCAGAAGAGTCCCGACCAGCAGGATGAGGCTCGAGACGATGAGCTCCTCGCAGATCATCGCCGATATGAGCTCGGTGGACGGATAGCGGTGCGCTCCCGCGACGAACATCTCCGACCTGTAGCGGTCGTCGCCCGAGTGCTTGTCGATATATCGGCGGATGAAGACGATCTCGTCGAACTCGTGCACCATGAACAGCACGATCGTGACAAACGCGAATCCGCCAACACCCATCGCGCCCCCCCTGCCCCGGCGCCGCCGCAGGATGCCGACTCGCGGCGGAGCCGATGGCCACGGTACCACGCCGGGCAGGGGCCCGGCCTCAGCGGGCTCTGCGCGGCACGGTAAGGGCCGCTACGGCGAGGACCGCGAGCCCGGCGGCCGCCAGAAGGGCCAGGTCCGCGGAGAAGTCCGCCGTCGGCGTCTCGTTGGCGGCCAGCTCGCCTACGGCGTCGACGGCCCAGCTCATGGGCAGGACGTTGCTGCACAGCTCCAGGACGCGGGGCAGCTGGTCGCGGGCGACGAGCAGCCCGCACAGGAAGATCTGCGGGCCGACGACCACAGGCATGAACTGGACGGCCTGGAACTCGGTGCGGGCGAAGGCCGAGACGAACAGGCCCATGGCCACCCCCAGGAAGCCGTCAATAAGGGCGGTCAGAATGACCCAGGCCCAGGAGGCGGCGATCTCGACGTCGAGGAACCAGGCGGCCACCGCGCACAGGATGAGGGACTGCCCCACGACGGTGGCGGTGAAGGCGGTGGCGTAGCCGAGGAGGAGGTCCGCGCGGTGCAGGGGCGTGGTCCACAGGCGCTCCAGGGTGCCGGAGCCGCGCTCGCGCAGCATGGTGACGCTGGTGACGAGGAACATGACGATCATGGGGAGGACCGCCATCATGGACACGGCAATGCGGTTGAACAGCGCGCCGGCGCCGGGGTAGTCGTAGTAGACGAAGTACAGCAGGGTGAGCAGGGCGGTGGGCACGGCCATGATCAGGGCGAGGGTGCGCCGGTCGGCAACCAGCTGTGCCAGCACGCGGCGGACGGTGGCGGCGTAGGTGCGGGCGTTCATCGGGCGCCCTCCTTCTCGGACTCGCGGATGACGGTGAGGAAGGCCTCGTCGAGGGTCTCGACCCCGGTGCGCTCCAGGAGCGCGGAGGCGGTGGTCGTGTCGAGCAGGTTCCCGTCCCTCATGAGCAGGACGCAGTCGCAGCGGAAGGCCTCGTCCATGACGTGGCTGGAGACCAGGAGCGTGGCGCCCTGGGAGGCCAGGGCGTGGAAGGTGGCCCACAGGTCCTCGCGGGTCAGGGGGTCCAGGCCGACGGTGGGCTCGTCGAGGACGAGGAGCTCGGGCCCGGCCACCAGGGCGCAGGCCAGCGACACCCGGTTGGCCTCGCCGCCCGAGTAGGTGCCGACCGGCCGGTCGGCGAGGGACGCGAGTCCCACCGTCTCCAGGACCTCGTCGATGGCTCGGGCGCGGGAGCCGGCCAGCGAGGCGAAGTAGCGCAGGTTCTGCCGGGCGGTGAGGTCCTTGTAGACGGCGGCCTCCTGGGTGACGTAGCCGATGCGGTCCCGCACCGCCGGGGCACCGGGCTCGGCGCCGAGAACGGCGACCTCGCCGTCGTAGCGCTGGACGCCGACGAGCACGCGCATGAGGGTGGTCTTGCCGCAGCCGGAGGGGCCGAGCAGGCCGGTGATGGTGCCGGTGGGCAGGGCGAAGGCCAGCCCGTGCAGGATCTCGCTGCCGCTGCGCCTCACACGCAGGTCGCAGACACGGACCGCCGGGTCTGCCGGGGAGGCGGGGCCGCGATCGGCCGGCGACAACATGATGGAGAGCGGGGAGCCGCTCACGTTTTTCATCATGTGATGAATATAGGGCGCGGGCGGCGCCACGTTCAAGGCCGTCGCGGAAGATCACTCAGCCGGCCAGGTCGCCGGTCATGTAGCGCTGGACGGTCGGGCCGACGGCGGCGGCCAGCACCTCCGCGTCCGCGGTGCGCACGGCTTCCAGCCGCGCCACCCATCGTGCGACTCCGAGGCCGACCAGCTGGCTCACGACCAGCTGAGCGCGCAGGTCCGCCTGGTCGGGCGCCGCACGCGCCACCACCGGGGTCACCAGGCCGGCCAGGAGCATGGCGCGGATCCGGGACATGATCGCCTCGTCCCCCAGCGCGGCACGGACGACCGCGGCGAAGCGCTCCCCTCCCAGGTCGTCCCACTGGATGACGAACAGCCGGACCAGGGCCTCGCCCTGCTTGGAGTCGGGAAGGTTGCGCACGCCGTCGATCAGCGCGGCCGCGTCCAGCTCCTGACCCTCCGGACTCGCCAGGATCGCGGCGGTGAAGAGCTGGGCGCGCCCGGGGAAGTAGTGGTGCACCAGGGCGGGGTCGACGCCGGCGTCGCGGGCGATCCCGCGCAGGGACGTGGAGTACCCGTCGCGGGCGAAGGCGGTGCGGGCAGCCGCAAGGATCGCCTCGCGCGCGTCCGGGCTGCCGGCGGGCCGGCGTCCGCGCGGAGTCATGCCGCACCTCCTGGTCCGAGGAGACCAGCAGAAGAGCCGGCTGCTGGGATCGCCCGCATCATCAGGCCGTTGAGGGCATGCCGGGCGCCTCGGACAGCTCCGGGCGGCGCCGGCGACGCTGCTCCAGCAGCATGAGGGCGAGCTGCGGGCCCGTCACCTTGAGCATGTCCGCACTGATCGGGCCGACGGGCGTGCCCATGCCGTGGTTGAGCCGATTCATCCGACGAGCCGTCGGCTTCATATGGTCCCAGGCCCACTGCTCATCGGCCCAGAGAACCGCAACAAGGTCATTGAGCGCCACTCTGACCGGCTGGAAGCCCAAAGTCTGCTCCCACGGGATGAGGCCGACCGACAGACCCGAGGTGTTGTCCCAGATGCCGCGGTCGTCGACGACCAGGGCCGGACGAGTCAGCATGCGCGCGCCCAGGAACCCGAAGAAGCCGAAGACGAGGATCGCCACGACTCCTATGACCGTGAGCTCAAGGGACCTGAGGCCGGTGGACTGGGACGTCAGGCCCATGATGAGCAGAACGATGCCGGCGATCACGAAGCAGGCGGACCCGACGACCTGGAAGACTGCGCGCCCCTTCTTGCGGGGAAGACGAAGAGCAGGAAGACTCGACATGCCCGCATTCTCCCCCACCCTGGGACCACCCCACCACAGGATGGTGGGATCGAACACATTCTGAAGGGCCCCGGAGCCCAGGGGACGGGGCGCCTCTGGCAGCGCCAGCGCAGAGCGGCAGCGGGACCACGGGACCCTGTCGGGGCTATGGTGGACGACGATGGCCCGGCCCCGACTGGAGGTACTCCGCCCATGGATGCGACCGCCCCTGGCACCGTGCAATGGCGAGCGGTCGGCCTGTTCGTCATGGTGGCGATGGGGGCCGCCTTCGTGCTGGACGCGGCCTGCGCAGCAACAGGCGGCCTGGGGACGCCCCTGGCGCAGGCCCTCATGTCCGTCCGCATGTTCTCCCCCGCGCTGGCCTCATGGGTCGTCTGCCGCTTCGTCACCGGCCGGCCCTGGCCGCGAGCCGTGGCTCTGCGGCGCGACTCGTCGAGCAGGGGCGGCTGGGGCCGCGTGCTGACTTCGGCGCTCATAGGGGTGGCCGTGGTCCTGGTCGCGACTGCGGCCTGCCTGACGGTGGCGATCATGGCGGGGTGGCTGGAGGTCGACTGGTCAATGGGCGGCCTCATGGCGCAGACGTCGGCGAAGGCCCCGGAAAGGCCGTTGCCGCCGGCAGGAGTCCTCCTGCCGGCCCTGGCTGTCCAGACCGTCGTCGGCGGGTGCACGATCAATGCCGCCCTGGCCCTCGGCGAGGAGACGGGATGGCGCGGGTGGCTCCTCGGCGCACTGGCCCCGCTGGGGCCGTGGCGGGCCGTGGCACTCACGGGTGCGGTGTGGGGCCTGTGGCACGCGCCGCTGATCGTCATGGGCTATGAGTACGCGTCCCAGATCCCGGCGGTCGCAGGCATCGGACTGTTCACTCTCTTCTGCATGGGACTCGGCACGCTGCTGGCCTGGCTGCGGACGAGATCGGGGAGCATCCTGCCCGCGGCGATCACGCACGGAACACTCAACGCTTGCGCGCTCTTCCCCATGAATCTGCTTGCCCCGGGGCACACCTGGCGCACGGTCACATCGAGCATTGTGGGGCTGCCCGGGGTTCTTCTCTTCGCCATCGTGGCAATAGCGCTGCTGAGCACCGGGCGCGTCAATGTGGCGCCGAGGGGGAAGGCCACCGAGAGCTGACGCGTCCGCGCACCGGCGCGCAGAGCGTCCCGCCCGAGCTCGCCATCGAGCGCGGCCTGCGGGCCCGGGCGCGCCCGGGGACTACTTGTCACCGGCCCGCCGTGGACTAGTGGACTAAGAGTCTCAGAAGTCTCAGCCCCTGCCGCCTCGAAGTCGTCGACACCGCGGGTGGCCAGAGCACAGCGCCGTGAGCGGGCGGCAGCAGCGACGGGAGAGCCCGTAAGACGACGGGCGGCAACGCCGGCCGTAGCCCTCTCCTCCGATATCAGTTACAGCAAACGATATCGTCGGCTCGGCTTCGACGCGGGGAACGCGGGAAGATTGAGAGTGACGTGGCCCGCGGTGCCGGGTTGTCTCTCCCGGCCCGCGGGCCCTTGTCGTCGAGGGGCTCCGCTCCCGTGTTCCCAGTCGGGGGAGCCCCCTCCTTCGCCAGAGCGATCGACCCCGGGCTCCCTTAGACCCCGGGCCATCTCGGAGGAGGGCCGGTCACCGGGTTCCCCAACCCTCGTGACCCTCTCCGTCCGGCGGCACACACTATGCAACCTGCTGGACCTGGACATCCGCCCCCGCTCAGCCTGTGAAGATGATGAGAGCGCCGAGAGCCGGCCCCGGGCCGGGGACAGCGCCCCGTCGGCGCATTCGCGGAAAGCCGGGCGCGGCCGGTACCGTGAGCGCGCCAACGTCCTCCCCCGCGCCCGGGAGGGCCTGCATCTCACCACCGATCCGAAAGGCCGCCATGACGACCACGCCCGACTTCATCCGCCTGCTCGACTTCGAGGACGGGATCACCTCCTGCTTCTTCTACGCCGCCGAGCCCGTCACGGCCGGCGTCGTCGAGTCCCTCGGTCATGAGCCCAACGGGTACTTCTGGGAGGGGGTCGTGCGCAGGCTCGTCGAGAAGGGCGAGCTCGACGAGCCGGACGCCGATCCCGAGGGCGGCATGTTCTGCGCCCGCGGGCCGCGCCCCGCCATGGAGCGGCTCGCCCAGGCCCTCACCCCCTACCTCACCGACTCGCGGGCCATCACCGCCCTGGTGACGGAGGCCGACGCCGAAGGGTTCGACTTCGACGACTGAGACCGGCGGGGACGGGCGCCGTCCGCTCCCGCTGGAACCTGGGAAGAGTCAGGGCCCGTGGTCCATGAGCATCTCTGAGCATCTCCAGCGTCTCTGTGCGGGGCTCGGCCCCGGCGCCAGGCTCAGCGCTCGTCCTCGTCGTCCTCGTCGTCCTCGTCATCGTCCCCGGCGAACACACCGACCACGCCGAGGTCGATGTGCAGTCCCACGGGAGCGCCCTCGGCGTCGCGGGTGAGCAGGACCGGGTAGGCGCCGTCGCCCCAGCCCGAGTGCGACAGGACGACGTTCTCTCCGTCCCCAGCCAGCGGCATGACGATATTGGCTGCCCCCGCCCGGTAGTGCTCGGAGGAGTCCATGAGGCTGAACCAGGACCCGGGCTCCCCGGAGTCGAAGATGTCGTCGTACCAGTCGGCGCCGTCCTCCTTCGCGGGCATGGCGGCGGGGACGGCCTCGTGATCGACGAAGGCGACTGTGCCCGAGTCGACGCCCACGCCCCAGTCCGGCCCAGAGGCCACCTGCGCCTCCTCCACGGCGACCGGCTCGCCATCACCCAGCACGAGGGACAGGTACGCCTCGCGCTCATGGGAGCCGTCCTGCTCCTTGGAGACGTCAGCGATCGTGACCCCGACAGGGTAGTCGCCGGGCTCGACGTCGAAGACCGGGCCGTCCCCCAAGCAGCAGAAGGGGTCGCAGGCCTCAATGCGCCCCGAGGGCGCGTGCAGCACCCCGAGGTCGACAACTGTCAGGCCCACCGTGTCCGGGGAAAGGAGTCGGCGTCCTCCGCAGCGAAGGGACTGGGGACCGGCCCGGAGACAAGGGCGAAGAAGTCGCCCTCATTGGCGCCGTTGTTGGTGTCGATATCACTCATGCGCGTCATCCTAGACAGGGCGCGCAGACGCATGCGGCGAAACGGTCTCGGCGCCTATGCTGACGGCACGCGCCGCCGTCCCGAAAGGTCCTGCATGCCAGTGCCGCACCCGCCCGCCGGAGTCCCGCCCACGGCCGACGGCGCCGCGCCGCCGTCCGTGCGGCGCCGCACCGGCTCCTTCACCGCCGAGGACCTCGACGGCCTGTGGTCCGACGACGTGCGCGACGCACAGACGCGGCCCGAGCCGGCCCCTTCCGACGAGCTCGTCGCCGAGGTGGAGGAGGTCCTCGGCTACCGCCTGCCCGACGCCTACGTCGAGCTGTGCCGCCTGCACAACGGCGGCGGCCTGCGACGCGGCTGCTTCCCCGTCGAGGCGCCGACCTCCTGGGCCGAGGACCACGTCGCCGTCTCCCGGATCGCCCCGATCGGGATGTCCCTGGAGGACTCTCTCGCCGGGGAGAGCGGCTCGCGCTTCATGATCGAGGAGTGGGGGTACCCGCAGATCGGCGTCGTGTTCGGCGCCTGCCCCAGCGCGGGCCACGACGTCGTTATGCTCGACTACTCCGAGTGCGGCCCCCGGGGCGAGCCGCGCGTGGTCCACGTCGACCAGGAGCGCGACTACCGCGCAACCGTGCTCGCCCCCGACTTCGCGACCTTCATCAGGGGACTGCTTACCGCCGAGGCCCTTGAGGCCTCCTGACGGACGCCAGCGGCCGCCCCGGCGCGGCCCGCGCCGCCCTCGTCGTCGGCGAGTGTGCCGCCCGCCACGCCGAGGCCGACGGCTGTCAGCCCCACAGGCCGGCGCGCTGCGCCAGGACCGCGAGGGCGAGCGGCCCGGCTGAGGCGGTGCGCAGAATGTGCGGGCCCAGCCGCACCGCGACCGCGCCGGCGTCCCGGAGCGCCGTCGTCTCCGCCTCGCTGATGCCGCCCTCAGGGCCGACGACGACGGCCGCCACCGGCCGTCCGCCCGCGCCCGGCTCGGGCAGGCCCGCCCCGCCGATGGGCGTCGTCGCCGCCTCGTGGAGGACGAGCACCGCTCCCCCGGCCAGCGTCGTCTCGCGCACCCATCGGGTGAGAGCGCGCGTGGAGCGCGGCTCCCCCACCTGCGGCACACGGGCGCGGCGGGCCTGCTTGGCGGCCTCGCGGGCGGTCGCCTGCCACCGGGCCCGCCCCTTGGCGGCCTTCGGGCCCCTCCACACCGACACGCACCGCTCGGCCTGCCAGGGCACTACCGTCTCGACCCCGACCCCGGTGGCGGTCTGGACGGCCTGCTCGTCGCGGCCCCCCTTGGCCAGGGCCTGCACCAGGGTCAGGCGCAGTGGCGGCGGCGTCTCGGCAATGCGCTCGATCACCCTTACCGCCAGGCGATCCCTGTGCCCGCCCTCGCCAACCGCGGACGCCGCCTCGCACACCAGCCGCAGCCCGGCGCCGTCGACCAGGTCCACCCGCTCCCCTGCCCGCAGCCGTCGCACCGTCACGGCGTGGCGGGCCTCGGGGCCGGTCAGGGTCAGCGTCTCGCCGGGGCGGGCCGCGTCCGCGCCGCCGGCGGGCTCAAGCGTGTCGGGGGTCAGGATGAAGACGGGGGCGCTCACCCGGTCAGCCTACGGTCGCCGCGAGACCCGCAGGAACCGGCACAGCCGCCGGCGCGCCGGTGCTAGCGTCGAGGGCATGACCGAGCCGCAGCCGCTTCCCGACCGGGCGCCCTCCCCCGCGCCGTCCGAGCCCGCACCCGGGTTCACCACCGCCGTCACCGTGGAGGACTTCCGCCGCAACCTGGCGGCCGTGCGCGCCCGGCTCGCCTCCGCCGCCGAGCGCGCCGGGCGCGACGCCGCCGAGATCCGCCTGCTGCCGGTGTCCAAGACCGTCCCCGAGGAGCGGCTGCGCGTCGCCCACGCCGCCGGCATCACCCAGATGGGCGAGAACAAGGTCCAGGAGGCCAGGCGCAAGGCCGCGGCCCTGGCGGATCTGGGCATCCACTGGGCCGTCATCGGGCACCTGCAGACCAACAAGGCGAAGGACGTGGCGGCCTTCGCCGACGAGTTCCAGGCCCTGGACTCCCTGCGCGTGGCCGAGACCCTCGACCGGCGCCTGCAGGCGGCGGGGCGGGGCCTGGACGTCTACGTGCAGGTCAACTCCTCGGGCGAGGCCTCCAAGTTCGGCCTCGAGCCCGCCGATGTGCCCGCTTTCCTTCAGGCGCTGCCCGCCTTCTCCTCGCTGCGGGTTCGCGGGCTCATGACGCTGGCCGCCCACACCGAGGACCGGGCGCGCATCCGCGAGTGCTTCCGGACCATGCGCGACCTGCGCGACGCCGGGCTCCAGGCCGGCACGGTCGGCGACGGGCAGCTGTCCATGGGCATGAGCGGGGACTTCGAGCTCGCCATCGAGGGCGGCTCGACCTGCGTGCGCGTCGGCCAGGCGATCTTCGGGCCGCGCCCGACCCCCGACTCCCACTACTGGCCCGAGGCCGGTGCCGCGGAGGCGGCTCCGGGGGCCTGAGGGCCGTCCGGCCCGGCCGACTTCACGGGCACGACGCCCAGTGCGACTGTGGCCGCTCCCATCACGAGCCCGCAGACCCTGCCGGAAGAGCCGACGGGAGCCGCCAGCAGGGCGCCCACGACGCAGGTCCCGACGCTGGTGCCGAGCTGCCGGGCGGAGGTCATGACGGCGCCGACGCGGCCGGGCGGGGCGCCTGGGACCGCCGCCGTGGTGAGCGTCGCCGCCGTGCTCGCCGAGACCGCGGCGACGCCGAAGGCGGCCATGAGCGCCAGGCTCGCGGGGGCGGCCGCGGCGGTCGGCGCGCGCCTGGAGCTGCGGGTGGGCGCCATCGCCTCGCTCACCGCGATCGACCTCTGCGCCCTGCTCGAGCGCGTTCGCCTCGCCCACCCGAACCCGTCGGTCACGGTCGTCCAGAAGGCCACCGACAAGATGATCGGGGACGTGCGCGACGGCCGCCTCGACCTGACGATCGTGGACACCGCCCGCCCCTCGGACCCTGCGCTCGAGTCGGTGACGGTCTGCGAGGAGGCCTTCTGCCTCACCGGCCCGGCGCTGCCGCCCGGGCCCGTCGCACCGGCCGAGGTCGACGGGCGCGCCTGGGTCGCGCTGCGCCGCGGAACCCGGCTCCGCGGGGTCTTCGACCGGCTCATGGCGGATCAGCACCTGGTCCCCGTGGTCGCTGCGGAGGTCGGCGACATCCGGCTGCTGGCCCGGCTGAGCGCGGCCGGCTTCGGCAACGCCGTCCTCCCGGCGCCCATGGTCCTTCACCGCCCGTCCGCCCCCATACCCTCAACGGTCCTGCCGCCCCGCACGATCCGGGCCGTGCACCGCTCCCGTCACGGCAACGCCGCGCTGAGCACCTGCCTGAGCGCCCTGAGCGACAGCGCGGCCCTGGCCGGCTGAGCGCCGCGACCGCGGCTCCCCGGGGCCTGCTCCCCGGGCGAGGGTGCCGACCGGGGCGCGGGGAGGCCTGCGCCCCTCCCCGCCCTCAGCGGCGCCTGGACTTGCCCTTGAGCTTGCCCAGCAGGGTCTCGTCGCGGGCGGGCACGTAGCCGTCCTCGCCGCGCAGGGAGGCGAGCTCGGCGAGCAGCCGGCGCTGGCGGTCATCGAGCCTGGTGGGCGTCTCCACGACGATCTGCACGTGCAGGTCGCCGCGGCCGGAGCGCCGCAGGCGCCCGACGCCCAGGCCCGAGAGGACCACCTCGTCCCCGTTCTGGGTGCCGGCCTTGACCGACACGGTGCGCTCGCCGTCCAGGGTGGACAGCGGGAAGCTCGCCCCCAGCGCCGCCGCGGTCATGGGCACGCGCAGCTCGGTGTACAGGTCGTCGCCGCTGCGCGAGAGGGCCTCGTCGCGCGTCTCGTGGATCTCGACGTACAGGTCGCCGTTGGGCCCGCCGGCCGGACCGGCCTCCCCGCGCCCGGACATGCGGATGCGGGTGCCCGTGGACACCCCGGCCGGGACGTTGACGTCGATGGTGGTGCGCACGCGCCTGCGGCCCTCGCCGTCGCAGTCGCGGCACGGGGAGGCGATGACGGTGCCGAAGCCCTGGCAGCGCGGGCACGGCGAGGAGGTCACGACATCGCCCAGGAAGGAGCGCTGCACGCGCTGGACGGAGCCCCGCCCGTTGCACTCCGGGCAGGTCACGGGCCTGGTGCCCTCGGCGCAGCACGTGCCGTCGCAGGTCTCGCAGGTGACGTAGGTGTCGACGGCCAGGGTCTTGGTCGCCCCGAAGGCGATGTCGGCCAGGTCCACCTCGAGGGCCACGAGGGAGTCCTGGCCCCGGCGCGCCCGGGAGGCCGGGCCGCGCGAGGCTCCGCCGCCGAAGAAGGCCTGCTGGAGGAAGTCCCCGAAGCCGCCCAGGTCCGAGGCGGTGAAGCCGCCCGGCCCGAAGCCGCCGCCCCCGTGCACGGCGTCCTCTCCGCCGAGGTCGTACATCTGGCGCTTGTCGGAGTCCGAGAGGACCTCGTAGGCGGCGTTGACGGCCTTGAACTCGTCCTCGTGGCCGGGGCCGGCCACATCGGGGTGCAGCTTGCGGGCCTTCTTCTTGTAGGCGCGCTTGATCTCGTCGGTGGTGGCCTGACGGCTCACGCCGAGAACCTTGTAGTAGTCGCTCACGCTTGGTCGTGCTCTCTGGTCGGTGGTGGAACAGGTGCCGGACGGTCTCCGGCCGGGGCGGGGGCCGCGGCCGGAGGAAGGTACGGGCAGCGCTCTGGGACGCGTCTCATGGGGCTGTCATGCAGAGTCGTCGTTGTCGGTCAGGAACCGGGACAGGTAGCGGGCCACGGCCCGCACTGCCGCCATGGCGGCGGGGTAGTCCATGCGGGTGGGGCCGATGACGCCCAGGTGCGCGACGACCTCCCCGTCCCCCGCCCCGTAGGAGGCGGTCACGACCGAGGCCTCGGCCAGGGCGTCGTCGTGGTTCTCGCTGCCGATGGACACCCGCATGCCCGCATTCGCCCGCGGGCGCGACAGCCCCGAGGCGGCGTCCTCGGCGAACAGGCGCAGCAGCACCACCTGCTCCTCGACGGCGTCCAGCAGCGGGCCGAGCGAGGAGAAGTCGAGGGTGGAGCGGGCCAGGTTGGCGGTCCCGGCCACGACAATGCGCTCCTCGCCGTCGGGACGCAGCGCCTCGATGAGCTCGTCGGCCACGGCGGTGAGCAGGAGCCGCTCCTCCTCGGGCGCACGCTCGGCCAGCGAGGTCAGGATGGGGACGACGTCGGCGGCGATGCGGCCCGCCAGGGCGGCGTTGACGCGGGTGCGCAGGGACTCCAGGACCAGCGGGTCGACCAGGCGCCCGGCGGGCACGGAGACCGTGCGCTGCTCGACGCGCCCGGTATCGGTGATGATGACCAGCAGCACGCGCGTGGGCCCCAGGGCGACGAGCTCGAGGTGGCGCAGGGCGGTGCGCCGCAGGCTGGGGTACTCCACGACGGCGAGCTGGCCGGTGAGCTGGGCGAGCGCCCGCACGGTGCGGGCTACGACCTGCTCCAGGTCGACGGCGCCCGACAGCAGGGCGGTGATGGCGCGGCGCTCGGGTCCGGACAGGGGCTTGACGCGGGCGACCTCGTCGACGAAGAGCCGGTAGCCCTTCTCGGTGGGGACGCGTCCGGCGCTCGTGTGCGGCTGGTGGATGTAGCCCTCGTCCTCCAGGGCGGCCATGTCGTTGCGGATCGTGGCCGGGGAGACGCCGAGCCGGTAGCGCTCGGCCAGGGCCCGCGAGCCGACGGGCTCACGGGTGCGCACGTAGTCGGTGACGATGGCGGAGAGGACCCTCAGGCGGCGGTCGTCGGCCATGGTCGTGCTCCTTTCCTCGTCGGCGGCCGCGGTGCTGGTAGGTGCTGGTGACCGGCTGGTTAGCACTCACGGGGTGTGAGTGCCATCCTACGCCGGGGCCCGGCGGGTCAGTCGCCCCGTTGGCGTGAGGTTCCCCTACCGTGCCCAGGGTGAACGCAATGCCCTACCGCTCCCGCCCCGCCCCCGGCTCGACCGTCGAGCGCCGCAAGGCCCTGCGCGCCCAGGCGGCCGCCGCCGGACGGGCCGCCGGCTCGCGCCCCGGGAAGCGGCTCCCGGCGGCCGCGGAGCCCGCCACTCCGCCCTCGGGGCCCTCGCGGCCGTCGAGCACGGACCGCTACGGGGGCGACGTGCTGGCCGCCGACCCGCACCGGGTGGGGCCGCACGCGACGCGCCCCGAGTCGGCGCACGTGGCCGTCGAGCGCGGCATGGTCCTGGAGGACCGGGAGAGCGGGTTCGTGGGGGCGGCGGTGTCCGTGGAGAAGTCCGGGGGACGCCACGTCGTCGTCCTGGAGGACCGCAGGGGCGTGCGCCGCGGCTTCCCCCTGGGCGGCGGCTTCTGGCTGGAGGGGCGCCCCGTGATCCTCGATCCGCCGCGACCGCGCCCCCGGGCCCCCCGGGGGCCGGTCAGCGCCGGCGGGCGCAGGCTCACGGCGTCGGGCTCATACGCCGTGGAGGGCGACAGGGCGAGAGTGGCCCGGGCCTCGCGCATCTGGGTGGAGGGCAGGCACGACGCCGAGCTGGTCGAGAAGGTGTGGGGAGACGACCTGCGCCACGAGGGTGTCGTCGTCCTCATGCTCGACGGCGTGGACAACCTCCAGGAGGTCATGGCCGGCTTCGGCCCCGGCCCTGAGCGGCGCGCCGGCGTGCTCGTGGACCACCTCGTGGCCGGGTCCAAGGAGTCGCGGATCGCCCAGCGCGTGCGGGCCATGCCCGGCGGCGAGAACGTGCTGGTGCTGGGCCACCCGTACGTGGACGTGTGGCAGGCGGTCAAGCCCGAGCGCGTGGGGCTGAAGGCGTGGCCCCGGGTGCCGCGGGGAACCGACATCAAGCGCGGCACCCTCGAGACGCTCGGCTGGCCGCACGCCACCCAGGCGGACGTGGCCCGCGGCTGGCAGCGGATCCTGGCGACGGTGCGCACCTACAAGGACCTCGAGCCGAACCTGCTGGGGCGCATGGAGGAGCTCATCGACTTCGTCACCGCGCCGGGTACCCGCTGACGCCCCGCCCCGAGCCCGGCACACAGCCGGCCGCCCCCTCTTGCCGAGATCGGTTCACTTTCACAGGAGATGCACAAGAACCTCATCGGCAGCCCATGTGGAGCCGCGCGACGCTTCTCGCATCCGGGAACCACCCGGCTCGCGGAAAGGATCGATCATGCTCGTGTCACGCCGTCTTCTCCTGCGCGCCGCCCCCCTGGCCGCGGCCCTCGGGCCGCTGGCCGCCTGCTCCTCCGGCACCGCGTCGGACCCGCATTCATCGGTCGGACCGGCGCCCGCCTCGCTCGTGCTCGACACCGCCGCCTGGAGCCACGACGCCGACAACGACGTCTACTACCAGCTCGGCCTGAGCTACGTGACGGCGCCGCAGGACACGGCCCACGAGACGCTCGGCATCTTCGTCCCGGGCGCCTACTTGTCGGCCGTCGACAACAAGGCCGCGGTGCGCTACCTGCGGTACAACGCCGCCGGCCTGCCGGGGGACGTGGAACGGGTCTTCGTCTTCGGGCACTCCGGGGGCGGCGCCCAGTCCGCCGTCATGGGTGCCTCGGGCGACTCCGCGCTGTACACGCCCTACCTGGAGGCCCTCGGGGCGGCGACGGCGGGCGCCGACGGCGGGCCCCTGTCCGACGCGATCGCCGGCGCCATGTGCTGGTGCCCCATCACCAGCCTGAACGAGGCCAGCGCCGCCTACGAGTGGAACATGGGCCAGTTCTCCTCCGAGGGCGCTCGGGCCCCGGGCACCTGGACCGAGGCCTACTCCAAGGACCTGGCCGCCGCCTACGCCGGGCACGTCAACGCCATGGGCCTGACCGACGCCGCGGGAACCGCACTGAGCCTGGAGGCCTCCGGAACCGGCGTCTACCTCAAGGGCAGCTACTACGACCACCTCGTCGGAGTCGTCACCGACTCCCTCAACGCCTTCCTCGCGGCCACCGAGTTCCCCTACACGCCCGACGCGACCCAGATGGCCGGCATGGGCGGCGGGGCGCCGGGCGGCCCCGACGGCGGAGCCCCGCCCAGCGGCGGCGGGCCCTCGGGCGGCCAGGGCCCCGGCTCGTCGCAGCCGGCCGACGCCACGACCTACGCCACCGTCGAGGACTACATCGCCTCGCTCAACGCCGGCACCCAGTGGGTCGCCTACGACTCGACGACGAAGACGGCGACGATCACCGGGCTGGCGGACTTCGTGACCAGCCAGAAGAGCCCGAGCAAGGACGTGGGCGCCCTGGACGGCGTCGACCGCGGGCAGACCGAGAACACGGTGCTCGGCGTCGGGCAGGAGACCCGGCACTTCTCGCGGGTCTCGCGCGACGTCCTGGCCGCCAAGGAGTCGGGGTACGCGTCCCTGACGGGATGGTCGTCGGACTACGGCTCGGCCTCCTACGACTCGGACTTCACCACGGCCGACGGTCTCGGCGTCGATGTGCTGACCCGCGAGCAGATGTACAACCCCATGCACTTCCTGGGCTCCGGCGCGGGCGCCGGAAGCTCGACCGTGGCCCCCAGCTGGCGCATCCGCACCGGCATACAGCAGGGCGACACGGCCAGCACCGTCGAGGTCAACCTGGCGCTCGCCCTTGCCGCCGCCGGGCACGACGTCGACTTCGCGACGGTGTGGGGGCGGGGCCACACCATGGCGGAGGTCACCGGCTCGGGCGAGGCCAGCTTCATCGCCTGGCTGGGCGAGGCCGCGGCCGGCTGAGGCGGGACGAGGTGTAAGGGGAACCGGCTTCCCCCGGGCCCGGCATGTCCAGCTCCGGGACGAACGCCGCGATCACGCCCCGAGGCGCCGGCGCCCCCTTCGCCCCGGCAGGCGCCTCAGCTGTCGACGAGCGCCAGGCGCCGCCCGGCGAGGGCCAGACGCACGTCGTTGGCCAGCAGCGCCACCGCCCCGAGCCCGCCGATCGCCTTGACCCACACGGGCTCGGCGATGAACAGGCACACCATCACCGCCAGGACCGGCACGAGATGGGTCAGGGCCCGCACCACGTACCCGCCGAAGGAGGGCATCTCGACGCCCCGGGAGTCGGCCACCGACTTGACCATGAAGTTCGGGCCGTTGCCGATGTAGGTGATCGCCCCGCACAGCACCGCGCCCAGCGAGATCGACACGAGGTAGGCCTCGGGCACTCCGGCAATCGTGGCGCCGCCGGGGTGGGCCACCCGCCCGGCCATCTCGAAGAAGGTCACGTAGGTCGGGGCGTTGTCCAGCACGGAGGACAGGCCCCCGGTGAAGACGAAGAACGTGATCCGGTTCAGGGGCAGAGAGCCGGCAACATCGTCGAGGTAGTGCAGGGCCGGGATCATGGTCAGGAAGATGCCGATGAACAGGGTGGCGACCTCGGCGATCGGCCCCCACTCGAACTGATTGTCCTCGAAGCGCGCCCGCTTGTCGCCCAGGGCGTAGGAGGCTCCGGCCGCCGCGAGCATAATGATCTCGCGCAGCGGCACCCAGTCCATGGCGGTGGCGTGCCCGGCCTCGATGGCCTCTGCGTCGACGGAGGGGACGAAGGCCACGGCCAGGATGATGACGAGGAACCAGATGAAGTTGGTGGCGCCGCGCAGGCCCAGCGGCTCGATCGCGGTGCGGTCCAGGCGGACGGAGGCGGCGGGCTCCTGCGCGTGGTAGTAGGTGTCCAGGGCGAAGTAGCCGGCCAGCAGCATCGCGTTGACGAACAGCCACTCGGGCAGCAGGTGGAAGGTCCAGGTGAAGGGCACACCTCGCAGGAACCCGAGGAAGAGGGGAGGGTCGCCCAGGGGCGTGAGCAGGCCGCCGCAGTTGGCGACGACGAAGATCGTGAACAGCACCGTGTGGACCCGGTAGCGGCGCTCGGCGTTGGTGTTGAGCAGCGGGCGGATCAGCAGCATGGCCGCCCCGGTGGTCCCCACGAAGCTGGCCAGGACAGCGCCGATGGCCAGGAACATCGTGTTGTTGCGCGGGGTGGCCTCGATGTCGCCCTTGAGGAAGATTCCGCCGGAGACGATGAACAGGGCCAGGAGCAGGGCGATGAACTGCCCGTACTCGACGGCGGCGGCGAACACGATCTCCCAGCCCCCGGCGATCCACATCCATGCGGCCACGGGCAGGCCGAGCACCAGGGCGATGGTGAGCTGGCTGGAGCGCCTCTCCCACCAGTGCGTCGTGGCGGGCACGAGCGGAAGCACCGCGATGCTGGCGAGCATCATGGCGAAGGGCAGAACGGACCACCACTGCAGATGCACGGTGAACTCCTCATGTCGGGGGCGCTGTGCCCACTCACCTTACGTCGGCCGGCGCTGCGCCGCCCGGGTCGTCCGGCCGGCACCGGTGCGCTCAGGGCTCAACGGGCCCAGCGCGCCGCATCTCGGCCCTGGATGCGCAGACAGGCGTAGCCGCTCATCAAGAACACCAGGGGGACAGTCACGACCCACCCGATGATGGTGGCCAACACGCTCAGGAAGGAGGTCAGGAGAGCCTGACCGAAATTCGGGAAGGTCACGAAGTCCGAGAAGGCGGCGCGCCTGCCCGAGGCGACGACCAGGCAGACATGAGCCACGACAATCGGGGCTAGCAGATTGGCGATAATGCCGACGGGCGTGCCCCAGGTGAAGCCATAGCCGTGCTCCTCGCCATTCACCGTGTACTCGAAGTGCGCGCCGGCTCCCCGCAGGACCGTCCAGATGCCGAAACCCGCCAGCAGCACGACCGGGTCCGTCTTGACGGCGTCCCACGCCCAGGACAGGGCGCCGCCGATCGACAGTGGCAGGCGCGCCGGACCGCCCGGCGCGGTGCCGTAAGCGGCATCGCCGGGGACTCCGTAGGCGGCGCCGGGGTACGGCGGCATCCCGCCACCGGCACCCGGCTGCTGACCGTAGCCCGGCTGCTGGCCGTAGCCGCCACCGGGCTGCTGCGAACCGTCGTCGAACTGCGGGTTGCCTGGAATGTCGGTGGCCATGGGGCTCATACTGAGTCATAGGGGGACTCATCTCAATGTCAAACGCCGATAGCGCTGCGGTCCACCCGATACCGGCAGGCCCTCACAACCGGTGCAGCCGTTCAGAACTCGCCGGCCATCCTGATCAGGCGCACCCCGGAGTCGTTGATCTGCGCATCGTGGATCACGCGGAAGCCGGCGCGCTCGTAGAAGGGGATATTGCGCGGATTCGTCGTCTCCAGCCAGCGGGTCCCCGGGCCTCTGCCGAGCGCGGGCGCCAGGAGGCGGGATCCCACCCCACGGCCCTGCATGTCGGGCACGACCGCGAGCATGGCCAGATAGTCCCCCTCGACCCGGGGAGCGCCGTCCCGTGCGGCGCGCATTCCGCTGCGGGAGGCCCGAGCCGTCGGCCCGTCCATGAGGATCTCGGCAAGGTCGTCCATGGCGGGCAGCGTGTCCGGACGGGTCAGGTCGGGATCCAGCCACAGGGCGGCGCCGACGACGTCGCCGCCCGTGAGCGCGACATGAGCGGTCGAGGCTGCGACCATCCAGTCGATCTGGGGCGCGAGGTAGAGCGCGATCCGGCTCAGGCGCCGCTCCTCGGGCTCGCGTCCGCGGGGGAAGAACCAGGCGAAGAGCGGGTCTCCGGCCAAGGCGCGTGCCAGCACGGTCCGAATGGCCGGGACCTGCGCCGGCCCGGCGCGCCGAACGTCCATGGGCTCACGCTACCGGGGCGCGCGGCCCTGCTCCGGGATCACCGAGCCAGGACAGCCGGGGCGTCGTCCTGCTCCCGGGCGATTGAGCCCGGGAGCTCGTCTCCGTCTCCCAAGGTCAGCGCCACACCGACCGACAGACAAGTGTGAATTACATCACTTCGATTGTATGCCGCGGCGGGCGCCGTTCACTCCGTGACGACGCTGACCAGCTTCGGCGCCTTGACGATCACCTTGCGCACGCCGCGCCCGTTCAGGGCGCGCACGACGCCGGGGGCCGCCAGGGCGAGCCTCTCCAGCTCCGCCCCGGAGATGTCCGGGGCGACCTCCAGCCGGTCGCGGACCTTGCCCTTGACCTGGACCACGCAGGTGACGGCCTCGGCGGCCAGCAGGGACTCGTCCTCGACCGCGGGGAAGGCCTCATGGGCGAGCGAGCGCTCGTGGCCCAGGCGCGCCCAGATCTCCTCGGCGATGTGCGGGGCGACCGGCGCCGTCATGAGGGTGAGGGCCTCGACGGCCTCGCGCGGCACCCGCGCCAGTCCCGTCAGGTGGTTGTTCAGCACGATGAGCTTGGCGATGGCGGTGTTGAGGCGCATGGCCTCGTAGTCGCCGCGCACGCCCACGACCGTGCGGGCCACCAGGCGGGCCGTGGCACGGTCGGCCGGGTCGTCCACCACCGTGACCTCACCGGTGGCCTCATCGACCACGTTGCGCCACAGGCGCTGCAGGAAGCGCTGGGCCCCGGCCACGGCGCGGGTGTCCCAGGGGCGGTCCTGGTCGAGCGGCCCCATGCTCATCTCGTAGACGCGGAAGGTGTCCGCGCCATAGGCGGAGTACATGTCGTCGGGGGTGACGATGTTCTTCAGGGACTTGCCCATCTTGCCGTACTCGCGCCGGACGCCGCGCCCCCGCCAGGTGAAGGTCGGCTCGCCGCCGGCGTCGTCCGGCCCCTCCTCGACCTCCTCGGCGGGCACGTACTGGCCGCGCTCGTCCTTGTAGGCGTAGGCCTGGATGTAGCCCTGGTTGAACAGGCGGTGGTAGGGCTCGGAGGAGGACACCACGCCCAGGTCGAACAGGACCTTGTGCCAGAACCGGGAGTACAGCAGGTGCAGGACCGCGTGCTCCACGCCGCCCACGTACAGGTCGGTGCCGCCGGAGGTGTTGCCGTTCTCGGGGCGCGGCCCCATCCAGTAGGCCTCGTTGACCGGATCGACCAGGGCGTCCCGGTCGGCGGGGTCGATGTAGCGCAGCTCGTACCAGCACGAGCCCGCCCAGTTGGGCATCGTGTTGGTCTCGCGGCGGTACGTCTTGAGGCCCTCCCCCAGGTCGAGCTCGACCTCCACCCAGTCGGCGGCCCCGCCCAGGGGCGGCTCGGGGCTGGAGGCGGCGTCGTCGGGGTCGTAGGAGCGCGGCGAGTAGTCCGTGACCTCCGGCAGCTCGACCGGCAGCATGGACTCCGGCAGCGCGTGGACGCCGCCGGCCTCGTCCCACACGACGGGGAAGGGCTCGCCCCAGTAGCGCTGGCGGCTGAAGAGCCAGTCGCGCAGGCGGTAGGTGACCGCGGCGCGTCCGGCGCCCTTGGACTCCAGCCAGGCGGTCATGGCGGCCGTGGCCTCGCCCTTGGACTTCCCGTCCAGGCTGATCTCGTCGTTGGCGCAGTCCACGGCGACGCCGTCACCCGTGTAGGCGCCCCTGGACAGGTCCACGCCGCGGGGGTCGTCCGCGGGGCCGATCGTCTGGACGATGTCGAGGTCGTACTTCCGGGCGAAGGCCCAGTCGCGCTCGTCGTGAGCGGGCACCGCCATAATGGCGCCGGTGCCGTAGCCCATGAGGACGTAGTCGGCCACGAAGATCGGCACCCGCCGCCCGTTGACCGGATTGATGCCGAACAGGCCCGTGAACACGCCGGTCTTGGCGCGGTCCTCGGCGGTGCGCTCGGCCTCGGTGGCCGCCGCGGCCCGGGCGCGGTAGGCGGCCACGGCCCCGGCGGGCGTGGCGCGGCCGCCCGTCCACGCCTCGCGGGCGCCCTCGGGCCAGGCGGCGGGGACGGTCAGGGCGGCCGCGTCGTCGTCGACCGGGGCGCCGAGCCGCCCGCCCAGCAGCGGGTGCTCGGGGGCCACCACCATGAAGGTCGCGCCGAAGAGCGTGTCGGGGCGCGTGGTGTACACGCTCAGGTCCGCCACGGCGCAGCCGGCCTCCCGGGCGCCCTCGACGGCGAAGGTGACCTCCGCGCCCTCGGAGCGGCCGATCCAGTTGCGCTGCATGAGCTTGACCTTCTCGGGCCAGTCGACCGTGTCCAGGTCCTCGGCCAGGCGGTCGGCGTAGGCGGTGATGCGCATCATCCACTGGCGCAGGTTGCGCTTGAAGACCGGGTAGTTGCCCCTCTCGGAGCGGCCCTCGGCGGTGACCTCCTCGTTGGCCAGCACCGTGCCCAGGCCCGGGCACCAGTTGACCGGCGCGTCGGACACGTAGGCCAGGCGGAAGGAGTCGACGACGTCGGCCCGTTCGGCCTCGCCCAGGGAGGCCCAGTCGCGGCCGCCGGGGACGGCGACCTCGCCGGAGGCGAGCTTGTCGCGCAGCTCGTCAATGGGCCGGGCCGCCCCCGTGCCTCGCCCGTCGCGGCGCGGGGCGGCGGGGTCGAACCAGGAGCCGAAGATCTTCAGGAAGATCCACTGGGTCCACCGCACGTAGCCCGGGTCGATGGTCTGGATGGAGCGGCGCGGGTCGTGGGACAGGCCCAGGCGCCGCAGCTGGCGGCGCATGGTGGCGATATTGGCCTCGGTGGAGACGCGCGGGTGCTGGCCGGTGGCGACGGCGTACTGCTCGGCGGGCAGGCCGAAGGCGTCGTAGCCCATGGTGTACAGGACGTTGCGCCCGGTCATGCGGGTGAAGCGGGCCACGACGTCGGTGGCGATGTAGCCCAGGGGGTGGCCCACGTGCAGGCCCTTGCCGCTGGGGTAGGGGAACATGTCGAGCAGGAAGAACTTCTCCTCCTCGGCGTCCGGCCCCGCCAGCGCTCCCACGGGGTTGTCGGAGTGGAAGGCGCCCTCGGCCTCCCAGCGGTCCTGCCAGGAGGTCTCGATGGTCTCGGCCAGGGCCGCCGTGTAGCGGAACGGCGTCGCGGACTCGCCCTGGGGGGTCTGGTTCTCCGTCATCGAAGGAGCGCTCTCTTCCGTGGTGGTGCTTGGGTGCCTGCGGGTGCGCCGCCCCCGCCATGGAGAGGGCGGAGGCGGCCCGGCTGCCGCTCAGCCTATCGCTGGTTCTCGCCGCTTCTCCGCGCCGTCCGGGTGGCGGGCGCGAGGCGCCGGTCACTGTGATCCCGGCGGGCCGCGCACCGGTGGCGGGCGGCACGGGCCGGGCGAGATCAGGCGAGGGAGGGCGAGTCCATCCGCGCCGGCACGAACGCCCCCCACCCGTCCTCGCCCAGCCCCTGGCGCAGGCGGCCCATCGTCTCGTCGAGCTCGGCGCCGTCGGCGGGACGCGCCGAGGACGGGGCGATGTCTGCGGCCCGGTGCAGGGGGAGCACGTGGATGTGCAGGTGGGGCACGTCCAGCCCGAGGACGACGATGCCCGGGCGCACGGCGTCGAAGACCCGCACCTGGGCGGCGGCGATGCGCTTGGCCACCACCGACAGGTGGGCGATGGTGGGCTCGCTGGCGTCGATGTAGGACTCGTGCGCAATGCGCGGCACGACCAGGACGTGGCCGGGGGTCTGCGGCTCGATGGTGGCGAAGGCGACGCACACGTCGTCGGCCCACACGAAGCGCCCGGGGATGTCGCCGTTGATGATCTTGGTGAAGACCGAGGTCTCAGTGTTCTCAGTGGCCTCGGTGGCCTCAGTGTTCTTGGGGGTCTTGGGGGTCTTGGGGGCGGTCATGGCGCCAGCCTAGATGATTGGTCTCGCAGCCCCGGCGGCGCTCCCGTCACTGATCTCGGCGCGGATGCCCACCGATCTCGGTGAGCGGCCGCGGGTTCTCCGCGCCGCCGGGGCCGGCCGCCGAGGCCAGCACCCACAGGTGGCCCACCGGCACGACCGCCTCGGCGCGCTCACGGGGAGGCTCCTCGTCCGCGCGCACGGCGCGCACCACCGTCGCCCTGCGGCGCTTCTCCCCCGCCGCGAAGGCCGACACGGTGCCCCGATCGATCACGGTCACCGTCGTGTCCAGGCCGATGCCGGCCAGAGCGAGATCGCGCAGGGTCTTGGAGCAGTCCTTGATACGGCCCACGACGACGGTCCGCCCCACGGGCACGGTGTCGATGCTGCACAGCTCCGGCTGGACGACGCACCCGTCCGGGGCGGGGATCGGGTCGCCGTGCGGGTCCCGCGCAGGATGCCCCAGTGCGTCGTCGAGCGCCTCCAGGAGCCTGTCGGACACGGCGTGCTCGAGAACCTCGGCCTCGGCGTGGACCTCGTCCCAGCTCAGTCCCAGGCGCTCGACCAGGTAGGTCTCCAGAAGGCGGTGGCGGCGCACCATGCCGGTGGCCAGGCGCTGCCCGTCGGCCGACAGCGTGACGGCCTTGTAGGGCTCGTGCTCGAGCAGGCCCGCCTCGACCAGGCGCCCCACGTTCTCCGACGCCGTGGAGGGGGCGACCTTCATCCGCCGCGCCAGACCGGTGATCGAGGCGCCCTTGCCGCCCCACTCCATGGCGGCCCACACCGCCTTGAGGTAGTCCTGGGTCACGGCGGAGGCCTCGGCCGGGGCATCGGCCTGGTTGACGGGGCTCATGACAGCATCGCCATCCAGCCGTCCCAGAAGGCGACCACGACGGTGGCGATGACGGCCAGGTACATGGCGGCCGCGACCGGCCAGCGGGCCCTGTGCAGGCGCTCGGCCGCTGCGGGCGACAGGCCCAGGTGCCCGCGGCGGGCGGCCTCGCCCCAGGTGCCGGCGGCGATCGGGATCGTCACGGCCCAGATGAGCATGCAGAAGGGGCACAGCCTGCCGAAGACGGTGATCGAGATGATCAGGAACCACACGACGAACCCGACGCCGCCGACGGTCCCCGCGGTCATGCCCCACCACACCCAGCGGGGCAGCCGCCCGCCGGAGGCGAGCAGGACTCCGGCGAACAGGAGCACCGCGAAGGCCATCGCCCCGATGAAGGAGTTGGGAACCCCCAGCAGGTTGCCCTGCCACACGTCCAGGGAGGCGCCGCAGGACACCAGCGGGCTGACATCGCACGACAGGCTCGCCAGCGGCTCCCTGATGAGCGCCAGCTCGCTGGACATGAGCTCCCAGGACGCCGCGATGCCGACGAGGGAGCCGACAACGAGCAGCCAGGCGTAGGAGCGCGCGGCCCCGGTGGCGGTGAGCCACGCCGGCGCGCCGTCCTGGCCGGGATCCGCGGCGTCGGCGGCGCCGGGACCGCCGGGCTCCGCGGCAAGGTAGACCTCGAGCTCCTCCTCGCTCATGGCGTCGATCTCTGCCTCGGTGGGCACGTGCGTCATCGGTGCCTCCTCGTGATCGGGTTCGTCTCTGTGGGTGCGTAGGTGCAGTGGAACGATGACCGCCTATTGTGCACCATCGTCCCGGCGGCGGCTCATCCCGTCGCGGGCGCGGGCTGCCAGGCCCCCACGGTCACCGAGGCGTCGGGGTGAAGCACCACCGCGCGCCAGGCGACCAGGCCGCCGTCGGAGTCGAAGGACAGCACGTGCAGGTAGGCGTCCTCGGTCACCCGCCCCACGGACGTGCCGCCCTTGCCGGCCCCGGAGACGAGCTGGGCGACGTCGAGATTCGCGCCCCGGGTCACGCTCATCCCCCGCTCCTGGTGAACGTGCCCGCCGATGAGCAGCGGGACGCAGCCGTCGTCGATGAGCGGGCCGAAGGTCGCCGGCTGGTGGATGAGGACGACGTCGGCCCCCTCGCCCCTGCCCGCGGCCTCGCAGGAGACGGTCGCCAGGCGCCGCCCGATGTCGGTGGCGCTCTCCTCGCCGCGCTGGAAGGTGCCCCCGGCCGGGGTGCGGTCCGGGTCGACGTCGCCGAGGACCCGCAGCCCGCCGACGTCCCGGACGCTGCCGTCGGTCACCGTCCAGCCGAGCGCCCGCAGGCGCTCGGCCGTGTAGGACGAGTCGTGGTTCCCGATCGTGGCCACCCGGGCGACGCCGCCCGGCACCGCGTTGTCCAGGGCGTCGACGCAGAACTGCTCGGGCTCCGAGCCGGTCATGGTCAGGTCGCCGTCGTCCATGTGGACGGTGGCGCCCGCCAGGGCGTCGAGCAGCCCGGCGAAGGCGGTGACGTCGAGGTTGCAGTGCAGGTCGGTCGTCAGGACCGCCGTGACGGCGCCCCGGCCGCGGGCGGGCCCGACCGTCGCGGTCGGCTGCGCGGAGGAGCCGGGCGCCGCGCCCGTCGACGGGGCCCGGGACGACGGCGTCCCGGCCGCCCCCGGGGACGCGGCGGCGGAGGCCGCCCGGGCGACCTCGTCGGCATCGACGGCGCCGCCGGCGGCCGTCACGTCCGCGACCCCATCGACCCGCTCGGAGGCGGCCCACGCGGCCCAGAGGTTGGCGTGGGCGGCGGCGTAGAAGGAGGTGTTGTCGGCCAGGAAGGCCGTGACCCGGCCGCCGTAGGCCTGGACGATGTCGCCGATGCGCCCGGAGACGCGCGCCTGCTCCAACGGGGTGCCCGCCAGGACCGGCAGACGGTTGCCGGTCACCGCCTGCGGGCGCAGGCCGGGCAGGAGCAGCGCCACGACGGTGACCGCGCCGGTGGCCGCCAGCAGGCTGGAGGCGGTGGCGTGGGCGAGGCCCCGGTGCACGGCGTCGCGCAGGCGCCCCCCGGTGGCCAGACGGCCGGCGGCCACCAGGCACAGCATGACCGACTCCAGCAGCCCCGCCCGTCTCAGGGCGTCGTCGACCAGGGCCCGCAGGCCGCGCTCGATGGTGAGCTCGGGATGGGTGATCAGGGACATGTAGGCGGCGCCGTCGGAGCTCAGGGCCTCGCCGAGGGCGTCCTGTGAGCCGACGACGGGCTCTGCCTGTCCCGCGACCTCCCCCAGCACCACCCGCACCCCCAGGATCCCGGCAGGCGAGTCGAGGGCGACCTGCCCCAGGGGCCCCAGGTCGAGGCTGACGGTGGAGTCGAGGGTCGTCGACCACTGCGCCTGGTGGGGGCCGACGGGGCTGGAGGCCTCGGCCGTGACCACGCCGACGCACAGCGAGACCAGGCAGGTGACGGCGAGCAGCACAAGGGTGCGCGTGACCTTGCGGAAGCGGACCGTGCGGGCCGTCCACCACCGCGAGCAGGCCGCACGGCAGCCGCGCAGCAGCGCCCGGGGCGCGCCGGGCCCGCCGGGCGCCGTCGGCCGGCCGCGGTCCCGACTCCGCGTCCACCGGGCCTCCGTCATGGCTCAGGCCCGAGAGGAGCCGGCGATCCGGGCCGCCAGCGCGATGACGTAGTCGACGGTGTCCTCCCAGCCGGTCACGGCCCGGCAGGGCACGCCCAGGGCCTTGACGGGGTGGTCGTTGCCCTCGGCGTCGAGGCGATCGCCCACGAAGAGCATGTCGCCCAGGGGGATGCCGGTCTGCTCGGCCAGGTGGACCATGCCGTAGGCCTTGTCGACGCCCTTGGGGGTGATGTCCACGCTCGTGGACCCGCCCGAGCGGACCTCGAGCTCGGGCAGGCGCGCAGCGACGGCGTCCCGCAGCCGCCCCTTCTTCTCCCCCGTGGGGTCCCAGGCCTTCTTGGCGTCCAGCGGCGCCTCCTGACCGAGCGCCGAGAAGGTGATCTGAGAGCCGCGGTTCTCGAGGATCTCGCCCCAGGTCCGCTCCTCCCACAGACCCAGCCTGCGGGCCTCGGCCTCGACGATCGCGAAGCCCCTGTCGACCTGCGCGGGCGTGAAGTCGTGGGCGTAGACGAGCCTCCAGCCGTCGCTGCTGATGCCGTCGGCCGCAGCGGCCTGCGGAACATGGACGTAGTAGCGGGTGCCGCAGGTGGGCATGAGGTGGAGGCGGGAGAGCTGGTCGCCGGTGGCGTCCAGGTGGGCCAGGACCTGGTCGTGGAACTGGGTGAATCGCCCGCCGGAGATGACGCACACGGGTACGACGTCGAGCAGGGCGCGCAGCGCGGCGGCCATGGCGGCGGGCAGGGGCGACTTGGATGGGGCCAGGGTCTCGTCGAGGTCGAAGGCGACCAGCCGGGGGACGATGTCGTCCGGTGCGGTGGACAGGGCGTCGGGGGTGACGGCGTCGCGGGTGTCTGTCATGGCGGCATTGTCTCGCACGGGCGCGGCGGCGGGGAAGCCGTCGCGCCCGTGCCCGCCGGAGCGGGCCGGATGCGTGTCTGGACGACGCCGGTCGGCTCAGTCCTGGGCCTGCGGCGGGGCCCCGGGGTGGCGCAGGTGCTCGCGGGCGGCTGCGCGTGCCTGGGCGCGAGCGTCCCTGTCCTCGCGGCGCCCGCGCACGACCAGGGCGGTGACTGAGACGGCGAGACCGCCCCAGATGACAACGATGGCGACGAGCATGAGGGTGATCGCGGGACCGGTCATCTCACTTCACCTCCTCGTAGGCGTCCAGGGCGATGGGGGTGAAGTCGTCCACGGGCGTCCTCCAGGGGATCGCGGTCAGCACGGCGGTGACCACCGCCCCCGCGAAGAGCATGCCCCAGCCGAACACGGCCTCGAAGCCGCGGGAGTAGGTGTAGCCGTCGTGCGCGTAGGACCACACGGTCTGGATGAACATGTACCCCAGGAGCGCGGGCACGACGACCGCGGCCGTCACCCGCCACCACTCCCCCACCGCGCGGGTCTCGGAGACGACGTTGAGGTGACGCCGAAGGATCTTGAAACGGCGCAGGACCAGCCCCAGCCCGACGCACATGGTGATCGCGGAGGCCACGACGCCGATGTTGTTGATGTAGGCGTCCACGACGTCGAGGTCGTACAGGCCCGAGGACGTGCCGAACAGCACGAAGGACAGGGCCGCGCTGGGCAGGCCGCAGGCGAGGGTCGCCGTCACATTGGACCAGCCGAACTTCTCGGCGACCGCGGGCGCGACGACCTGGATGATGGAGATGAAGGAGGTCAGGCCCGCCAGCGTGAAGGAGGCGAAGAAGAGGAACCCGAAGAGCGGTCCGCCCGGCATCTGGGAGATGACGGTCGGGAAGGTCACGAAGGCGAGGGCCGGTCCCGTGATGCCCTCGAGCTCGCCGACCGAGACGTTCTGGACGTGCGCCATGAAGCCGAGGGTCGCGAACACGCCGATGCCGGCGAGCAGCTCGAAGGAGGAGTTGGCGAAGGCCGCCGTCAGCCCCGTGCCCACGAGGTTGGAACGGCGCTTGAGGTAGGAGGCGTAGGTCAGCATGATGCCGAAGCCGATGGACAGGGAGAAGAAGATCTGCCCGAAGGCGGCCATCCAGACCCGGTAGTCGCCCAGCTTGCCCCAGTCGGGGGTGAACAGGGTGTTGAGGCCGTCCGTGGCGCCGGGCAGGAGCATGGCGCGCACGACGAGTATGAGGAACATGACGACCAGGACGGGCAGGAAGATCCGGTTGGCGCGCTCGACGCCCTTGGACACGCCGCGCGCCACGACGTAGATCCCGTAGGCCCACACGAGCAGCAGCGGGATGATGACGCCGACGACCGGCTCGGCGGAGTAGGCGGGGGTACCGGCGTCGGAGATCTTGCCCAGGCCGATGTAGCTGCTGAAGAAGCCGGAGGCGTCATCGCCCCAGGCGGTCGTCAGGGCGAAGACCGTGTAGCGCAGGGCCCAGGCGACGACGACGACGTAGTAGGTCATGATGATGAAGCAGACGACGACGTGCCACCAGCCCAGCCACTCGAACCGCCTGGATATGCGCCGGAAGACGGCCGGCGAGGATCCCCGGTAGCGGTGCCCCAGGGCGTAGTCGAGGAGGAGGACGGGCACGCCCACGGCCAGGAGGGCGACGATGTAGGGAATCATGAAGGCGCCGCCGCCGTTGGAGTAGGCGACGCCGGGGAAGCGCCAGATGTTTCCCAGGCCGATGGCCGAGCCGATGGCGGCCATCAGGAAGCCGAACTGGCCGCTCCACTGCTCGCGCGCGGGCGTCGAGGGCGTGGATGTGGAGGACATGGTGAAGCCCCTGTGCGTAATGGGTGGTCGTCTTGGGGGCGGCGCCGCGGGAACGGCGCCGCCGACCTGCGAGGCTGACGCAGAGACGCTGAACCAGCGAACCGTAACCCCGCTCACTGGCTGGTTCCCCGTCGTTCCACAATCCGGGACATCGGGCTGTGCCACACTGATGCGCAGGGCGCCCGCAGCGGCGCGCCTTCCGCCCGTCTGACCGCCCCGGAGGACCCCATGGCCACCGCCCACATCGCCGCCGAGCCCGGCGACTTCGCCCCCGCCGTCCTCATGCCCGGCGACCCCAGGCGCGCCCAGCGCATCGCCGAGTCTCTTCTGACCGAGCCGCGCCTGGTCACCGACGTGCGCGGGATGCTCGGCTTCACCGGCACCGTGGACGGCGAGCCGTTGAGTGTCATGGGCTCGGGCATGGGCCAGCCCTCCCTGGCCATCTACGCCACCGAGCTGTTCGCCCGCTTCGGCGTCGAGCGCATCATCCGCGTGGGCACTGCGGGCGGCATCAGCGAGCGGGTCGGGGTGGGCGACGTCGTCATCGCCACCGGTGCGCACACCGACTCCGCCATGAACCAGCTGCGCGTCCCGGGCATCAGCTTCTCGGCCGTCGCGGACTTCCACCTGGCCATGGCGGCCTACCGGGAGGCCGTCGCAGCCGGCATCGCCGAGCGGACCCACGTCGGCACGATCGCCTCCCGCGACCACTTCTACTTCACTCCCGAGGGCCAGACCGAGCGCCTGGCCGCCTACGGGACGCTGTGCGTGGAGATGGAGTCCGCGGTCCTGTACGCGGTGGCGGCCGAGTACAGCAGGCGGGCCCTGACGGTGCTCACCGTCTCGGACCACCTGCTCGACCACCGCGGCGACATGAGCGCCGCCGAGCGGGAGACGCGCTTCCAGGACTCCCTGCGCCTGGCCGTCGCAGCCGCGCTGAGCTGAGGGCGCCGGCCCGCGTCAGCGGGCGCGGGGCCGCTACTCGGCCCGGGAGGCCTGCCAGGCGGCGCCGACGATACCCGCGGTGTTGAGCAGGGCGGCGGGCACGATCGGGGCGCGCAGGTCGAGCAGCGGCAGGAACTTCTCGTGCTTCTTCGATACTCCCCCGCCGACGACGAACAGGTCCGGGCTGAAGAGCATCTCGACGTGGGAGTAGTAGCGCTGCAGCCGCTTGGCCCACTTCTTCCAGCTCAGGTCGTGGACCTCCTTCTGGTGGGAGGAGGCGCGGGTCTCGGCGTCGTGGCCGTCGATCTCCAGGTGCCCGAGCTCGGTGTTGGGCACGAGCGTGCCGTCCACGATGACGGCCGAGCCGATGCCGGTGCCCAGCGTGGTGACGATGACGGTACCGCGCACCCCCTTGGCCGCGCCGTAGGCGACCTCGGCCAGGCCGGCGGCGTCGGCGTCGTTGAGCGCGTATGAGCGCCTGCCCAGGACGTGCGTCATGAGCTCATTGACGTCGACGCCCTTCCAGGACTTGTCGAGGTTGGCGATGAAGGGGATGGTCCCGTGCACGATCGGAGCCGGGAAGGTGATGCCCACGGGCACGTCCTCCTCGACACCGAGCCTGTCGATGATCGTGCGGCAGACCTTCGCGACCGCCTTGGGCGTGGAGGGCCGGGGGGTGTCGATGCGGACGCGCTCGCCCGCGAACTCGCCGGTCTCCAGGTCGACGAGGGCGCCCTTGATACCCGATCCGCCGATGTCGATCCCGCATGCCATCCGGTTCGTCTGACTCATGACAGCCTCCTGAAGGTCTTCTGATCAGTGCGGTCCGAGGATATAGGAGGAGTCGGTGAGCCGGGGCCGGTTGGAGGCGGCTTCCGGGCTCTTACGGTGCGGTCGTGAACACTGTGGAGGGCACCCCGAGGCGGGCGCAGGTCTCCTCGCAGGCGTGGCAGGGGCCGATGGGCTCGCCCTGGGGGTGGGAGTGGATCTTCACCCGCGTGACGGTCTCGGGCAGCTCGTCGACGCCCTCCCTCTGCGCGGCGTCGGCGAGCATCTTGTAGGCGGCGTCGACCCTGTACTCCCAGCGGGCGAAGGGGCCGGCCCCGCAGATCGCATTGTCCAGCCAGGCCTCGTACCAGGCCAGGAAGCCGGGGGCCGCGAGCTGGAAGCCGTCGTCGCAGGCGCGCGAATCCAGCCACACGGTGCCGTCGGCGAGATTGAGGACCCACTGGGCCCCGCAGCCGGCGTCGGCCAGGTACCACCACTCCTCGGCGAGGGGCCGGGGCTCGAGGCCGTAGCCGGGCCCCGCCCCGCCGGCGGCGACCGTGCTCAGGAACCAGGCCATGCCCTCCGGCAGCCCGAGGCTCGCGGCGCCGGGGTCCGTCTCTCCCAGCCGCATGCCGTGATGGCGGGCGCCGCACCAGCCGGCCTCGCTGGTCGGGTTGTCGGCGCAGGCGCGCAGCAGGTCGAGGGTGCGCTGCAGGCCGCCGCGGGTGAGGGTGGGGGCCGGCTCGATCGGAGTCAGCAGCGCCCACTCGCGCAGCATCCGCGTGCCGCCGGACTCCGGCGGGATGGTGTCGAGCACGGCACGGGCGGGCGGCCAGTCGGCCGCCCCGAGCTTGACCTCGGCCAGCGGCGTCGGGCCCGCCTCGAGGAAGCAGCCGAGCGCAACGACTTGGCCGGACCGCAGGGCGGGGACGGTTCCGCTGTCCAGCACCCGTGTTGTCAGGGCCCGGGGACCGCCCAGGCGCTGCCGGTAGACCGCCGCCTCCTCCGCCGAGCCGGTCCAGCGGTCGAGGTGGCCAACCGCGACGCGGTACCGCCGTCCGTCCAGGGCAGTCTCGAGCTGCTCGACATCCGGATCCTGAGTGCTGATGAGGTCGGGGCGGCCGATCCCGGTGAGCAGGACGGGTCCGAAGGCGCAGGCCCAGTTGCACCCGGCCAGTACGAGCGCGGACTGCGTGCTCGAGCCGTATCCGCTGGCGGTGACCAGGGCTCCCGACTCGCCGAGCGCGCCGCCTCTGATGGTCAAGAAGATGAACACCCCGTAGGGCGGAGCGTCCTGGCACTCGTCGATGGAGCACTCGATGACGGGCAACCCCTCCCCGAGCTCCACGACCTGGGCGCCGTCGGCCTCCACCACCCGGGCACCGATGAAGTGCCCGGCGACCACCTCGGCGAGCATGCGCTCAGGCGTGGAACCAGATGCGAGGGACGGCTGATCGGACTCGCTCATGCGCCCATCACATCACATACGCGCCGGGGCGCGCGGAGGCCGGCTCGCAACGGCTTCAGAACACCCCGGGCCGGCTCAGGGGGTCTCAGGTAGGTCAACAACGAGCTTGCCGCGCACGTGGCCGCCGCGCAGCTCGGTGTAGGCCTGCCGCACCGAGTCGACGTCGAAGGGGTAGACGCGGGCGATCGTCACCGTCATGGTTCCGTCGGCCACGAGGGCGGCCGCCCGCCTCAGGTCCTCGGGGCGGGCGTCGCGCGAGCCGGTGACCCGCACCCCCTTGGCGATGGACGGCGGCGCGGGCACGATGGTGGCGATGGCCTCGGGGGCCAGGCCGAGCGCCAGCGCGAGATCGACGTACTGCGGGCCGTGGCAGTCCAGCAGCCTGGTCACCGGCGACGGCGCCGCCGCGCGGACGCGGTCCTCCAGGTCCTCGCCGTAGGCGACCGCGACGGCGCCCAGGGAGCGGATGCGGTCCAGGCTGTCCTCGCCGGCGATACCGATGACGGCGGCGCCGGCGCGCCCGGCGAGCTGGACCGCCATCGAGCCGACGCCGCCCGAGGCGGCGCTGACCACGAGCACGTCGCCGTCGTGGACCCCCAGCGCGCGCAGCGCCCCCGCCGCCGCCTCGACGGCGACCCCGAGCGCGGCCGCCTGGGCGAAGCTCAGGGCCGCGGGCTTGAGCACGACGTCGCCGGCGTCGACGACGAGCCGCTCGGCCAGCGTCCCGGCCCCCGACCCGCTTCCCGGAGCGGCGTGCACGGTCCCCAGGACCTCGTCCCCGACTGCCACGGAGGCGACGCCCTCGCCGACGGCGTCGACGACGCCCGCGTAGTCGCGCCCCACACCCCGGGGCCGCCGCGGACCGTCGCCGTCCATCATGCCGGAGACGATCTTCCAGTCCACGGGGTTGAGGCCCGCCGCCCTGACCGCCACGCGCACCTGCCCGGGGCCGGGAACGGGCTCGGGGACCTCGGCCATCTCCAGGACCTCGGGGCCGCCGAAGCTCCTGTACTCAATCGCTCGCACCATACTGCAACATCCTCGTTCCGTCGCCGCGGGTCGGCGGGCCTTCCATCCCGCCGACCGCCCACTATGATTCTCATAGAATATACAGCTTATAGAAACGGAGTGTCATGATAACGGCGTCCGACTCACCGCAGCTGCGGACGATCCTCGCCCTGCGTCGGCTGGGCAGCGCCCTGGCCATGACCAACCGCGCCGCCGGGGTCGTGCTCGGCATCAAGGGCGCGGACCTCGCCGTGCTCGACGTCCTCCACCGGGAGGGGCCGCTGACCCCCACCGAGCTCGCCCGGCGCACCCGCACCCACCTGGCCACCATGACGGGCGTGCTCAGGCGGCTGGAGAGGGGCGGGTGGGTGGAGCGCCGGCCCGATGCGGCCGACCGGCGCTCGGTGCACATCCACGCCGCGGGAGCGGATCGCCTGGCCTCCGTCTTCGCCCGGGCGGACGAGGAGCTGTCGGAGGTCGTGTCGGGCTGGTCCGAGGAGCAGGTCGCGATGCTCATCAACTTCCTCAACGACGCCAGCGAGATCGCCGGCCGTCTGGCCGACGACCTCGTGGCGGACGCCCCCGCCCGGCGTCCCTGACGCCGGTTGACGAGCCCGGCCGGGCCGGTCGGGATCAGGCCCCTGTGCGGGTCATCGCCCTGACCGACAGCCTCTTGACCCACAGGTAGAGTCCGAGCCCCACCCCGGCGAACACCAGGGCGCCGAGCGCCTCGGAGGCGGTCTCGAACCCGGGGCCGACGACGGCGAGGGGGTCCTCCTGCCCGCTCGCGGCCACGATGCCCGCCAGGACCACGCCGAACAGGCTCTCGCCGACGATCAGCCCGGTCGCGGCCAGGGTGCTCAGCCGCTTGGTGCTCTCCGGGTCCGCGGTCCCCGCCGCCCAGCGGTCGTAGAGCAGGCCCGCCACGGCGCCGACGGGGATGATGAGCGTCAGGCCCATCGGCAGGTACATGCCCATGCCCACGGCCAGCGGCGGCAGGTGCATCCGGTTCTTCGTGGCCAGGCCGAGCACCTCGTCAACGACGACCACGACCACCCCGATCGCGGCGCCCAGGCCCAGGAGCCCCCAGCTCAGGTCGCCGCCGAACACGCCCTTGGCCAGGGAGGACAGCAGGGCCGCCTGGGGCGCGGCCAGGGCGTTGTCGGTCGCCTCGGGCGCGCCGGCGAAGCCGAAGCTGGTGTTGAGCAGCTGGAGGACCGGCGGGATGATGAGCGAGCCGAAGGCGACGCCGACGACCAGGGCGACCTGCTGCTTCCACGGGGTCGCCCCCACGAGCTGGCCGGTCTTGAGGTCCTGCAGGTTGTCGTTGGAGATGGTGGCCACGCCGAAGACGACCGCGGCGGTGAACAGGGTGTAGGCGATCAGCGCGTCGCCCTGACCGGGGGCCTGGGCGCCGTGCACCACCTTGATGAGCAGGGCGGCGGCGATCACAATGAGGATGCCGACCCCGGAGATGGGGCTGTTGGACGCGCCGATCAGGCCCGCCATGTAGCCGCACACGCCCGCGACGGCCAGGCCGATCAGCAGCACGAAGAGGATGCTGACCACGACCATGCCGACCGTGTGGTGACCGATGGGCGTGTCCCGCACGAACAGCCACAGGAGGAGCCCGATAGGCAGCATCGAGGCCAGGGTCACCCCGGCCACCACGCGCATGGACAGGTCGCGCTCCTGGACGGGCACGTCCGTCCCCTCGTCGCGGGCGCGGGTGGCCGCCAGGGCCTCCTTGACGCCTCGGGCGATGGGCAGGGCGATCTTGGCGAGTGTCCACACGGCGGCGACCGCCATGGCCCCCGCTCCGACGAAGCGCACGTCGGAGGTGAAGATCCCCGACACGATCTCGCCAAGGTCGCCGCCGGCAGGGATCTGGCCGGCGGTGCGCAGCGGCAGCATGACGCCGAAGGAGATCAACAGCCCGACGATCATGGCGATGCCGACGGTGATGCCGACGAGGTGGCCCACACCGATGAGGGCCAGGGAGAGGCTGGCGCTGACCATGCTGCCGCCGGAGCCGACGCGGAAGGCCCGCTCAATGCTGCCGGCCACGACCTTCATCGCCGCCAGCGCGGCGAAGCCGGCCGACGCCAGCCCGCCCACAACGATGACCAGCAGGCCGCGCCTGTTCTCCTCCGCGCCCTCGGCGCTGTCCCCCACGCGCAGCACCTCCGCCGCGGCCACGCCCTCGGGGAAGGGCAGGTCCGATCCGGTGACGAGGGCGCGGCGCAGCGGGATGGAGTACATGACGCCCAGCACGCCGCCCAGGGCGGTCACCAGCGCGGTCTCCCAGTACGGGAAGCCGGTCCACCACCCGATCATGACCAGACCGGGCAGCACGAAGATAATGGCCGACAGCGTGCCGGCTGCGGATGCGATTGTCTGGACGATATTGTTCTCCACCACGGAGTGGTCCCGGAAGGAGCGCAGGATGGCCATGGAGATGACCGCGGCCGGGATCGAGGTGGCGAAGGTGAGGCCGACCTTCAGACCCAGGTAGACGTTGGCGGCTGTGAACACCAGGGTAATGAGGCCGCCGATGACGACGCCCCGTACTGTAAGCTCGCGCACACCTGATGTGGCGGGAGCGGTATTACCGGACATGGTCCTCCTCAGACATGGGACACCGGACAGCAGATCGTGTCCATCACGCACAATACGCCTCGACGTCACAGCGCATGCGAGTCTGCCGGACCGGAACGGTTGCTGAGTGGCGGACTTGGGCCAGTGGGCGGGCAGAGCGACTGATTCCGGAGGCCCGCGGGCGCCTCGGACCGATCTCGGTGCGGAACTGAACCGATCTCGGCGAAACCGCGCTTGCCGCCCGGCAGCAATACGACGGGGTCCTCGCCCGTGCGGGCGAGGACCTCCGCCTCCTGGTGGAGCTAGAAGGAATCGAACCCCCGTCTCTTCCACAAAGTGGAAGCGCGCTACCAACTGCGCCATAGCCCCGTGACATATCGTCGCGCTTCAATTGATTGACACCGAACGGTGCATGGTGGAGCTAGGGGGATTCGAACCCCCGACCTCTTCCATGCCATGGAAGCGCGCTACCAACTGCGCCATAGCCCCTTTCGGGCGCCGCCCGCCGGGCGACGGAGATAATCCTATGGAGTCCGCACCCCGCGGGCAAATCCTTCCCGCGTGCGGTACCTCACCCCCGGCCCGTCCCTCCCGCCGCGGCCGGGCATCAGGACAGGAACCCGCCGATCGCCCCGCCGGTCCCCGAGCCCGTCCGCTCCTCACCGCTGTTCCAGTGCTCGAGCCTCCATCCCGGCGACCGCCCGGTGCTGCTGAGCACCGCGTAGTGGCAGTTGTCCAGGCCGCGCAGCCCGAACCACGCGGAGGGATCGAGGCCCAGGAGGCGGGTCGTGCCCAGGGTGATGGCCGCACCGTGCGCGACGACAACGACGGTCGCCTCACCGGCCGCCGCGGCGATCCGCCCCAGCGCCGCCCCCACCCGGGCGGCAGCATCACCGCGGGTCTCGACCCCGACGCCCGCCGGGTCCCCGCCGGCCCGCCACACGGCGAACTGCTCCGGCCAGCCCGCCTCGATCCGGGCGCGCTCCAGTCCCTCCCACATGCCGAAGGACCGCTCCACAAGACCCTGATCGACACGCACGTCCACACCGGTCGCCGCGGACAGCGCCTCGGCGGTCTGCCGTGCGCGCTGCAGGGGCGAGGAGACGATCACGCTCGGCCTCAGGGCCGCCAGCCTCGGGGCCGCCGACACGGCCTGGGCTCGTCCGACCTCGTTGAGGGGGATGTCGACGCGCCCCTGGACCCTGCCCGCGACGTTGTGATCGGTCTGGCCGTGCCGCCACAAGACGAGATGCGCCATGGAGGGCCCCTCAGCTCACGGCGCCGGCCGGGGCCAGAACATCCTCAGGCAGATCGATGAGCGGGCAGTCCTTCCACAGGCGCTCCAGCGAGTAGTACTCGCGGTCCTCGGCCTGTAGGACGTGGACGATAATGTCGGAGTAGTCGATGAGCACCCAGTGGGACTCCTCCAGCCCCTCGCGCTGCCTGCGCCTGACTCCGGCCTTGAGCACGGCCTCATCGATCGCGTCGACGAGGGCGCGCACCTGACGGTCGTTGTCGCCCGAGAGGATGAGGAAGACGTCGGTCAGGGCGAGCCGCCCGGAGACGTCGATCGCAATAATGTTGTCCGCCTTCTTCTGCGCGGCGGCGCGAGCGGCGACACGGGTCAGGGCGACGGCATGGTCGGTGGCGGGCACGGAACTCCTTGAAGGCGGGCGACGGGCTTCAGCCCGTCAGCCTAGCAATCCAGCAGCGGTGTCCAGGCGGAAATGGAGTCGAAAGCACCTGCCGAGCTAGCGCCCTCGCGGTTGAGGAAGAACCACACCACGGCGAGCACCACGAGCGCGACGACGGCGACGAGCAGGGCGATGAGCAGGATCTTGCCCATCTTCGACGTCTTCGGCGGCTCGGCGACCGGGCGCATCGGGGACGTCGCCGGGCCGGGCGCGCTCCAGCTCGCCTCGGAGTCGGCAGGCGCCGCCGCGGCGGGCCCGGAGAGCTGAGGCTCGGGGGCCGCAGGCTCGGGCATGGACTCGTACGGGGTGAAGGCGGGCCCAGGCGCGGGCGCGGGTGCGGGCTCCTCGACGGCGGCCTCGGGCGCGCCGGGGACATCCGGTTGAGCGCCCTCGGGCCGCAGAATGCGCCACTGGGGATTGTCGATGCCGTCGAACTCGTCGTCAATGGGGCGCACCTCGCTGAGCTCGCCGGTGCTGGTGTCGACCGTGCGCACACCCTGGGCGGCGTTGGGGATCCTCACGGTGGGGCGACGGGGCGGCCCGCCGGCGGCCGGCTGCGTGGCCCACTCGGGCAGGCCTCCGGCATCGGCGCTCCCGGGCACGCCGTACCCGTCTGTGCCCGAGGGGGCCGGAGCCGGCCCACCCGACCCGTACCCGTCGGCGCCCGAAGGGGCCGGAGCTGGCCCACCCGACCCGTACCCGTCGGCGCCCGAAGGGGCCGGAGCGGAGTCGCCCGTCCTGCTGTCCGCTGAGGCGTCGCGGTTGAAAAGAGAGCGTCGTTCGGGCAGACCGGCCGGCTCATCCGTCCGTGAAGCCGAAGGGAGGGGTGAGAGCGCCGAGGTCTCCACAGCATTCATCACACCGGTCGGCTGGGCGGAGATGTCCTCGATGTCGTCATCGGACAGTGAGGCGTTGGCGACCTGCGGCGCCGGCTCGGTGAAGGTCCTCTCCGTCCCGGGCCCGGTGCCGGAGGTGAAGGGCGCAGCCTCGCCGCCCGGGCCGCCGGGGGCCGTCCCCTGCCCGAATGCGGCCTCGCCAACAGGGCTGGGGGCCGACGGCGCTGACGTCCGCATCGCAGGCTCGGGCGCGTAGGGGCGCGCCCGCCAGGTATCCGCTCCGCCCTCCTCGGAGTGCGGAGCCGACGACGTCGCCGGGCTCACGGGCGAGGCCCCGGGCTCGCCGCCGACCATCCGGGCGCCGGGCAAGGCCGTCGCGCCGTCCGGGCCCCCCGCCCCGGAGGCCCCGGACGTCAGAGGCCGGCCGGGGGACTGCAGGACGCGGGCCGCCTCCGCCTCGTCGTACGACGCCGGGGCGACCGGACCGCTCGGGGCGAGCCGTCCCGAAGCGTCGAGCAGGCCCTCGCCGCGGAAGGCGGACCCGGGCACCGCGGGCTCGCCGGCTCCGGTGCCGGACGGACCGGAGGGGGCCGCGTGGCTCCCCGCGGCCTCCAGGCTGGGGGACCCGATCATGGGCTGCTCGGCCAGCGGGTCCTGCAGCGCCCTGGCCTGCTCGGGGGTGATCTCCCCCGAGGCGACAGCCGCGCGCAGAGCCGCAGCCTCCTGACGCAGGCGCTTGAGCTCGCGTCGGGTCAGAAGCGGCTGCTGCCCGGTCAGGATGGCCTCGCGCTCGGCAGCGCGCTCGGCCTGCCGCATCGCCCGGCGGCTGCGACGAGTGCCGGTGCGATCATCTGCGGCGTCAGGCTGGCTCTGGTTGACGTCGGTGGGATCACTCACCGTCGTTCTCCTTCCTCAGGGACTGCTCCCGTGCGACGCGAGCGGTCATCGACGTCGTCGATGCCGAACGCTCAACCGTGCGGTAAAGACCGTACTTGCGGATGTACTGGACGACGCCGTCGGGTACGAGATACCAGACGGGAATACCTTGGGCCACCCGACTGCGGCAGTCCGTGGACGAGATCGTCATCGCGGGCACTTCCACCAACGACACAGTATCCCCAGGCAGGCCCGTATCCGTTAAGACATGCCCGGGACGCGTGACACCAACCAGGTGGGCCAGGTCGAAGATCTTCTGGTTGTCCTTCCACGTCAGGATCTGCGCCAGGGCGTCGGCTCCGGTGATGAAGTAGAACTCGGCACCGGGATACTCGGCAATAACGTCGTGGAGCGTGTCGATCGTGTAGGTCGTGCCGCCCCGGTCAATATCCACCCGGGAGACAGTGAAATGCGGATTCGAGGCGGTAGCGATGACCGTCATGAGGTAGCGGTGCTCCGCCGGGGTGACGTGCCGGTCCTTCTTGAAGGGCTGATTCCAGGTCGGCACGAAGACGACCTCGTGGAGCCCGAAGGCGTGCTGGACCTCGGAGGCCGCAACGAGATGCCCGTGGTGAATCGGGTCGAAGGTGCCGCCCATAATGCCGATGCGCAGCTGGCGCGAGACGTCGCTCATCGGCACCACCCCCTGTTGCTCTTCGGCACTGCTGCCCCTCCGGTCACTGCGAGCCGCGTGCGCGGACGCGCCCATACTGCCACGGACAAGGCGCGGCGCGACGCGTGCCACGCCAGCCATGCGCACAAGCGTGATCGGTGTCGCCCGGCTCCCCCTCGTTCCGGCAGGTCCCGTCCCCGGGCCGCCGTCCGCCGGTCAGTCCCGTCGGCGCGACCGGTACGCGGGCGTGCCCTATGCTGCCTACCGCCACAATACCGCGCACTACCGCGACCGCCTCGTCGACGTCCCTCCTGCGCGGTCTCAGGGAGCCGCGCGAAGGAGACCCGATGAGCCGCCACGAGCGTCTGTCCGCCATCCTGGCCATCGTCGTCGAGGAGGGCGGAGTCCGCATCGACGACATTGTCGAACGGCTCGGCGTCTCGGCCGCCACGGCGCGCCGCGACCTCGACCTGCTCGCCGAGCAGCAGCTCGTCACCCGCACCCGGGGCGGCGCCTCCGCCAACCCGACATCCGCCCAGCTCCCGCTGCGCTACCGCACCACCCGCATGGGCGCCCAGAAGATCCGCATCGCGCGGGCTGCCGCCCGGATGGTGCGCCCCGGCGACGTCATCGGCCTGGGCGGCGGCACGACGACGACCGAGGTCGCCCGGGAGATCGTGCTCCTGCCCGGCCTCACCGACCCGGACAGCCCCGTGACGGTCGTGACCAACGCCGTCAATATCGCCGGCGAGCTGATCGTGCGCCAGGCGGTGCGCGTCATCGTCATCGGCGGCGCGGCCAGGGCCCGCTCCTTCGAGCTGACCGGACCCCTGGCCAGTCTCATCCTGCCCCAGATCGCGGTGAGGACCCTCTTCCTGGGCGTCGAGGGACTCGACCGCGACGGCGCCTACGCCTCGCACGAGGACGAGGCCGCCGTCAGTGCGGCCCTTGTCAGGACGGCGCGGCGCACCGTCGTCGTCGCCGACCACACGAAGCTCGCCGGACCGGCCTTCGCCCTGATCTGCAGGACGCCCGACATCGACCTGCTCATCACCGACACCGACGCCGCGCCGGAGGACGTCGCCGCCGTGCGCGAGTCGGGCATCGACGTCCGGCTCGCCTGAGCCGAGCCGCGCCGCGGCCGCAGGCGTTCCTGAGAACTCTCTCATGATCGTCTCATCACCATCTCCTGGCGCCCGCCGATCCTGATCCCACAGGCCACGAATGGGGCCGGGAGAGGAGAGGCGCATGAGGCAGGACACCACCCGCATCGTGCTCTACAGCCACGACGCGCTGGGCCTCGGCCACCTGCGGCGCAACCTCGCGCTCGCCCACCGGCTCGCCCACGACCTGCCCCACCTGACCGGTGCGAGCGTCACCGGCCTGCTGGTCGCGGGCCTGGCGCCCCCCGCCGCCTTCCGCCTGCCCCCGGGCTTCGACTGGCTCATCCTGCCGGGCTTCACCAAGGATCCCGACGGCTACCGCCCCAGGCGCCTGCGCGACACCCCCCAGTCGCTGGCCGATCTGCGCTCCGCGCTCGTGGCCACCGCCCTGGCGGACTTCGTCCCCGACCTGGTCATCATCGACCGCCACCTGTACGGGGTGCGCCGCGAGCTGCGCGCCCCGCTGCGCCGCCTGCGCGAGGACCGCCCCGCGACCCGCATCGTCCTGGGTCTGCGCGAGGTCCTCGACGCCCCCGACGCGGCCGCCGCGGAGTGGCGGGCCCTGGAGGAGCCAGGCGCCCTGCGCGCACTCATCGACGAGGTGTGGGTCTACGGCGACCGGCGCGTCCACGACGCCGTCGCCACCGGGGAGGTCCCGCCCGCCCTGCACGACCGCGCCGTCTTCACCGGCTACCTCGCCAAAGGACGCGCCCTGCTGGACCCCGAGCACCGCGCGGACGGCCCGCCGTTCATCCTGACCACCGCCGGCGGCGGCTCCGACGGCCCCCGGCTGCTGCGGGCCGCCGCCGCCCTGGCCCCCCCGCCCGGCCACCGGCACGTGCTCGTCACCGGCCCCCAGCTCGCCGAGACCGACCTGGAGGCCGTGCGCGCCGCGGCCAGGCCGGGCACCGAGATCCACCGGTGCCTGCCGGGACTGAGCCGCCGCATCGACCGGGCCGCCGCCGTGGTGGCCATGGGCGGCTACAACACGGCCTGCGAGGTCCTGGCCTCCTCCACTCCGGCCCTCATCGTGCCCCGCGAGGAGCCGAGGCGCGAGCAGCTCATCCGGGCCCGCGCCCTGATGCGCGCCGGGGCCGTGGACGTCATGCGCTCGGCCGACCTCAACACCGGCGCCCTGACCCGCTGGGCCGCCCAGGCGGTCGGCCGCCGGGTCCCGCGCACCCGCCTGCGGCGCGACGGCCTGCGAGCTGCGGCCGCCCGGGCCGCCGCGCTCCTCCGCCCCGACCGCACCACCGCCCGCCGAGCCCCCGAGGAGCAGCCCTCATGAACCGCACCGGATACGTCCTCAAGGTCTACCCGCGTTTCTCGGAGACCTTCATCGTCACCGAGATCCTGGCCCGCGAGACGCTGGGCGACGACCTGAGCATCTACGCCCTGCGCCCCACTGGCGACTCGCGCTTCCACCCCGAGATCGCCCGGGTCCGCGCACCGGTGACCTGGGTGCCCCGCCCCCTGAGGGCGTCCGGACTGTGGGAGCTGCTGACCGCCTCGCTTCCCGACGCCGCTGCCCGCGCGCGCCTGGCGCGGATCATGCCCGAGCTGGCGGGCCTGCCGGGGGACGAGGTCGCCCAGGGCGTCGCCCTGGCGGCGGCAGCCCGCGCCGACGCCGTCACCCACCTGCACGCGCACTTCGCCTCCCTGGCGGGGCGCACCGCCTGGATCGCCTCGCGCCTGACCGGCATCCCCTACACGGTCACCACCCACGCCAAGGACATCTACCACCGAGACGTCGACCCGGTGTGGCTGCGGCGCGTGTGCTCCGACGCCGACCGCGTCATCGCCATCAGCCGGTTCAACGAGCGCCACCTGCGCGCGACGCTGGAAGGAAGCGGGGCGCGCATCAGCCTGCGCTACAACGCCCTGGAGCTCGACCGCTTCCCCTACCGGCCTCCCGCTCCCGTCGGGCCGGGGACCGCCCTGCGGGTGGCCGCGGTGGGCCGGCTCGTGCCCAAGAAGGGATTCGACGTGCTCCTTCAGGCGCTCGCGGCCCTGGCCGGCGCCGGCGTCCCGGTCACGGCGGTGATCGCCGGGGAGGGGGAGCTGCGCGACGCCCTGACGGCGCGCGCCCGCGCGCTGGGGCTGACGGAGCGCGTGCGGCTTCCCGGGGCCCTGACCCAGAGCGAGGTGCGCGCCCTGCTGCGCGGCTCCCACGTCCTGGCCGTCCCCTGCGTGCCCGCCGAGGACGGCAACATCGACGGCCTGCCCACGGTCGTCCTGGAGGCCATGGCCTGCGGGACGCCCGTGGTCGCCACCGACGTCACCGGCATGCCGGAGGTGGTGCGCGACGGCGAGACCGGGATCCTGCTGCCGGCGGGCGAGCCCGAGGCGCTCGCCCGCGCCCTGCGGGACCTCGCCTCCGGCCTGGTCGACGCCGCAGGCCTGGCGGCCAGGGCCCGCGCCCTCATCGAGGAGGAGTTCGACTCCCGCGAGCAGGCGGCGGTGCTGTCCGCCTGGCAGTCCGAGCGCGGGGAGGCCCGCTGATGCGCGTGTCCTACATCTGCGCCGATCCCGGCGTGCCCGTCTTCGGCTCCAAGGGCGCCAGCGTGCACGTCCAGGAGGTGGTGCGCGCCCTGCGCCGCGCCGGCCACGAGGTGGTCGTCCACGCGGCCCGCCGCGGGAGCCTCGTCCCCGCCGACCTGGCGGACCTGGAGGTGGTCGAGGCGCCGGTGCGCGCGAGCGACCCCGCCCGCCGGGAGCGGGAGCAGGCCGGGATCTCCCGGCGCATCGCCCACGACGTCCTGGCCGGCGGGACCGACCTCGTCTACGAGCGCTACTCCCTGTTCTCCACGACGCTGGCCGCCGTCACGCGCTCCAGCCCGGCCCGCGGCGTGCTGGAGGTCAACGCCCCCCTCATCGACGAGCAGCGCGAGCACCGGGTGCTGGTCAACGAGCGGGCCGCGCTGCGCGCCCTGCGCGCCCAGGCCGGCTGCGCGCGCCTGACCGCGTGCGTCTCCGACCCGGTGCGCCGGTGGGTGGAGCGCCTGGCCCCCGGCGCCCGCGCCCTGACCGTCCCCAACGGAGTGTCCCTGGAGCGCATCGGCCCCTTCCCCGAGGACCCCCGCGGCGTCGTCGTCGCCTTCGTCGGGACTCTCAAGCCCTGGCACGGCGTGGACGGCCTGCTGCGGGCCGCGGCGACGGCCCGCGCGCCGTGGAGGGTGCGCGTCATCGGAGACGGCCCGCAGATGCCCGCGCTGCGCGCCCTGGCCGACGAGCTCGGGCTCGACGTCGACTTCCGCGGGGCCGTGCCCCCCGAGGATGTGCCCGCGCACCTGGCCGGAGCCGCCCTCGGCGTGGCCCCCTACCCGGACCTGGGCGGGGCGGACGAGCAGTACTTCTCCCCCCTGAAGGTCCTGGAGTACCTCGCAGCGGGCCTGCCGGTGGTCGCCTCCGCCGTCGGGCAGCTGCCACGGATGCTTCAGGGCGTCGGCGTGCTGGTGCCGCCCGGAGACCCGGCTCGGCTGGCCGGGGCGATCGACGCCCTGGCGGCCGACGCGGACGAGCGCGCCCGCCTGGGCGCCCTGGGCCGCCGACGCGCCGAGGAGCGCCACGGCTGGGAGCGGGTCGTCGCCACGGTGCTGGACCGGGTGCGCCAGGACGAGGGGGTCGAGCCATGACCGCGCACGTCCGCCGCTCGGCGCTGGCACGCACCCTGCGGCTGGTCGGTCCCGACCTGCGCCCCCACGCGCTGCTGGTGGCGGGCGGGACCCTCGCCCTGCTGGCCGAGGTCGTCTTCCGGGTGCTCGAGCCCTGGCCGCTGAAGATCGTCCTCGACTCCGTCCTGTCCTCGCTGGGGACCCGCACCGGCTACGCGCCCGCGAGCGTCCTGGGCCTGGTGGCCTGCGGGATCGTGCTCATCGGGATCGTGGCCATGCGCGCGCTGTGCAACTACCTGGCGACCGTGTCCTTCGCGCTGGCCGGGTCCCGCACGGCGGTCGCGCTGCGGGCGCGGGTCTTCCGGCACGTGGCGGGCCTGTCCCAGCAGTTCCACGCCCGCAACCGCAGCGCCGACACCGTCCAGCGCCTGGTCTCCGACATCGCCCGGATGCAGGACGTCGCCGTCACCGCGGGCCTGCCGCTGGCCGCCAACGTCCTGACGCTGCTGGTCATGCTCGGCGTCATGGTCGTCCTGGACCCGCTCCTGGCGGTCGTCGTCGTGGCGGCCGTGGTCGCCTTCCTCCTCACCTCCTCGGGGAGCTCACGGCGGATCACGTCGGCGTCGCGCCGCACCCGCAAGAGCGAGGGGCAGCTCGCCAACACCGCCCAGGAGGCGCTGGCCACCATCAAGGTCGTGCAGGCCTACGGCCTGGAGGAGCTGATCCTGGAGCGATTCGTGGGCGCCAACCGCACCTCGCTGCGCACCGGGGTGCGCGCCCTGCGGCTGGCGGCGCGCCTGGAGCGCTCCACCGACGTGCTGGTCGGCCTGGCCACGGCCCTGGTCATGGTCGGCGGCGGGCTGCGGGTGCTCCAGGGGGCGATGACCCCCGGGGACCTCGTCCTGTTCACCACCTACCTGCGCACGACCATGAAGCCCCTGCGGGACATGGCCAAGTACACCGGGCGCATCTCCCGGGCCACCGCCTCGGGCGAGCGCGTCGCCGACCTCATGGCGGTGCGCCCCGACATCGTCTCGCCCGCGGCCCCCGTGCCGCTGGGGCGCGCCCGGGGCGGGCTCGACTTCCGAGACGTCGTCGCCCAGTACGACGGCACCGAGGTGCTGCACGGGGTGAGCCTCAGGATCGCCCCGGGCGAGCACGTCGCCCTCGTGGGCCCCTCGGGATCGGGCAAGTCGACGCTGGTCTCCCTGGTGGTGCGCGCCCTCGACCCGGTGGCGGGCGCGGTCCGTCTCGACGGTCGCCCCCTGCCCGAGCTCGACCTGGGCGAGCTGCGCGCCAATGTCGCCGTGCTCCACCAGGACGCGGTCCTGCTGACCGGTACGGTGCGCGACAACATCCGCATGGGGCGCCCCGGCGCGAGCGACGCCGAGACCGAGGCCGCCGCGCGCCGGGCGGGCGCGCACGACTTCATCCTCGCCCTGCCCCGGGGCTACGACACGGCCGTCGGGGAGCGGGGCGACACCCTGTCCGGGGGGCAGCGCCAGCGCATCGCCATCGCCCGGGCGCTGCTGCGCGACACCCCGATCGTCGTCCTCGACGAGGCCACCACGGGGCTGGATCCCGCCGCCTGCGCCCTCGTGCTCGACGCCGTCGACCGCCTCGCCCGCGGGAGGACCACGCTGGTCGTCACCCACGACGCCGACGTCGCCCTGCGGGCGGACCGGGTCGTGTGGATCGAGGACGGCCGGATCGGGCTTGACGGCTCCCCCGGGCGCCTGCTCGAGCGCTCCGACGCCTTCCGCGCCTGGGCGAGCGCGGGCACGGCCCGGCGCGGGCCCGCCTACCAGGAGGTCAGATGAACGCCCCCACCACGCTCACGGCCGTCGAGTCCGTGCTCGACGAGGGCCGGCTGTCCGCCCTCATCGGCCATCCGGTCCGCGCGGCGCGCCTGCGCATCAAGCCGGACGTGTCGCTGACGGTCGGCCTGGAGGATGCGGGCGCCTCCCGGCCCGTGGGCTGGGCGCGGCTGCTGTGGCCCGTCAGCCGCGTCAAGGCCGACAACGCCGCCAGGCGCGCCCGCCGCCGCGGCCGGTGCACCGAGCAGCGCGAGCTCGGCGACGGGATGACCCTGCAGGTCGGCCGCCTCGCAGCCGACCCGGCGCTGGCCGAGCACGTGGGCGCGGCCGTGCGCCGCGGGCTCCTGGAGCCCGACGACGCGCAGGTGCTGCGCTACAACCCGCTGCGGCGCCTGGTCATGCGGACCGCCGTCGGAGTGGTGCGCATCACCTCGACGCCCCAGGACGACGAGATCCTCCTGCGGGACTTCCTCGAGGGCCGCGTCCCGGTTCCCGAGCGCGTGAGTCTCCCGGGGGCCGAGGCGGGCCCGCCCGTGCACGTCAGCGCCCTGAGGCTCGTGGGCGACTGCGACCTGGAGCAGGCGTCCCGTCTCGAGGCGACCGCCGCGGCCGGAGCGGGGCTGGCGGCCCTGCACGCCCTGACCGGCCGTCTGCCCGACGAGGCGGCCCGGCGGCTGCCCGGCGGCAGGCCCGCCGGGCGCCCGGGGGCCGCTCACGCCTCGGTCCTGCGGGCGCTGGCGCCGCCGCTGGCCGCACGGGTGGAGGCCCTCGGCCGCAGGCTCCCCGGCCTGACCCGGGACCGGCGGGTCCTCGCGCACGGTGACTTCACCCCCGACCAGGTCCTCGTCCGGCTCGATGACGACGCCGTGTGGCTCACCGACTTCGACAGGTCCCGACTCGCGCCCGCCGAGCTCGACCTGGGCTCCTGCCTCGCCGTCGTCGGCCCCGAGGCCGGGGCCGCACTCCTGAAGGGCTACGCCGACGCCGGCGGGGACCTGCCGGACGGCGCCCGCCTGCGGGCGGGCATCGCCCACGCCCGGATGGCCCGCCTGGTCGAGCCCCTGCGACACGCCGATCCGCTGTGGCGCACCCGCATCGGCCAGAGGCTGGACGAGCTGGAGGAGACATGCGCAGCGCACTGACGGCACTGACCCCGCCGCGGCGGAGCCCGGCGTCGGTCCTCCCCCGGGTTCCCGGCCTGCGCCGGGCCTGGCCGCGGGAGGACGGCAGCATCGCCTTCGAGGCCGTGGACGGGAAGGGCCTGCTGCGGGCCGGGCGCATCGGCCCCGCCGGCCGGTGGAGCCTCGCGCCCTACGCCACGGACCCCGCCCTGCCCGCCCTGTCCCCCGAGGCCGACGGCGACCTGGTCGTCCACAGGCTCGGACGCCGCGCGGTCGTCGTCGGCGCCTCCCGGGTACGCAAGCTCGTGCGCCTCGGGCGCGCCCGCCGCCTGGCGCCCCCCGAGGCGCTGAGCCCCTTCCGGCGGGCCGGCCTGCGCACCGCCGAGGTCGTCGAGCGCGGGGCGTCCCGCATCGACCTCGAGCTCCTGCCCGGACGCCCCCTGCACGATCTGGGCGAGGAGGGGATGGCGGGCTGGGAGCGACTGGCCCGGGCGTGGCCGGCCGCCGTCCGCGCCACGGCCTCCCTGCCCGAGCACACCGCCGCGCACGAGGCGGCCGTGCTGCGGACCTGGCTCGACCGGACGCGCGCGGCGGGGGCCCTCGACGTCCTCGACGCCATCGCCGGCCGCGGCCGGATCGAGCGGGAGGTCGAGCGCGCGTGCGCCGCCCTGGGGCAGGCCGGCGGCCCCCCCGTCGTCTCGCACCGCGACCTGCACGACGGCCAGCTCCTGTGGGACGGGCGCGACCTGTCCCTCCTCGACCTGGACACGGCCGCCACCGCGGAGGCGGCCCTGGACCTGGGCAACCTCGCCGCGCACGTCGACCTCATGCGCGTCCAGGGCCGCCTGGGCGCCGCCGCCCACGACCGCGTCCTCGGTCTTCTCGACGGCGTGGCGGCGCGGCTGCCCACCAGCTCCCGGCGGCTGCGCGCCTACCGGGACGCGTCGCTCCTGCGCCTGGCCCTCGTCCACGTCTTCCGCCCCGGCGCAGGAGCGTGGCTGGCCGCCTGGACGCACCACGCCCTGCACACCACTACCACCCATACCACCTGATGGAGGCCACGATGAGACTGACAGTGATCGGCTGCGGATATCTTGGGGCCGTCCACGCCGCGGCCATGGCCGAGCTCGGCCACCACGTCCTCGGCGTCGAGACCGACCCTGCGCGGCTGGCGCCGCTCGCCCGCGGCGAGTCGCCCTTCTACGAGCCCGGCCTGGAGGAGCTGCTGCGCCGGGGCGCGCGGGAGGGGCGGCTGCGGTACACCGATGATCCCGCCCACGCAGAGCTCGCCGGCGCCGCGGTCCACTTCCTGGCCGTCGGCACGCCCCAGTCCCCGTCCGGCCGCGGCACAGACCTCAGCTGCCTGTGGGAGGCGGTCGATGCCCTGGCCGCGGCACTGCCGCGGCGCCGGCACCTGGCCGGGCTGCCGCTGGTGGTCGGCAAGTCGACCGTGCCCGTGGGAACCGCGGCCCGGGTCGCCGACCGCCTGGCCGGGCGCGCCCTGGTCGTGTGGAACCCCGAGTTCCTGCGCGAGGGCACGGCAGTGGCCGACACCCTGCGGCCCGATCGCCTCGTCTACGGGCTGCCGGCCCGGGCCGCGCAGGCCGCGAGGGCCCGATCCCTGCTGGACGAGGTGTACATCGAGCTCCTCGTCGCCGGCGTGCCCCGCCTGGAGATGGACTACCAGACCGCCGAGCTGGTCAAGACGGCGGCGAACTCCTTCCTCGCCACGAAGATCAGCTTCATCAACGCGATGTCCTCGGTGTGCGCCGCCGCGGGGGCCGACGTCGCCGTGCTGGCGGACGCGATCGGGCGCGACGAGCGGATCGGCGGGCAGTTCCTGCGGGCGGGAATCGGCTTCGGCGGCGGCTGCCTGCCCAAGGACCTGCGGGGCCTGGGGGCGCGCGCCGCCGAGCTGGGCGTGACGGAGCTGGCCTCGTTCCTGGAGCAGGTCGACGCCATCAACCGGGGACAGCGCGACCTGGTGACGCGGATGGCCCTGGACGCCCTGGGAGGCGATCCCGCCGGACGGGCGGTGACGGTCCTGGGCATCACCTTCAAGCCCGCCAGCGACGACCTGCGGGACTCCCCCGCCCTTGATGTGGCGCTGCGCCTGGCGGACGCCGGCGCCGACGTCACCGTCCACGACCCCGAGGGCCTGCCCGGCCTGTCCGGCCTCCGCCCCGCCCTGCGAGCGCAGCCGGACGCGCTGGTGGCGCTGGAGGGCGCCGACCTGGTCATCCTGGGCACGGAGTGGGAGGAGCTGACCGGCCTGGATCCCGCGGCGGCGGCCCGGCGGGTGGCGCGCCGCGTCATCATCGACGCGCGCAACGCCCTGGTCCCCTCCCGGTGGACGGGGGCCGGGTGGGACTACCGGGGGATCGGCCGCCCGCGCCCGCCCCAGCAGCGGAGGGTGCCGACGCCCCGGCGCTGCGCGGGCACAATAGTCGGATGAAGCTCGTCGCCGCGGTCTCCCGAGCCACGATCCGCACCCGGCTGATCTGGACGGTCGTCCTGGTCTCCTCCGTCGCGCTGCTCACCTCCGGGGCGGCGGTGTGGGTCCTGGGCCTGCGCAGCCTCCACGGCGAGATCGACACGCGCCTGGCGCTGACCCGCACCGAGCTGCGCCGCCTGGCGGACAAGGGCGTCGACCCGGCCACGGGGCACGCTCTCGCCGGCCCCTCGCAGGTCGTCCTGGCGCACCTGGAGCGCTCCTCCCTGCCCCCCTCCGAGGAGGAGCTCGGCATCGTCGACGGCAGCCTGCGGTGGGTCTCCGCCCAGGGTGGTGAGCCGTCCCCTCAGGCGGATCCTGCGCTCCTGGAGCGGCTGCTCGCGCTGTCGGCCTCGGAGGAGTCGGTCATCGAGACCGTCGAGACCGTCTCGGGACGCCACCGGGTGCTGGTCGTGCCGCTCGACGACGGGACCCACAGGGCCGCCCTGGCGCGCCTGGTGGACCTGGGCGCCGCGGAGGCCGAGCTGCGGCGCACCATGGGCCTGTACGCGAGCGCCGCCGCCGTCACGGTCGCCCTGGTCACGGCGCTGTCGTGGTTCGGCGTCGCCCGGCTGCTGCGCCCCATCGAGGAGCTGCGCCGGGCCACCGAGGCGATTGACGAGCGCGACCTGACCACCCGCGTCCCGGTGCGCGGGCGCGACGACCTGTCCGCCCTGGCCGGCGCCGTCAACCGGATGCTGGACCGGGTCCAGCGCTCCGTCGAGGCGCAGCGCGAGCTCCTGGACGACGTCGGCCACCAGCTGCGCACCCCGATCACGGTCGTGCGCGGCCACCTGGAGCTCATCGACGCCGCCGACCCCGACGACGTCGCCCAGACCAGGGACCTGACCATCGACGAGCTCGACCGCATGGGGACGCTGGTCGCCGGGCTCCTGGAGGTCGCCCGCAGCTCGAGCAGCGACTTCGTCTCCCCCGCGCCCACCGACGTGGCCGCGCTGACGACACAGGTCCTCGACAAGGCCCGCGCGCTGGGGCCGCGGAAGTGGACCCTGGCGTCCAGCGCCGCGGCGACGGCGCTGCTCGATCCGACCCGGGTCACCGAGGCGTGGCTAGAGCTGGCGGGCAACGCGGTCAAGTACTCCCCTGAGGGCTCCGAGATCCGCCTGGGCTCGCAGACGGAGGGCGGCAGCCTGCTCCTGCGGGTGGAGGACCAGGGCATCGGCATCGCCCCGGAGGACCTGGCCAGGGTGCGGCGGCGCCTGACCCGCCTCCCGGAGGCCGCGGCCATGGCGCAGGGGACGGGCCTGGGGCTGAGCGTCGTGGAGAACATCGCCGCCGCCCACGGCGGGAGGCTCGACATCGCCTCCCGGCCCGGGCGGGGATCCGTGTTCACGCTGCGCCTGCCGATACGGGAGCCCGGCGCCGGGAACGCTCACCAGGACGCGCACCACGAGTCAGGAGGACTCCCATGAGCACTGTGCTGATCGTCGAGGATGAGGCCCGCATCGCCTCCTTCCTCACCAAGGGGCTCAGGGCGGCGGGCTTCACGCCCCGGGTCGTGGCGCGAGGCGGCGAGGCCGTGGAGACGGCCCTCCAGGGAGGCGTCGACCTCATCCTGCTGGACGTGGGTCTGCCCGACATCGACGGCTTCGAGGTCCTGGAGCGCCTGCGCGGACAGGGCGTGAGGACGCCCATCATTATGCTCACGGCCCGCTCCTCGGTGTCGGACCGCGTGGCGGGCCTGGAGAACGGGGCCGACGACTATATGCCCAAGCCCTTCTCCTTCGAGGAGCTCGTCGCCAGGATCCGTCTGCGCCTGCACCCGCCGACGGCGGAGAGCGCCGCAGACCGCACCCTGCTCGAGCACGGCGGGCTGGCCCTGGACCTGCGCACCCGGCGCGTGAGTGTTGACGGGCGCTGGGTGGACCTGTCGGCGCGGGAGTTCTCGCTGGCGGAGACCTTCATGCGCCACCCGGGCCAGGTCCTCAGCCGCGAGCAGCTGCTGGCCCGGGTGTGGGGGCTGGACTTCGACCCGGGGTCCAATGTCGTCGACGTGTACGTCTCCTACCTGCGGGGCAAGCTCGGCAGGGACCGGCTGGAGACGGTCAGGGGCGTCGGCTACCGGCTCGTGTAGGCGCCCGTCGGCCGCCCCGCGCGCCGGCGGGTCAGTCGCCGTCGCCGTCGCCGCGGTCCTCGGGCTCCTTCCCGAGGTCGTCGGCGTCGTTGTCGGGCTCGTCCGGGGACAGGTCCTGGGGAGGCGGGGGCGGGACGACGACGGGGGAGGCCGGCGCCGCCCCCGGGGAGTCCGCCGTCCCCAGGGTGTCCGCCGCGCCGGAGGCCGCCGCCCTGGGGGACGCCATCGTCTCCGGGACCGAGGACGAGGAGGCCCGCGCGTCCGGGGGCGCCGGCGCCATGGTGATCCCCGGCTCGCCGGCCGGCTCGGAGGGTCCGCGCAGCACGAGCGCGGCCAGGCCGGCGAGGGCGACGGCGGCGGTCACCGTCACGGCCGCCGCGATCACCCGGCCGCGATCGCGTCTCACCAGCCGCTCACGGGCGCACATGCCCGTCCCCCTCGACGATCCACTGCGTCGTCGTCAGGGCCGCCAGTCCCATCGGGCCGCGGGCGTGGAGCTTCTGGGTGGAGATGCCGAGCTCGGCGCCCAGGCCCAGCTGGCCGCCGTCGGTGAAGCGGGTCGAGGCGTTGACCATGACGACGGCGGAGTCGACGGCCCCGGTGAAGCGGTTCACAGCGGTGACGTCCTGGGTGAGGATCGCCTCGGTGTGCCCGGTGGACCAGCGCGCGATGTGGTCGACGGCCTCCTCCAGGTCCGCCACGACGCGCACGGCCAGGTCGGGGCTGCCGTACTCGGTGGCCCAGTCCTCCTCGGTGGCGGGCACCAGCAGATCCCCGCGGCCGGCCCGCGCGGCCGGGGCGCGCAGCACGGCCTCGGCGGCCGCGTCCACGTGGAGGGTGACGCCCCCCTCCCACAGCGCCGCCGCCGCGGCCGGCAGGAGGCGGTCGGCGACGTCGCGGTGCACCAGGAGCGTCTCGGCGGCGTTGCACACGCCCACGCGCTGGGTCTTGGCGTTGACGATAATCGGCACGGCGGCCCCGAGGTCGGCACGGGCGTCGGCGTAGATGTGGCAGTTGCCGCTGCCGGTCTCGATGACGGGCACCGCGGACTGCTCCACGACGGCCCTGATGAGCCCGGCCCCGCCGCGCGGGACGAGCACGTCGATGAGGCCGCGGGCCCGCATGAGCGCCTCGGCCCCCGGCCTGCCGGCGGCGTCGACGGTCGCGACCAGGTCCGCGGGCAGGCCGGCGGAGGCCAGGGCGTCGCGCAGGACGCCCACAATGGCGGCGTTGGTCCGCTCGGCGGCGCTGCCGCCGCGCAGCACGACGGCGTTGCCGGACTTCAGCGTCAGGGCGGCGACGTCCACGGTGACGTTGGGCCGCGCCTCGTAGATCATGCCGACCACGCCCACGGGGACCCGCACGCGGCGCACCCGCAGGCCGTTGGGCAGGGTGCGGCCGTCGACGACCTCGCCGACCGGGTCGGGCAGGGCGGCGATCTCGCGCAGGGAGCCGGCGATGGCGGCGATGCGCTCAGGGGTCAGGGTCAGACGGTCGATCAGGCCCGCCCGCATGCCCGCTGTGCGGGCGCGCTCCAGGTCGGCCGTGTTGGCCGCCAGGACGCCCGTGGCGGCCTCCCCGAGACGATCGGCCATGGCGTGCAGCCCGGCGTCCTTGACCTCGCGGCGGGCCCCGGCCACGGTCCGCTGCGCGCAGCGGGCGGCTCGGGCCGCGCGCGCGACCAGGTCGGTCGCGTCCTGCCGGCGGGGGCTGCTGGGAGTAGCGCTCATGGCAGCACCATACGTGCCGGGCCCGCGCCGTGGGAGGGCGTGCGCCGCACGCCCTGAGCGGGATCTTCGCTCTCGCTTCGGACAAGGACTGCGTTCCGGCTACCATGCCGCGGAAAGACGCGGTAGGATTCATCGGGCGAGGGCGCTTGGCCGTTCCGCCCATGGCTTGAGCATCCGCATCGCTCGCCGTGGGTCGACACCACCACCACCCGCGGTCGAGTGCCCTCGCCCCTGCCCGTGGAGCTGGGCGGCGCGCAGTGGCGCCCGCGGGTCCTGCGCCGCTGCACCCACTGTCATCCGCCGTAGGATTCTTCTGAGCATCGAGCAGGAAGGGCGAGCACCGTCCATGAGGATCACGCACCTGGCAGCAAGCAACTGGCGGAACTTCAAGAATGTGGAGTTCGACGTCGGGGAGCGCCTCTTCGTCGTGGGCCCCAACGCGGCCGGCAAGTCCAACCTTCTCGATGTCTTCCGTTTTCTGGCGGACATCGTCGGCCGGGGGGGGCGGGCTCGCCTCCGCGATCGAGCGCCGAGGCGGGCTGGGGAAGGTCCGCAGCCTGTTCTCCCGGACCAATGCGAAAGGCCGCCTTGTCGTTGACGTGAGGCTGCAGGACGGCCAGGACTCATGGCGGTACAGGCTCTCCGTCAAGGGTGAGGGGAAAGGGCGAAACCGTCCCGTCGTCGATGAGGAGCTGGTCATGAAGAACGGAGAGGAGCTGCTCAGACGCCCCGATGACCGTGATCGCGAGGACGAGGTCCTCCTGACCCAGACGCACCTCGAGCAGATCGCCTCCAACCAGCGGTTCCGCCCCATCGCCGACTACTTCGACCGGGTCCAGTACTTCCACCTCGTCCCGCAGATCATCCGTGACCCCTCACGCGCCCTCGTCGCCAACGACGATCCCTTCGGAAGCGACTTCATCGTCCAGATGAATGCGACCGCGCCTCGAACCCGCGACGCGTGGCTCAGACGCATGCAGGAGGCTCTGCGCGCGGCTGTCCCCGGTTTCGTCTCCCTGACCATCGAGAGTGACCCCGCCGGCAGACCTCACCTGATCGCGGGCTACAAGAACTGGCGCTCAGCGCCATCGAGACAGAACGAGGCGGACTTCTCCGACGGCACGCTAAGGCTCATCGGACTTCTATGGGCCATTATCAAGACACCGACAAGCCCCGGGATCCTGCTGCTGGAGGAGCCCGAGCTCTCGCTCAACAGCGCAATCGTGAGGATCCTGCCCTCGATGCTCGCCCAGGCACGGCGCTCCTCGGACCTTCAGGTCATCCTGTCCACCCATGCCCCTGAGATCCTCGACGACGAGGGCATCAGTCCGAGTGAGGTCCTCGTCCTTCGCGTCACGGACGACGGCTCACGCGCGGCTCTCCTGTCCTCTTCGCAAGAGGCGATGGACGATCTCGCTCTGGGACTGACCGCATCTGACGTCGTCAACGGCCTGATCGCTCCCGAGGACCTCACCGGGCTGGTCCGGGCAGTACGGAACCGCCGATGACCGAAGACCTCCGTGTCTACGTCGCCGTTGCCGTTGAAGGAGAGTCGGACACGGGGATGGTCCAGGCTCTGCTCAGGCACGTCCACCTCACGCTTTCGCGCCCCTGCCTCGTCAAGAAGGTTCCCGGGTCGCCAGACGAGCTGCCCCACGCCAAGCGGGAGCTGCTCCGTCTATGCGCGTCGTCTCGTTCGCATCACGTGCGCGACAGCATGGTCCGCGCTGACGGCACGCCCGGCCCGCTCTACGTGTCCTGTCTCAATGAGTTCGCCCGTGAGCGCTGGAACGTGGTCAAGGCGCAGGAACGCAGCCCCAGCCTCCGCCGCACCGTGGCACGACTGGAGTCAGTTCGCCGCCGGCTCCTCACCGTCTCGGCGGGAGGCTGACCGGCGCGCCGGGCGTCCGGAGGCGCCCGCCGGAGCCTATGCGCCCGCGGTGCGCGGGAGCTCGGCGAGGTCGTCGCGGTGGACGACGGGGGCGACGTGGTCGAGGGCGTCGGCGCGCCCCTCCCGGCGCGCCTGCAGGACCTCCTCGAGCTCGGAGGCGCAGTAGCGGCAGATGCCCCGGGCCACGGCTCCCACGGGGCCCACGATCTCCACGACCGCGCCGGACTCGAAGTCCCCGCTGACGCCGGTCACCCCCGGCAGGAGGAGGGACTTCTTGCCGACGGTGATCGCCCGCTGCGCGCCGGCGTCGATGACGACCCGCCCCTCGGGGATGGAGGCGTGCGCCATCCACAGCCGCCTGCTGGGGCGGTGGGGGCCGGTGGGCGCGAACCAGGTGCCCAGGTCGGCGGGCACCTCCCGGCCCCCCAGCAGACGCGGGGCGTCGTCGGCCGAGGCGATGATCGTGGCGGTTCCCGAGGCGCAGGCGATCGTCGCCGCCTGGACCTTGGTGCGCATCCCGCCCGTGCCGAGCGAGCCGCCGCGCCCGGCGACGTCGACCGCGCCGAGCTCGTCGGGAGCCTCGACGTAGCGCACTGGCCCGGCCCCGGGCGTGCCCGGCCTGGCCGTCCACATGCCATCGACGTCGGTGAGCAGCACGAGCGCGTCGGCGGTGACCAGGTGGGCCGCGAGCGCGGCCAGGCGGTCGTTGTCCCCGAGGTGGAACTCGGCGGTCGCCACCGCGTCGTTCTCGTTGACGATGGGCACCGCCCCCATCGACAGCAGGGCGTCGAAGGTGGCGCGCACGGTCCGGTAGTGGCTGCGCACGGCGACGTCCTGAGCGGTGAGCAGCACCTGGGCGGTCACCACGCCGTAGGCGCTCATCGCGGTCTGCCACCGGGAGACCAGGCGCCCCTGGCCCACGGAGGCCGCGGCCTGCAGCAGCCGCAGCTCGCTGGGGCGCCGGGCCATGCCCAGAGGAACCAGCCCGGCCGCCACCGCCCCGGAGGACACCAGGACCACGTCGTGGCCGCGCCCGCGCAGAGCGGCGACGAGGCCGGCGACGATGTCGATGCGATTCAGGTCGAGGCCGCCGTCGGAGCGGGTCAGGGAGGACGAGCCGACCTTGATCACGAGGCGCGCCCCGTCAGCCAGGCGCGTGGGCCGGGAGCCCGCCGGGCTCATGCGTCGTCCTCGCCGCCGGAGTAGTCGGCGGCGTCGGTCCAGATGCCCTCGGCGGCCTCGTCGCGCAGCTCCCGGCGGGCGGCCTCCTTGGCATCCATGCGCGCGTGGTACTGGGTGCGGCGCTCGACATTGGTGCGCCGGTGGCGGTCCTCCAGACGCGCATCGGTGCCCCTGGCCCCGAGCAGCTCGGCCCCGGTCGTCATGGTCGGCTCCCAGGTGAACAGCACTCCGCCGTCCGCCGGCCCGATGAGGACGGTGTCCCCGGCGTGCGCGCCGGCGGCCACCAGCTCGTCCTCGACGCCGCCGGCGGCCAGGCGGTCGGCCAGGTAGCCGACGGCCTCGTCGTTGGCGAAGTCGGTCTGCCTCACCCAGCGCTCGGGCCTGTCCCCTCGGACCTGGTAGACATCGCCCTCGTGAGGGTGACGGATGAGACGCACCGTCGCCAGGGGCTCCCGGCCCCGGCGTCCGACGGCCGCCGGGCGGATGACGGGCCGGTGCGCCTCGGCGCCGGCGGCGCCCCCGGAGGCCGGGGCGGCGGACCGCGCCCGGGTCACGAGCTCGGCCAGCGCGAAGGACAGGGGGCGCAGGCCCCTGCGCGCAACGGCGGAGACCTCGAAGACCGGCAGGCCGCGGGCCTCGACGTCGGAGCGCACGAAGTCGGCGAGCTCGGCGGCCTCGGGAACGTCGATCTTGTTCAGGACCGCGACGCGCGGGCGCTCCATGAGCGGCGCGCGACCGGTGAGGGCCCGGTCGTCCTCCTCCTGGGCCAGGCGGGCCGCGTAGACGGCGAGCTCGCCCTCGATGGTGTCCAGGTCGGACAGCGGGTCGCGGCCGGGCTCGAGCGTCGCGCAGTCCAGGACGTGGACGATGACCGCGCAGCGCTCGATGTGGCGCAGGAACTCCAGGCCGAGGCCCTTGCCCTGGCCGGCTCCCGGGACGAGGCCGGGGACGTCGGCGATCGTGTAGCGGGACTCGCCGGCCTCGACGACGCCCAGGTTCGGCGCCAGCGTCGTGAAGGGGTAGTCGGCGATCTTGGGCCGGGCGGCGCTCAGCGCGGCGATGAGGGAGGACTTGCCGGCGCTCGGATAGCCGACGAGGGCGACGTCGGCGATGGTCTTGAGCTCCAGAACGACGTCCCGGGCCTGGCCGGGCTCGCCCAGCAGGTGAAAACCCGGCGCCTTGCGCCTGGAGGAGGCCAGGGAGAAGTTGCCGCGCCCCCCGACGCCGCCCGCGGCCACGACGACGCTGGCGCCCTCCCCGACGAGGTCGGCGATGAGGCGGCCGTCGGAGTCCTTGACCACGGTCCCATCGGGGACGGCCAGCACCAGGTCCCCGCCGTCCGTCCCGCGCCGCCGGCCGCCCATGCCGGGGGTGCCGTTGCCCGCGGACCGGTGGGGGGAGCGGTGGTAGGTCAGCAGGGTCGTGACCCGCGGGTCCACGACGAGCACGACGTCGCCGCCGTGCCCGCCGTCGCCGCCGTCGGGCCCGGCCAGGGGCTTGTACTTCTCGCGGTGGATCGATGTGCAGCCGTGCCCGCCGTCGCCGCCCGAGGCGTGGAGAATCACTCGGTCGATGAAGCTGGGCATGCGGTTCTCCTCAAAGGCGCGGGGCGAGCTGGGGGCGGGCGGGGCACATGCCGCGAGGGCGGACGGCAGCAGCCGTTCGCCCTCGCGGAACCGAGTGGTGGGAGGCTCAGGCCTCGGGAAGCACGACGTTGACGACCCTGCGGTCGCGGTGGGTGCCGAACTGGACGTGGCCGGCGGCCTTGGCGAACAGGGTGTCGTCATTGCCGCGGCCCACGTTCTTGCCGGGGTGGAAGTGGGTGCCGCGCTGACGGACGAGGATCTCGCCGGCCTTGACGAGCTGACCGCCGAAGCGCTTGACGCCCAGGCGCTGGGCGTTCGAGTCGCGGCCGTTGCGGGAGGAACCAAGACCCTTCTTGTGTGCCATGGTGGGGCTTCTTTCTCTTAAGGCCGGCGCGCCGGCCCCGGAGGGGCGGCGCGCCACGGCAGTGGTCACTTGATCGCGGTGATCCTGATCTCCGTGAGCTTGGCGCGGTGCCCCTGACGCTTGCGGAACCCCGTCTTGTTCTTGAACTTGAGGATATTGATCTTCGGCCCCTTCTTCTCGCCGACGATCTCGGCGGTGACGGAGGACGCGGCGAGGTCGGCGGCGGCAGTGGTCACCTTGTCGCCGTCCACCAGCATGACGGGGGCGAGGGAGATCTCGTCGCCGATCTCGCCGGCAAGCCTGTCGACAACCACGACGTCGCCGACGGAGACCTTCTCCTGACGGCCGCCGGCCTTGACGATCGCGTAGACCACTTGAATGCTCATCTCTGTCGGAACTTCGGACCGCACCCGGGGAGCCTGTGCTCCATCACCGGAAGACGATCTCCTTGGCAGGGCGCATGACGCACCGGCGAACAACTTTATGCGATCGGCCCTGCCCGACCAACTCGCGACGACCGCACATGTCTGTGTTCTTGGGCACGGAGTCCCGCGCAGAGCCGTCGGAGGCCACGGCGGGCCCTCAGCCGGCCTCCTCGGCGCCGGCGTGCTCGCCGGCCTGCTCATGGGCCTGCTCCGCGGCGGCGGCGATCTGGGCCAGCGCCCCGCGCACGGCGGCGCGCGCCGCGTTATCGTGCTCGGGCGCCTCGGCCTGCGCCTCCGCGGAATCGCCGGAGCGCGCAGAAGCGGACCCCTCGCGGCTCCTGCGGCCGCGGCGGCCCGACCCCGAGCCCTTGCGCCCGGAGGCCGACGTGTCCGCCGCCTGGTTCTCGACGGGGTTGTCGTGGACGATGAAGCCGCGCCCGCCGCAGCACTCGCACGGGGTGGAGAAGGCCTCGACCAGCCCCTGCCCCACGCGCTTGCGGGTCATCTGCACCAGGCCCAGGGAGGTCACCTCGGTGACCTGGTGGCGGGTGCGGTCGCGCCCGAGGCACTCGACCAGGCGGCGCAGGACGAGGTCGCGGTTGGACTCCAGGACCATGTCCACGAAGTCGATGACGACCATGCCGCCGATGTCGCGCAGCCGCAGCTGGCGGACGATCTCCTCGGCCGCCTCGAGGTTGTTGCGCGTGACCGTCTCCTCCAGGGTTCCGCCGGCGCCGCCGGTGAAGCGGCCGGTGTTGACGTCGATGACCGTCATGGCCTCGGTGCGGTCGATAATGAGCGTGCCGCCGCTGGGCAGCCAGACCTTGCGGTCGAAGCCCTTGGCGAGCTGCTCGTCGATCCGGTGGGCGGTGAAGACGTCCTCGGGGCCCACCCAGTGCTCGAGGCGGTCGGCCAGGTCGGGGCTCAGATCGCCCACGTACCGGCTGATCGTCTTCCAGGCGCCGGGCCCCTGCACCACCAGGCGCCGGAAGTCCTCGTTGAAGACGTCGCGCACGACGCGCACGGCCAGCTCCGGCTCTCCCTTGAGCAGGACGGGGGCCTTGGCAGAGCCCCTGAAGACGGAGGAGGCCTTCTTGTCGATGGTCTTCCACTGCTTGAGGAGCCGCTCGACGTCGGCCTCCAGCTGCTCCTCGCTGGCGCCCTCGGCGGCAGTGCGCACGATGACGCCGGCGTCGTCGGGGACGATGCGCTTGAGGATCTTCTTCAGGCGCGCGCGCTCGGTGTCGGGGAGCTTGCGGGAGATGCCGGTCATGGTGCCGCCGGGCACGAGCACGAGGTAGCGGCCCGCCAGGGTGATCTGGCTGGTCAGGCGCGCGCCCTTGTGCCCGATGGGGTCCTTGGTGACCTGCACCAGGACCGTGTCGCCGCTGGAGAGGGCGTCCTCGATGCGGCGCGGCCTGCCCTCCATGCCGGCGGCGTCCCAGTTGACCTCGCCGGCGTACAGGACGGCGTTGCGGCCCTTGCCCAGGTCCACGAAGGCCGCCTCCATGGAGGGCAGCACGTTCTGGACCCGGCCCACGTAGACGTTGCCGACCATGGAGGTCTGCGTGTGGCGGGCGACGTAGTGCTCGACGAGCAGACCGTCCTCGAGCAGGGCGATCTGGTTGAGGCCGTCCTGCTCGCGCACGATCATCTGGCGGTCCACGCTCTCGCGGCGGGCCAGGAACTCCGCCTCGGTGACGATGGGGCGGCGGCGCCCGGCCGCCCGGCCCTCGCGGCGCCGCTGGCGCTTGGCCTCCAGGCGGGTGGAGCCCTTCAGGGCGGTGACCTCGTCGCGCGGGTCCCGACCGGCGTCGGAACGGGTGCGGGAGCGCGACCGGCGGCGGCGACGGCGGGCCGGGGGCGCCCCCTCCTCGGCGGCCTCCGCGGCCTCCGCGGCCTCGGCGGCCTCCGCGGAGCCCTCTGCGCCGCAGGCCTGGGAGCCGGCCGAGTCCGCCTCCGGGGCGCTCCGGTCGTCCTGCTGCGCCTCGGTGCGGGAGCGCGACCGGCGACCGCGGCCTCCGCGCCGGCGCTTGCGCCGCCCCGCGCCGTCGCGCTCATCGGAGCGGAAGCCGTCGTCGGCGCCCTCCCGGGAGTCGGGCTCGGGAGCCTCCTCCGAGTCGCCGGCGGGCGTCTCGACGTGCTCGGGCGCCGCCTGGGCGGCGGTGGCCCTGCGGCGGCGCCTCCCGGTGCTCCTCGAGGGGGCCGCGGTGCCGTCGTCGGCCTGCGCGCCCGAGTCGGGCCCCTGCCCGCGGGCGGCCGCCGGCTGCTCGGCGGCGGGCGCCTGCGCGGGCGCGGTGGCGGCGGCGGTCGCCCTGCGACGACGGCGGGCGCGCGCCGGGTCGGGGGCCTGGAAGAGCAGGGACGCGGCGGGGAGGTAGGGCGCCTGCGTACCGGGCCCGCCGGCCTGCACGGCACCGTCCCGCGGCGCCTCATCGGCCCCGGCATCTGCGGCGCCCTCAGCGTCGTCCGCCCGCGCGCCGTCGGCATCGACATCAGCGGCCTCGTCGGTCCGGGCGTCCTCGACGACGTCCTCCTGGGCGGGCTCCGTCGCCTCGGCATCGCCGTCCTCGGGCCGGACGGCCCGCGAGGGGTCTTCGTCACCGCCGTCGCCACGGGAGCCGTCGGGCGCGGCCAGGACCGGCTGCTCCGCGGCGGGGACCCGCGTGGGAGTGGTGGCGGCGGCGGTCGCCCTGCGGCGACGACGGGCCGGGGCTCCGCCGGTCGTCTCGTCGGCGGGCGCTCCGGACGCCTGGGTATCGCGGTGGGGATCAGATGATGGGTTCGATGTGGACACGGTGGTGTGCACTCTCCGGGCATTCCGGCCCCCGCCGTACCCACGGTGCCGGGACGCAAGTCACGCTCCCAACGAGGGAGCCGAAAAGCCTGTGTTCTCGCCTGGCGGCGCCGGCCTGCGGAGGGATTCGCACGATCCGGGAGTGCGGCGGCGCATTGTGCGGCGCACTTCTCCGGGGCGGTCTCAACCGAGGTTCGGAAACCGGGTGCCGGTACGTGGCACCCGGAGCCGACGACAGTATTCCACACCGGGCGCCGCAGCAGCGGGCGGGCCGCCCGGGGCCTATCTCACGCCGGGGTTCTGGCATCCGCGGTGCCGGGGACGCCCGCGCACCCGACGCTTTCGTGACAAGTCGTCACCGCTTGCCCTACACTGCGCCTATAACTCCGCAACGACTGCGGAATATTCACTTATCACTCTCATCAACCGTCCCGAAAGGTGGCGCTGATGGTTCACGCACCGATGGCGCTGGACTCCCTCGACCTGGCTCGATGGCAGTTCGGCATCACGACCGTCTACCACTTCATCCTGGTCCCGCTCACGATCGGCCTGTCCCCGCTCGTGGCGCTCATGGAGACCAACTACCTGCGCACCGGCAACGAGCAGTGGCGCGTCGCCACGAAGTTCTTCGGCAAGATCCTGCTGATCAACTTCGCCCTGGGCGTGGCCACCGGCATCGTCCAGGAGTTCCAGTTCGGCATGAACTGGTCGGAGTACTCCCGCTACGTCGGCAACATCTTCGGCGCGCCGCTGGCGTTCGAGGCGCTTCTCGCCTTCTTCATGGAGTCGACCTTCCTCGGCCTGTGGATCTTCGGCTGGGACCGCCTGTCCCCCAGGCTGCACAACCTGTGCATGTGGATGGTCGCCCTGGGCACGAACGTGTCCGCCTTCTTCATCCTGGCCGCCAACTCCTGGATGCAGCACCCGGTCGGCGCGGTCGTCAACCCCGAGACCGGCCGCGCCGAGCTCGACGGCGTCGGCGGCTTCTTCCAGGTCCTGGGCAACCCCATCCTGTGGACCACGATCCTCCATGTCATCGCCACGTCCTTCCTCGTCGCCGGGACGATCGTCTTCGGCGTGTCCGTGTGGTGGATGGTCAAGGCCGCCCGTGCCGGACAGGACTACGAGGCCCGTGAGCTGTGGCGCCGCCTGACCCGCTTCGGCGCCGTCGCCGTCGTCGTCGCGGGCCTGCTCACCGCCGGCAGCGGGCACGTCCAGGGACAGCTCGTCGCCGAGGAGCAGCCCGCCAAGATGGCCGCCGCCGAGGCCCTGTGCTCCACCGAGTCCGGCGCCGGCTTCACCGTGGCCGCCTTCGGCGACTGCGACAGCGGCGTCACCCGCATCGCCTCCGTGCCCAACGTCTACTCCTTCATGGCGACCAATGACCCGAACGCCAGGGTCATGGGCCTGGACGACGCGCAGGCCATGTACGAGCAGCGCTACGGCGCCGGCGTGGACTACACCCCCGACGTCGCCACGACCTTCTGGTCCTTCCGCCTCATGATCGGGCTCGGCGTGCTGTCCCTCCTCATCGGCGCCGTCGGGCTGTGGCTCATCCGCAAGGACCGCCTCATCACCAGCCCGCGGCTGGGCAGGATCGCCCTGTGGACCCTGCCGCTGCCCTTCCTCGCCTCCACCTTCGGCTGGATCTTCACCGAGATCGGCCGCCAGCCGTGGGTGGTCGCCCCCAACCTGGCCGACCCCGTCGCCCAGGTCTACATGCTCACCAGCGACGGCGTGTCCACCGTCGTCTCCTCCCCGACGGTGCTCGCCTCCATGGTCCTGTTCACGCTCCTGTACGCCGCCCTCGGCATCATCTGGTTCGTGCTGGTGCGCCGCTACGTGCGCGAGGGCGTGCGCACCCAGACCGAGGAGTCCGTCGAGCTGGTCGGCAGGGCCGCCTCCCGCAGGGCCCCGGTCCCCGTCCTGTCCTTCGAGTACTGAGCCGGAAGAAGGAAGCACACCCATGACACCTCTGTCCATTCTCTGGTTCGTCCTCATCGCCGTCCTGTGGATCGGCTACCTGACCCTGGAGGGATTCGACTTCGGCGTCGGCATGCTGCTGAGGATCCTCGGGCGCGACGAGAGGGAGCGCCGAGCCATGCTCGGCACCATCGGTCCCCACTGGGACGGCAACGAGGTCTGGCTGCTGACCGCCGGCGGCGCCACCTTCGCCGCCTTCCCGGAGTGGTACGGCACCCTGTTCTCGGGCGCCTACCTCGTCCTGCTCCTCATTCTCCTGTGCCTCATCGTGCGCATCTGCGCCATCGAGTGGCGCGAGAAGATCAACGACCAGGTCTGGCGGGACCGCTGGGACTGGGCGCACACGGTCAGCGCCTGGATCCCCTCGATCCTGTGGGGCGCCGCCTTCGCCAACCTCGTCCAGGGCATGAGGATCGAGGTGATCGACACCGCCTCGGGCGCTCCCGTGCCCGCGGGCCAGGTCTCCCCCGACGCCCTGGTCCACGGCGCCTCCCACCAGATCACCGGCGGGTTCCTCAGCCTGCTGACCCCCTTCACGCTGCTGGGCGGGGCGGTCACCTGCCTGCTGTTCCTCACCCACGGGGCGCTCTTCGTCTCCCTCAAGACCGCCGGGGAGCTCTCCGAGCGGGCCCTGGCCCTCGCCAGGCGGTCCGCCCCCGCCTCCACCGCCGTCACCGCCGTGTGGGCGCTGTGGGCCCAGCTCGCCCACTCCCCCAACGCGCTGTCCTGGATCCCGCTCGTCCTGGCCGCGCTGGCGCTCATAGGCTCCCTGGCCCTGACCCGCCGGGGCAGCGAGGGCAGGGCCTTCGCCCTGCACTTCGCCGGCATCGCCTTCGCCGTCGTCTTCATCTTCGCGGCCATGGCCCCCGACGTCATGCGCTCCTCGGTCGACGCGGCCTACTCCCTGACGATCGCCCAGGCCGCGAGCGCGGACACGACGCTCCTCATTATGACCGTGGCCGCTGTCGTCTTCGTCCCGGTCGTGCTCTTCTACACGATCTGGGGGTACAAGGTCTTCTCCAGGCGCATTCGCGCCGAGGCGATCGACCCCCACGAGGGAGGCCTGCACCCGACCAGGGTGCGCGACTCCGCCCAGCCGGAGGCCGCCATCGGCTACTGACGCCGCTGACGCCACTGACGCCACTGACACAGCCGGCCATCGGCCCAGCCCGGACGCGCCGGCACGTCGGGGTCGCGGGGGACCGTCCTCGCGACCCCGACGGCCTGCCCGCCCGGTGCCGTGGCAGGCCAACGAGTCGACGGGCCGGCAGGCCAACAGGGCAACAGGCCAACAGGGACCGCACAGAGTCAGGACCACAGTCCCAGGACGACTATCCTGGAGCGGTGAAGCCTCTGGACCCCCGGCTCATGCGCTACGCGCACGCCGCCCGGCGCTATATCGTCGTCACCGCCCTGGCCGGCGGGACGACCGCGCTGCTCGTCGTCGTGCAGGCCGTCCTCATCTCCAGGTCCGTGTCCCCCGTCGTGGCCTCCCGCGCCGCCCCGGGCACGGTGGCGCCCCTGGTCGGGGCGCTGGCTCTCGTCATGGCGGCGCGCACGGTCATCACCTACGCCCAGGAGGCCCTCGCCCACCGCGCCGCCACGCGCACGATCATCGAGCTGCGCCGCCGGGTCCTGGAGCACGTCGCGGCGCTGGGCCCGCGCTGGGCGGCCGAGCACGGCCCCGAGACCGCCACCCTGCTCACCCGGGGCCTGAACGACCTCGAGCCGTACTTCACGCGCTATCTCCCCCAGCTCCTCCTCGCCGCGACGGTCACGCCCCTGACCGGCCTGGTCATGCTCGTGGAGGACCCGCCCTCGGCCATCGCCGTGGCGTGCACCATCCCGCTCATCCCCGCCTTCATGATCCTCATCGGACGGCTCACCCAGCACCACTCCGAGGAGCGTCTGGAGGCCATGGAGCGCCTGGGGGGCCAGGTGCTCGACCTGCTCGCCGGGCTCCCCACCCTGAAGGCCCTGGGACGCGAGGCCGGCCCGGCCAGGCGCGTGCGGGCGCTGGGCCGGGCCTACAACACGGCCACCATGCACACCCTCAGGGTCGCCTTCCTGTCCGGGGCGGTCCTGGAGTTCATCACGACGCTGTCGGTCGCGATCGTGGCCGTGCAGGTGGGCTTCCGGCTGCTGTTCGGCCACATGGACCTGGCGACCGCCCTCCTGGTCATCATGATCGCCCCCGAGGTCTACCAGCCGCTGCGGCAGGTCGGGTTCCACTTCCACGCCTCGGCCAACGGGCTCGCCGCCGCCAGCGCCGTCTTCGAGGTCCTCGGTGCGCCCCCGCCCGAGCGAGGCGCGCTCCCGGCGCCCGACCTGTCCTCCGCCGTCATCGAGATCGAGGACCTCGGCGTCGCGGCGCGCGGCTCCTGGGCCCCGGCCGGACTGACCGCGAGAATCCGGCCCGGGCGCCTGGTGGCGCTCGCCGGCCCCTCGGGCGCCGGAAAGACCACGACCTGCCAGGTGCTGCTGTCCCTGCTGCCCGCCGACCGCGGCGCCGTGCGCGTGGTCGGCCCCGCCGGCGACGCCGCCGACCTGTCCCGGATCGATCCGGCCACATGGTGGGCGCAGATCGCCTGGGTCCCCCAGCGGCCGGTCATCGTGCCGGGCACGGTGCTGGCCAACGTGATAGGCCCCGACCGGGCGGCCGGGCTCGACGGCGCCCGGCCCGAGGAGCGCCTTCCCCGCCTGGGGGCCGCCGCCCGCGCCACGGGCCTGGACGAGGTCGTCGCCGCCCTCCCCCGCGGCTGGCGCACGCGGGTCGGGCAGGGCGGCGTCGGGCTGTCGGTGGGGCAGCGCCAGCGCCTGAGCCTGACCCGGGCGCTCATGTCGGACGCCCCGCTCGTCGTCCTGGACGAGCCGACCGCGCACCTGGACGCGGCCAGTGAGGCGCACGTCCTGGACGGCGTCGAGATGCTGCGCTCCCAGGGGCGCACCGTCGTGGTGATCGCGCACCGGGCGGCGCTGCTGGCCAGGGCCGACGACGTGATCGAGGTCTTCTCGCAGCCAGCGTCCGCCGACGACCCGCAGGCCCCCCCGGGGGCGGCCGCCGCGCAGCCCTCCGGCGCCGGAAAGAGGGCGGCCCGATGAGCGTCCTCCTGTCCCCGCCGGAGCGCAGGGCGCTGCGGCGCGCCGTCGGGCTGCTCGACCTCGACCCGGCCCGCTTCGCGGCCTCCGTGGCCGCCGGCGCGCTGGGCCTGGGCAGCGCGATCGGGCTGTCCGCCGTCGCGGCGTGGATGATCGCCCGCGCCTCCCAGGTGCCCGACGTCGTGGCCCTGGGCGTGGCGCCCGTGGCGGTGCGCCTGTTCGGCATCTCCCGCTCGGTGCTGCGCTACTGCGAGCGGCTCCTGTCCCACGGCACGGCGCTGCGCGGCATGAGCGCCCTGCGCACGCACCTGTACGAGATCCTGGCGGCCTCGCGGACCGACACCGTGGCGGGGCTGCGCCGCGGCGACGTGCTCGCCCGCGTGGGCGCCGACGTCGACGCCGTGGGCGACCTGGTCGTGCGCGGCTACCTGCCCATAGCGGTGGCGGCGAGCGTCGGCGCCGTCACGTCCATCGGGCTGGTCCTCATCCACCCCGCAGCCGGGCTCGTCCTGGCGGCGTGCCTGCTGCTGGCGGGGGTCGTCGGCCCCCTGGTGACGATCCGGGCGGCCCGTACCGCCGAGCTGGCCCGCCAGGAGCAGGCCACCGACCTGTCGGCGACCGTCCTGACCGCGCTGGAGGGCGGCGACGAGCTGAGCGTGTCCGGACGCCTGCCCCGCCTCATGGACGAGCTCGCCGCCCTGGAGGCGCGCCTGGCCTCGACCCGCGACCGCGGCGCCCGCCCTGCGGCCCTGGCGGCCGCCGTCGACACGGCCGCCCTGGGCCTGGCGGTCGTGGGCGCCCTCCTGATCGGCGTCCCGGCGGTGGCCGGCGGCGGTCTCGCCCCGGTGTGGCTCCCGGTCGTCGTCCTGGTGCCGCTGGCCGCCTTCGAGCTCACCTCTGCGCTGGGGCCCGCCAGCGTCCAGCTGGTCGTCTCCGCCGGGGCGGCCAGGCGCGTCGTCGCCCTCATCGACCGGGCCGAGGCGCCGCGCATCGAGGCGCCCTCCCCTGCGCCGCTGCCGGCCGTCGGCGACGGCGGCCCCCGCCTGCAGGCCCGGGGCCTGGCCGTCGGCTGGCCGGGCGGCCCGGTCGTGGCCGAGGGCATCGACCTCGACCTGGCGCCCGGCGACCACCTGGCCGTCGTCGGGCCGTCGGGAATCGGCAAGACGACCCTCCTGCTGACCCTGGCCGGACTGCTGGAGCCCAGGGACGGCGAGCTCAGCCTGGACGGGGCCGCGCTGTGGCCGGCGAGGCGGGCGGACGCGGCGAGCCGGATCAGCCTGACCGCGGAGGACGCCCATGTCTTCGGCACCACCGTCCTGGAGAACCTGCGGGTGGCCGACGGCTCCCTGACCGCGGAGAGGGCCCGCGCCCTGCTGCGAGAGGCGGGCCTGGGAGACTGGCTGGCGGGCCTGCCCGAGGGGCTGGACACCATGATCAGCCCCAACGCCACAACCCTGTCCGGGGGCGAGCGCCGCCGCCTGCTGCTGGCCCGCGCGCTGGCCGCCCCGGCGCCGCTCATGCTGCTCGACGAGCCCGGCGAGCACCTGGACGCGGCCGCGGCCGACCGGCTCGTGGCCGACCTGCTGGGCGCCGGCGAGGGAGTGCGCGGCGTCCTGCTGATCACCCACCGCCTGAGCGCCCTGGAGGGCGCCGACGAGGTCCTGGTCCTGGGCGCCCCCGGGCCGGGCCGCCCGGCCACCGTAGCGCGCCGCGGCACGCACGCCCGGCTGACCGCGCGCGACGAGTCCTACCGCTGGTCCCTTGAGCAGGAGCGCGACTGAGATGAGCGAACCGACTACGCCCGGACCGGCCGTCTTCCCCGGCATGCCGGACGACGACCTGGTCCTGGCGCTGCCCAGCGGTCCGAGCCCGGAGGACCCCGCCGGCATCGGTTCCCTGGCCCACGCGATCCACACCGATCGGCTGGCCTCCACACGCGGACGCCCGGCCCGCGGGGTCGCGCTGGACGACGGCGCCGTCGAGCTCTTCCGCGCGGCCCTGCGGCTGACCGGATCCCTCAACATGCCCGACGCGCTGCGGCGCCTGGTGGACTCCGCCTGCTCGATCACGGGCGCGGCCTGGGGCACCATCGGCGTGCTCGGCGCCGCGGACGCCCCGGCCCTGGCCACAGCGCGGGCGACGGCCTCGCCCGGCGAGCTCGACTCGATGCTGGCGGGCGCCCACGGAGCCGGACCCGCCGACAACGGCGTCGTCATCGACAACGACCTGGCGCACGCCTCCGCCTTCACCGGCGAGATCGAGGGGGAGACGACGGGCTCGGTCCTGTCGGCGCCCCTGCGGGTGCACGGGCGGGTCTACGGACGCCTGTACCTGTGCGACAAGGACGGCGGATTCGACGACGGGGACGCCGCCATCGTCCTCACGCTGGCCGAGGCCGCCGCCGTCGCGGTGGAGAACGCCCGCCTGTACCGCGAGGCCCGGGACCGCGAGCGCTGGATGGCCGTGTCCCAGGAGCTGACGACGCTGCTGCTGTCGGGCGCCGAGGAGGACGACGCCCTGACCCTGATCGCCCGCCGTGTCCGCGAGGTCGCGCACGCGGACACGGCCGCCCTGGTCCTTCCCGGCGTCGGTCGGACGTGGGTGTGCGAGATCGCCGCCGGCGCTCACTCCACCGACCTGATCGGGGCGGCCTTCCCGCCGGGCGGCAGGGCGCTGACGACGCTGGCCCACCGGACCGGGCTGACGGTGGGCTCGCTGGCCGAGGCGTGGGGTGCGCACGACCTGCTCGTGCCCGAGCTGGCGTCCTTCGGGCCGGCCCTGTACGCCCCCATGATCCACCGCGGCCGCGGGGTGGGGGTCATGCTGCTGCTGCGCGCCCAGGGTGCGGCCCCCTTCACCGAGCGGGACCTGGAGATCGCCGAGCTGGTGGCGGGCCAGGCGACCGTGGCCTTCGAGCTGGCCGACGCCCAGCACGCCGAGGAGATGGCGGCCCTGCTCAACGAGCGGGCGCGCATTGGACGCGATCTGCACGACCTGGCCATCCAGCAGCTCTTCGCCACCGGGATGCAGATCTCCGCGGCCCGCGACCGCCTGCGCGCCAAGGACGCCGACGGCCCCGGCGGCTGCGCCGACCTGGAGGCGGTGTGCGGGGCGCTGGAGTCCTCGCTGGAGGCGGTCGACGACTCGGTGCGTCAGATCCGCTCCATCGTGCGCTCGCTGCGCGACCGCGACGAGGAGGCGGGCGTCGTCGAGCGGCTGCGGCGCGAGGCGTCCCTGGCGCGCACCTCGCTGGGCTTCGCCCCCTCCTTGATCCTCACCGTCGACGGGCGCGGGCTGGCGCAGGCGGGCCGCGAGGAGGCGGACGAGCTCATCGACGCCGTGGACGCGGCCGTCGAGGAGGACGTCGCCGACGACATGGTGGCGGTGGTGCGCGAGGGCCTGTCGAACGTGGCCCGGCACGCCAGGGCGTCCTCGGTGACGGTGGACGTCAAGATCGAGGGCGTCCTGCCCGGCGGCTCCAGCCTGCTGGCCGGGGGCGGGCCGGCCTCCGGGGACGCCGAGCCCTTCAGCGGCGTGCCGGTGGTCGAGGTGGTGTGCCGCGACGACGGCGTGGGGGTGGACCCCTCGGTGACGCGCCGCTCGGGCACGGCGAACATGGCCGAGCGCGCCCGCCGCCACGGCGGCGTCTTCGCCATCGGGCCGCGGGCCCGCTCCGACGGCGAGCGCCGCGGCACCTGCTTCACCTGGCGGGTGCCGCTGGAGCCGGGGGCCGGCTGAGCCGGTCACCCGGCGGCGGGCCCGCGGCGCCGGAGCGCGGTCAGCCGCGGCGCCAGCCCGAGGCTCGCTGGCCGGCGACCCAGGCGGCCACCTGGGTGCGGCGCTGCAGGCCCATCTTGGCCAGCAGGGAGGTGATGTGGTTCTTCACGGTCTTCTCCGCCACGCCGAGCCTCTCGCCGATCTCCCGGTTGGACAGGCCGTCGCCGATGAGGTCGAGGACCTTGCGCTCGGCGTTGGTCAGGTCCGCCGTCGGGTCGTCGTGGTCGGCGCGGCGGCGCGTGACCGTGCGCTCGTCGAGCAGCACGCGCCCCGAGGCGACGGCCCGCACGACGTCGCTGATCTCGGCGCCGTGGACGGTCTTGAGCAGGTAGGCGCGGGCTCCCGCGTCGAGGGCCTCGGCCAGGGCCTCGTCGTCGTCGAAGGAGGTCAGGACGATGGGCAGGGCGTCGGGGACGGAGTCGCGCAGCTCGCGCATGAGCTCGATGCCGGTGCCGTCGGGAAGCTGCAGGTCGACCAGCACGACGTCGGGGCGCATGAGCTCGGCCCGGCGCAGGGCCTCGGCGCAGGACCCCGCCTCGGCCACGACGTCCAGGCCGTCGGCACGGTCTATGATCTCGGCGATCCCACGACGGACGATCTCGTGATCGTCCACGATCATGACGCGGACGGTCTCGGCGGCAACGGCTCTCGGCATGGGAACGAGCCTATCAGCGCCGGGGACCTACGTCACAAACACGGCCTCGTCCTGGGAAAATCCGCCGGGCCCATGGGCCGCCGGGCCGCGGCGGCCTCAGCGGCGTCGGCGCCGCGGGCGCGTCTGGCACCTCGGGCAGGACGTGTGGCTGCGCCCGCCGACGCTCTCCACGCGCATGGCCGCCCCGCACCGCCTGCAGGGCAGCCCGGCGCGCCCGTAGGCCGCGAGCTCGCGGGCGAAGAAGCCGGCGGCGCCGTCGGCGTCGACGTACAGGGCGTCGAAGCTCGTGCCCCCGGCGGCCAGCGCCCGCTCCATGACGGCCGCGGTCCGCTCCAGCAGGCGCGCGGCCACGCGCGGGCCCAACCGGCTGCCGGGCCGCAGGCCGTGGAGGCGGGCGGCCCACAGGCCCTCGTCGGCGTAGATGTTGCCGATGCCCGACACGACCCGCTGGTCCAGCAGAATGGTCTTGACGGCGCGACCCGAGGAGCGCACCCGGGCCACGACACCGCTCCGGTCGAGCGCGGGGTCGAGCAGGTCGCGGGCGATGTGGGCGGCGTCGGCGGGCAGGAGGGCGTCCGGGCTGCCCGCCCCGCCCGGCGCCCCGTCGGGCGTCGGCACCAGATCGGTCACGCGCAGGCCGCCGAACATGCGCTGGTCGACCAGGTCGACGGCGGCGCCGCCGGGGGCGTCACCGTCGGCGGGCGCCAGGCGCAGGCGCACGCGCAGGTGGCGCGGCCGGGCGGACAGCCCGCGCACGAGGCTCGGGGCGCGCAGCGCCGTCAGGTCGGCGCGCCGGCCGCCGCGGGTGTCCGCTGCGCCCGGGCGGCGGGCGGGACCGGTGCCGGGAGGCCGCCCCGCGGCGGTGCCGCGCACGAGGACCTGGCCGCTCATGCCGAGGTGGGCGGACAGCGCGCGGCCGTCGTCCAGCGCCAGCCACAGGAACTTGCCCCGGCGCACGGCCGCGGTCACCGTCCTCCCGGTGAGCAGGCTCGCGAAGGCCTCAGGGCCACCGTCCTGCCGGCGCACGGAGCGCGCGTCGAGGACCTCGACGTCGCCGATCGTGCGGCCGGTCAGGTGGCGGGCGAGCCCGGCGCGCACGGACTCGACCTCCGGAAGCTCGGGCACGCCCGCTCAGTCCCCGCCGGCCGTCTCGGCCCGCGTCGTCGCCGGGAGAGCCATCTCCGCCATGTCGGCGCGCAGGGCGTCGTTGACGCCGGGCAGGTCCAGCCCGCCGTCGCCGCGGCTGGCCAGGATCGAGGCGTAGGCGGCCTCCGCGGCCTCGTGCTCGGCGAGCTTCTTGGAGGTGCCGGTGCCCTCGCCCAGCACCTCGCCGTCGATAATGGCCTGCGCGGTGAAGACGCGCTCGTGGTCGGGCCCCACGCCCTCGACCTCGTAGTGCGGATTGCCCAGGCCGTGGGCCGCGGCCAGCTCCTGGAGGCTGGTCTTCCAGTCCAGGCCCGCGCCGCGCGTGCGGGCCTGGCGGAGGAAGCGGGACACGAGGCGCTCGATCACGGCGCGGGTGGGCTCCAGGCCCTGAGTGAGGTAGCTGGCGCCGATGAGCGCCTCGACCGTGTCGGCCAGGATCGAGTCCTTGTCGCGGCCGCCGGACAGGGCCTCCCCCTTGCCCAGCTTGATGAACTCCCCCAGGCCCAGGTCCCGGGCCACGGCCGCCAGCGCGGGCTCCGAGACCGTCGCGGCGCGCATCTTGGCGAGCTGGCCCTCGGGGACGTCCGGGTGGGCGCGGTAGAGGTACTCGGTCACCACGATGCCCAGCACGGAGTCGCCCAGGAACTCCAGGCGCTCGTTGGTGGGCAGCCCGCCGTGCTCGTGGGCGAAGGAGCGGTGGGTCAGCGACAGGTCGAGCAGGTCCGGATCGATCCTCGAGCCCCACCGGTAGACGAGGGCCTCGACATCGGCGCGAGCCGGGGAGGCGACACGGCGGGAGCTCCTGCCGCCCCTGCGGGATGAACGGGCCATCAGGCCCGCCCCCTCTCGCTCGTGCCGGGCTCGCCCTGATCGGGCAGGAGCGCCGCCAGCGCCGACCAGCGCGGATCGGGCTGGTCGTGGTGATGGTGGTCGGGGGGCAGGTCGTCGAGCCTCTCCCCGCACTGGGGGCACAGGCCCGCGCAGTCCTGCCGGCACAGAGGCTGGAAGGGCAGGGCGAGCGCGAGGGCGTCGCGCAGCGCCGGCTCCAGGTCGAGGTCGGTCTCGCCGACCAGGAACAGGTCGGCGGCCTCCTCGTCGCCCTCGGCCGCCTGGGCCTGGGCGGCCGGGGGCAGGTAGTAGAGCTCGTCGAAGACGATGGCGCGGTCCTCGTCGAGGTCCCGCAGGCAGCGCACGCACCTGCCGTGGATGTGGACGCCGGCGCGACCGCGGGCGAGCACGCCGTCCTCCATGCTGGTCAGCTGCGCGTCCAGGACGATGGGGCTGCCCTCGGGCACGCCGATGATGTCGGTGCCCAGGTCCGCGGGCGCGGCCGTCTCGACACGGACGTCCTTGACAGACCCGATCTGGCGCGGCAGATCGACGATGTCGACGACCAGGGCGGCCGTGGTGGTCATGGTGCTCCTCCGGTTGTCCGGTACGTGGACGGGTCGGGGCGACTCCCGGGCCCGCAGGGGCTCAGAGTACTCGGGCGCCGGCGGCACGATCCTGCGTCGTCCCGCGGCCGCGGGTCACACTTTGAATCGTGATCTTCCGGCGCGACGGCGCCGCACGCCTTCTGCACGGCTCGGGCCGGCCCCTCACAGGCCGCCGGGGATCAGCGGCCAGCCGGGCCGACGGCGACCGCCCGGCGCCTCCTCCTGCTCGGCGTCGTCGAGCTCGCCGAGCCGGGCGGCCAGGACGTCACGTCCTGCGCGCACCTGCTCGGTGATCTTGACGAGCTCGTCCTCCAGGGCCGCCAGCGAGCGGTCCGAGTAGACATCGGCGCCGTGGCGCAGGTCGGCGGCCCGGTCCTCGGCGACGGCGATGATCTCGTCGGCGCGCTCGTGGGCCATGCGCACCACGCTCTCGCCCGCAACCAGGCGCTCGGCCTCCTCCTGGGCGCGCAGCACGATCCGCTCGGACTCCTCCTGCCCCTGGGCCAGGACCTCGTCCGCGTCGGCGACGATCTCCTCGGCGCGGCGCACGGCGGTGGGGACGGCGTGGCGGGCGCGCTCGATCAGCGTGAGGGCGTCCTCGCGGTTGACAATGGCGGAGCCGCTCATGGGGACGGAGCGCGCACCGGTGATGAGCTGATCGAGCTCGTCAAGAATGCGCAGCAGGTCGTCTCCGGCGTCGGGGCTAGTGGTCACGAGTGGCTCCTTCCGGTCAGGCATTTCAGGGACTGCGGCACCAGCAGGGCGTCCCGAAGCGCTTCCGGGACGCCGTCGGGCACCAGGCGGGAGACATCGCCGCCATGACGCGCCACGTCCTTGACCAGAGACGACGAGACGTGGGCGTGCGCGGGGGCGGCGGCGAGGAAAACGGTCTCGGGCGCGCCGAGATCGCGGTTGAGCAGGGCCATGGGCGCCTCGGCGTCCAGGTCGGTGCCATTGCGCAGCCCCTTGACGATGGCGTCGGCCCCGCGGTCGCGGCAGTAGTCGGCCAGGAGCCCGGGCACGACGTCGACCTCCGCCCCGGGCAGGCCCGCAAGGGCCCGCCGGGCCAGCGCCACGCGGGTGTCGGGACCGAGCAGGTGGCCGGAGGCCTTGGCGGCGTTCTGGGCGACTCCCAGGACGATCCGGTCGAACACGGTCAGGGCGCGGCGTACGACATCGACGTGCCCCAGGGTGATGGGGTCGAAGGTTCCGGGATAGACGGCCAGTGACATGCCCCGAGGCTAACGGCACGCCCGGCTCAGCGGTGGACGCGCGCCGCGGGCGACGGCACCGATCCACGTACTGCCGCCGCCCTGCCGTAGGCTCCGGACGTGACCAGGATCGTGGCCGGGACGGCCGGCGGACGCAGGATCGAGGTGCCCGGCGCGGGCACCCGCCCGACCTCCGAGCGGGTGCGGGAGGCCCTGTTCTCCCGCCTGGAGCACTACGGGCTCGTCGAGGGCGCCAGCGTGCTGGACCTGTGCGCGGGCTCGGGGGCGCTGGGGCTGGAGGCGGCGAGCCGGGGCGCCGGGGAGGTGACCCTGGTGGACTCCTCGCGGAGCGCCACGACGGTCTGCCGGCGCAATGCCCGCTCCCTGGGGCTGGCGGGCGTGCGCGTGGCGACAGCCACGGCGGCGGCCTTTCTGGCGGGTGCGGCCGGGGCGCCGATGGATCTGGTGCTCGTCGACCCGCCCTACGGGCTGGGCCGGGAGGGACTGGCGGCCATGCTCGCCCCCCTGGCCCGCGGTGGCGATCCGTGGCTGGCGCCCGGCGCCGTCGTGGTGGTGGAGCGCTCGACCCGCTCTCCCGAGCCCGCCTGGCCCACCGGCCTGGAGCGCTTCGCGCACAGGCGATACGGGGAGACCGCCCTGTGGTTCGCCGAGCCCGCTGCCGCCCGGGGCGGCTGAGGCGCATTCATCAGGACCGCTCCAGGAAGGCCTGGGACTCCTCGTCCAGGCGGTCGGCGATGGCGGCCGCCAGGACGCGGTGCCTGCTCAGCCGGGGATCGGCGTCGACGATCGCCTCGGCCTCGCCGCGGGCATCCTCGATCACCTTCCTGTCCCGCGTCACCCGCAGCAGGTCGAGGTCGGAGCGCCGCCCGGACTGGGCCGCCCCCAGCACGTTGCCCTCGCTGCGCAGCGCCAGGTCCGCCTCGGCCAGGGCGAAGCCGTCGGTGATGTCGCCGAAGGCCTTGAGCCGGTGGTAGGCGGCCGAGCCGATCTCGACCCCGGTGGTCGCCACGCACACCGACGGCCGGCCCCCACGGCCCACGCGCCCGCGCAGCTGGTGGAGCTGGGAGAGCCCGAAGCGGTCGGCGTCGAGGATGACCATCATGGTCGCCTCGGGCACGTCCACCCCGACCTCGATGACGGTGGTGGCCACGAGCACCGGGGCCGCGCCGCTCGCGAAGGCCCCCATGGCGGCGCCCTTCTCGGCGCTGGTCATCCGCCCGGTCAGCGTGCCGATGCCGATCCCCGCGAGCGCGGGCTCGTCGGCCAGGCGCTGCGCCCACTGGGCGACCGCGGCCGGCGGGCGCGCCGACGCCCCACGGCCCGGCTCCCGGGAGCCGGGGCCCTCCAGAAGACCGTCGTCGAAGCCCTCGGGGCGGTCCGGGTCGTCGTGCGCCTGCTCGGCCGCCCCGGCCTGCTCGTCGGCGTCGATGCGCGGGCAGACGACGTAGACCCGCCCCCCGGCGGCGACCTCGCGGGCCGCCCGCCTCCAGATCCCCTCCACCCACAGCCGCCGCTCCCAGGGCACCAGGTGGGTGGCCACGGGGCGCCGGCCGGCCGGGAGCCCGTCGAGGACCGCCGTGTCGAGGTCGCCGAAGATCGTCATGGCGATCGTGCGCGGAATGGGGGTGGCTGTCATGACCAGCAGGTGCGGGGTGCGCTCGGCCCCTGTGGCGGGGTCGGTCACGCCGCGGCGCCCGCGCAGGGCGTCGCGCTGGGCGACCCCGAAGCGGTGCTGCTCGTCGACCACCACCAGCCCCAGGAAGGGGATCTGGACGGTCTCGGACAGCAGGGCGTGCGTGCCCACGACGATGGCGGGCTCGCCGGAGGCCAGGGCGGCGAGGATCTCGCGGCGCCGTGGGGCCGGGGTGGATCCGGTCAGCAGCAGGACGCGGGTGGCGCGCTGCGCGCCGCCGAGCTCGCCCGCCCGTCCCAGAGGCCCCAGGAGCGCCTCGAGACTGGTCTGGTGCTGGGCCGCCAGGACCTCGGTGGGGGCCAGCAGGGCGGCCTGCCCGCCGGCACCGACGACCTGGGCCATGGCGCGCAGGGCGACGACAGTCTTGCCGCTGCCCACGTCGCCCTGCAGGAGGACCTGCATGGGCACGGTCGACTCCAGGGCGCGGGCGAGGTCCTCCCCCACGCGCGCCTGCCCGGCGGTGAGCTCGTAAGGCAGGGTGGCGTCCAGGTCGGCGCGCAGGGAGTCGGGTCCGGGGGCCGGCCAGGCCACGGCGGTGCGCGTGGCCCGGTGGCGGGCGCGCCGCTGGGCCAGGGCGGTCTGGAGGACGAGCGCCTCCTCGTGGCGCAGCCGCCGTCGCGCGACCCGCCACTGCTCGTCGTCCTGGGGCTCGTGGACCCACCGGTAGGCGGTGAAGGCGTCGATGAGGCGGTGGGCCCGGCGCACATCCGCGGGCAGCGGGTCGGGGACGTCGGCGGCGCCGACCTGGTCCAGGACCGTGCTCACGGCCTTGGCCACCTGCCAGGTCGGCAGGGCCTCGGTGGCCGGGTAGATGGGCAGGGGGCGGGCCAGGATCGCCTCGCGCTCGGCCTCGCTGAGGTCGTCGAGGACCTGGTAGCGCGGATTCGCCAGCTGCAGGCGCCCCCGGCGGCGCCCCACCCTGCCCGTCATCAGCGCCGTGGTGCCCGGCGAGAGCTGGTTCGCGCGCTGCTTCATCAGGCCGATGGTGCCGAACATGACGACGGGCATGGCGGTGGTCCCGTCGGTGACGGTGGCCTCCATCATGGCGGGGGGGCGGGCGCTGCGGGTGCGGCGGACCGAGGAGCGCACGACCTGGACCTGGACGGTCGCCTGCTCGCCGTCGGTCAGGGTGCGCAGATCAGTCAACTCGCCCCAGGTGTCGTAGCGGCGCGGCAGGAGCCGCAGCAGGTCCCCGGCCGTCCGGGCCCCCTGCTTGGCGAGCTGGTCCGCGGTCCGCCTGCCCACCAGCCCGTCCAGGGGGCGGTCCAGCAGGGGCACCGCCGCGCGGGCGGGCGTGGGTGAGGTGGTCATGCGCGCCCCTACTCCAGGGCCAACAGGACGTCGGGGCGCACCTGGCCGCCGGCGTGGATGACGACCTCGATGGCGTCGGGGTCCCCCAGGGCCCGCTCGCCGTAGCGGGCGACGGCCTCGGCCGCCAGGGCGCCAGCGTCGGGCACGGCGTCGCGGCCGAGGATCACGGTGACCAGCTCGTCGTCGGGACGCAGCGCGGCGTTCAGGGCGGCTGTGACCGCATCGGCCTCGGCGTCCGGGCCGCTGAGCGCCAGGGTGCGCAGCTCGACGGCGGCGCGGCCGGCCCTCATGGCCAGGGCGGTGAGGTCCTCGTCACGCCCGGCGACGGCGACGGCCGCCGCCAGGACGCGGGCCTCGTCATCCGTGTCGCACACGAGGAGGCGAACGCCGTCGCCGGGCTCCAAGGCGTCCTCGACGGCGCCGCGCACATGGGAGGCAGCCGATCGGGCCGCCAGGAAGCGCGCCGCCTCGTGGGCGTGGGCGGCGCACTCGGCATCGCAGGGCAGCACAACCGCCCGGTCCCGGCCGAGGTCGACGGCCGCGCGGACGATTCCGTCGCGCTCGGGGTCCAGGACGACGACGGCGCCGGTGCGGGCGAGCTGCTCAATGAGCCCCGGGGCGCGGGTGCAGGTGATGACGCCCGTGCGCTCGCCGGCCGGCGTGGGGGAGCCGAGCCGCGAAGGGTGCTGACGCATGGAGCGGTCGCGCTGGGCGGCCCGGTTCCGCGCCCGACGGGCCGCCAGGCGCTCGAAGGACACGACGTGGGAGTCCTCGATCTGGCCGCCGGGCAGGGGAGGCTCATCGGCCTCCCAGCCGGTGGCCACCGCCAGGGCCGTGGGGTGGAGGTGGTGGACGCACACCTGACGCGCCCGGCCGGCGCGCGGCAGCGCCGCACGGGGGGTGTCGGTGTGGACGTGGACCTGGTACAGGCCCACACCCAGGGCGTCGGGGGTGCCGACGACGCCCACGGAGTCCCCGACGCGCTCGAGGTCGCGGCGCAGGGCGCACGCCTGGGCGGTGGTCGCCTCGAACAGGTACATGACCTCGAACTCTCCGGTCGAGGCCGCCTGCGCGGCTCCGCCCGGACCGGCGACCCCGTGCGCGGCGCCGGTGAGGAGGTCGACGAGCATCTGGTGGGCGACCTCGGTGCAGGGCGTCGGGACATCCCCCGTCCCGTCGCCCACCGTGGCCCGTCCCCCGGCCGCGACCGTGTCCGACAGGCAGGTGAGCATGAGCATGAGGGCCGCGCCCCCGGCATCGACGGGGCCGTGACCGAGCCCGGCGGTCTCCACGACGCTCTCCTGGGCGCCGAAGGCGGCGGCCGCGCAGATCGCCGGGACGCTCGCGGGCGAGGCGGGGCGGGACTCCTCCAGGGCGGCGCGCGCGGCCGCGGCGGCGTCCTGGGCAACCGTCAGCAGGGTGCCCGTCACCGGGCGCGACACGGCGGCCCAGGTGGTGTCAGCGATGCGCTCGTAGACGCGGACGACCTCGACCGGCCGCAGGGCCGCGGGGTCGGGTGCCTCAGCGCAGACGTCGGCGAGCGCGGCCAGGGCCTGGGAGATCAGGAGACCGGAGTTCCCGCGCGCGCCGCGCACCGCGCCGTCGGCCGCCGCCCGGGAGACCTGGACGAGATCGGCGCCGGCCGGCAGGAGGCGCATGGCGTCGCAGGCGGCGCGCACGGTGAGCAGGACGTTGGTGCCGGTGTCGGAGTCCGGGACCGGGAAGACGTTGAAGGAGTCGACGAGCCCGCGCGTGACCTCCCCCGTTCTGCGGGCCAGGTGCAGCCAGTCCCGCAGTGCGGGGGCGGTCAGAGCGTGCGCGGGGAGCGGCTTGGGCGACTGGCTGCTCATCTGCCGTGTCACGCCGCGCTCTCCTTGGCTGCTGGTGGGCGATCCGACCGCCCGACCGGGCGGCACGCTGACCCTGTTATGCTCCCAGGCTACCGGTCCGCGCCACTGCGCGCGTCCTGGGAGCGCGCCGGATGCACCGCGAGAGGGCGGGGCGTGTGCCTCACCCCACGCACTGCCCGCTTGGGACGCGCGCCCGCCGTCCGATAAGGTTTCCTGGTTGCCCGAGCGCGAGCTCTCGGGCGGTCGATCCAGCACCGGGCCCTCGCCCGGCGTTCAAGCAAGAAGATTCAGGAGTGAGACCGTGGCTGCTGTGTGCGACGTCTGCGGCAAGGGGCCCATCTTCGGCAAGAGCGTCTCGCACTCCCACGTGCGGACCAACCGCCGGTGGAACCCGAACATCCAGCGCGTGCGCGCGCTCGTGAAGGGCGCCCCCAAGCGCCTCAACGTGTGCACCTCCTGCCTCAAGGCCGGCAGGGTGACGCGCAACATCTGAGGCCGCCGAGATCGGCCGTGCTCCGGCTCGGGATCGGTCCGGGACCGGGTCAGTCAGCGGCGCCGTCGACCGCGCCCCGGCCGCGGAAGTGGTCCCACCCGGCCCCGACGTCGGGCGCCCTGCCGTCGAGCGTGACGCGCGGGCCGTCTCCCGGCTCGAGCACCCGCCCGATGACGCGGCCGCCCGCCGGGAGCCCGGCCCCGGCCGGGACGGCGGCCAGCAGGCCGTGGTCCTCTCCCCCGGTCAGCACCCACCGGCGCGCCAGCGCGCGGGCGCCGGCGGGCGAGTCCTCCAGCAGGCGCGCCACGGGCTCCAGGGCGGCCAGGTCCTCACCGGCGCCGTCACGGGCGCCCGCAGGGTCCCCGACGTCGATCCGCACCCGGGAGGCCGCGGCCACGCGCCCGGCGTCGCGCAGCAGGCCGTCGGAGACGTCCATCATCGCGGTCGCGCCGGCACCGGCCAGGGCGGGGCCGGCCGCCAGCGGCGGGGCGGGGACGCGGAAGACGGACAGCGCCCGGCGCGCCGCAGCGCGCGTCCCCTCCGCGAGGCCGCTCCAGGGCGGGGCGCCCGAGCGCGTGCCGGCCCGGTCGGGGTCGTCAATGCCGGCGGAGAGCAGGGCGAGCCCGGCGGCGCTGCGGCCGAGCGTCCCGACGTGGACGAGCAGGTCGCCCGGGCGGGCGCCCGAGCGCAGGACGGGCGCGCGGCCCCCCAGGTCGCCGTGGACGGTGACGGCGACCACGAGGCTCTCCCCCGCGCTCAGGTCGCCGCCGACGATGCCGGCCCCGGCCCGCTCGCAGACCCGCGCCATTCCGCGCGCCAGGTCCTGGACCCAGGCCAGCGGCGTCGCCGGCGGCAGGACGAGGCCGACGACCAGCGCAACCGGGCGGGCCCCCATCGCCGCGACGTCGGCGAGGTTCTGGGCCGCGGCGCGCGCCCCGATCTCCTGCGGGCCCGACCAGCCGGTGGAGAAGTGACGGCCCTCGACCAGCAGGTCCGTGCTCACGCAGTAGCGGGCGTCCGGGGCCGCCAGGACGGCGCAGTCGTCGCCGGCGCCGACCAGCTCGCGTCGCCCGCGCGGCAGCAGGGGCGTGAGGGCGGCCAGGAGCCCGTCCTCCGTCAGGTCCGCGACGGCGAGCGGGGCGGCGCCCTCAGCGGTTGACATCGGCCGGCCGCTCCAGGGCCAGCTCAATGAGCTCGCCGACGAGCGCCGGGTAGTCCATGCCGGAGACCCTCCACATGTAGGGGTACATGGAGAAGGGGGTGAAGCCGGGCATGGTGTTGACCTCGTTGACGATGGCGCGCCCGTCGTCGGTGACGAAGAAGTCGACCCGGGTCAGGCCCTCGGCCCCGATGGCCAGGAAGGCCCCGGCGGCGGTGGTCATGACCAGCTCGCGCTCGGCGGGGGTCAGGCGGGCGGGGCAGACCATCTGGACGGCGTCGTGGGCCAGGTACTTGGTCTGGTAGTCGTAGAACTCGCCGGCCCCGTGGGCGGCGTCCATGACGATCTCGCCGGGCTCGGCCACGCGCGGGGCGTCGTCGCCGTGGCCGCCCAGGACCGCGACCTCGATCTCGCGCCCGACGATCCCGGTCTCCACGAGCACCTTGGGATCCACCTCGCGGGCGGCCTCGATGGCGGCGGGCAGGTCCGCCCGCCGCTCGACCCTGGTGATGCCCAGCGAGGACCCGGCCCGCGCCGGCTTGACGAACAGCGGGTAGTCCAGCGCCTCGCAGGCCCGCAGGACGGCGGCGCGGTCCCGGTTCCACCGGTGGGGCTCGACGACCACGTGCGGGGCGGTGGCGATCCCGGCGGCGCTCAGCAGCACCTTGGTCACCTGCTTGTCCATGCCCGCGGCGCTGGCCAGCACGCCGCATCCCGCGTAGCGGACGCCCAGCATCTCCAGCATCCCCTGGATGGTGCCGTCCTCCCCGTAGGGGCCGTGCAGCAGGGGCAGGACGACGTCGACGCCGCCCAGGGCGCTCGGCCCGGCGGGCGTCAGGGCGGTCAGCGCCCCGCTCCCGGGCCGTACGGCGAGCTCGCCGCGCCCCAGCCCCTCGGCGGTGATCTCCACCGGCGGGCGGGAGTCGTCCAGGGCCAGGGCGGCGGGGTCGTCGTCGACGAGCACCCACTGGCCGCTCGGCGTGATGCCGATGGGCAGGACCTCGTAGCGGTCGCGGTCGATGGCCGACAGCACCCCGGCGGCGGTGGCGCACGAGATGGTGTGCTCGCCGCTGCGCCCTCCGAAGACGACGGCGACACGCGGCTTGCGGCCAGTGGGGCGGGATGCGGGGGAGGAAGCGGGCTCCTGCAAGTCATCTGCCATGGGTCCCACGCTACCGCGCCCGACCTCATATCCTGGAAACGCACTCGGATCTCGGCACCCGGACCTTCGCACCGCCCGACATCAGGAGACACCATGAAACACCGCTCACCCGCACTGCTCGCCACCGTGCTCCTCGGCGGGGCCCTGACGCTGAGCGCCTGCAGCAGAGGGGCTCCGACCTCGGACCCGACGGATGAGGGGGGTGCCCCCGCGGGCGACGCCTCAGCGTCCGCCGCTCCCGCTGCGGACAGCACCGACACCGGCCGGCCCTCCCCCTCCCAGACCGCCGGCCCCGGGCCCCTGAGCGAGGAGGAGCAGGACGCCTCCGGCGCCCCGGCCTGGGGCACCGGCAGCGACGGACAGGAGGCGTCCGAGGGCAGCACGCTCACCGTCGCCGAGGTGCGCGTGGGGTCCCACGACGACTACAGCCGCATCGTCCTGGAGCTCGACGGTGAGGGGACGCCGGGCTGGAAGGCCCCGCAGTGGGACACCGACGTCAGCACCATGGGCAAGGGCGACCCGGTCGCCCTCGAGGGGGACCACACGCTCGTCGTCCACGGCACCGGCCTGGCCGCGGTGCCGCCCTCGGGGCAGCGGACCACTAGCCAGCAGCGCCTCGACCTGGACAAGGGGGACAACGACGAGGGCATTGAGGAGGCCTTCGTCGACCCGGGCTTCGAGGGCGAGTTCCAGGTCGCCCTGGGCACCGACTCCCAGACCTACCGGGTCTTCACCCTGTCCAACCCCACGCGTCTGGTCATCGACGTGGCCGATGACGACCAGGGCCACGACGACCAGGGGGACGACAGCCATGACGACGACGGCTGATCGGTCCTCCCGGCCGCGGGCGCTCACCGCGCGCAGCGGGACACGGCGGTCCTCACGGGGCTAACCCGCGTGGCCCGGCCCGCCCGCGTCGGCAGCGGGGGCGGCGTAGACGCCCTCGGCCTTGCGGGGCCGCGCCAGCAGCGCGTCATTGACCTCGGTGACGGTGGCCCTGCCCTCGACGACGGCGACCACGCCCGCGGTGATCGGCATCTCGACGCCGTGGGAGGCCGCCAGGTCGAGGACGGCGCGGGCCGACTTCGCGCCCTCGGCCACGCCGCGCGAGGCCCGTCCCGCCTGGGCCACGCTCATGCCCTCGCCCAGGCGCCGGCCGAAGGTCTGGTTGCGCGACAGGGGGCTGGAGCAGGTCGCCACCAGGTCCCCCATGCCCGCCAGCCCCGAGAAGGTCTCCGGCCTGGCCCCCAGGGCCAGGCCCAGGCGGGTGATCTCCACCAGGCCGCGGGTGATGATAGTCGCCTTGGAGTTGTCGCCGAAGCCGCACCCGGCCGCGGCCCCGACGGCCAGGGCGATGACGTTCTTGACCGCGCCGCACAGCTCGACGCCGAGCACGTCGGTGTTCGTGTACGGCCTGAAGGTGCTGGTGGCGCACAGCGCGGCCACGCGTGAGGCGACGTGCTCGTCGACGGCGGCGACCACGGTGGCGGTGGGCTGGCGCGCCGCGATCTCGTCGGCGAGGTTGGGCCCCGAGATGACCGCGACCCGCTCGGCGGGCAGGTCGAGGGCCTCGGCGAGCACCTGGCTCATGCGCAGCCCCGTGCCGACCTCGACCCCCTTCATCAGCGAGACCGTCACGGCGCCGTCCTCCAGCCCGCCGTGCAGCGGGGACAGCACGTCGCGGGCGCTCTGGGAGGGCACGGCGGCGGCGACGAGCCCCGCCCCCCGGACGGCCCGGACCAGGTCGCTCGTGGCCGACACCCCCTCGGGCAGGCGCCGGCCCGGGACGTAGCGCTCATTGGTGCCCGCGTTGATCTCGGCGGCGACCTCCTCGCGGCGCGCCCACACCGTCGTGGGAGTGCCTGCCTCGGCGAGCAGGCAGGCGAAGGTGGTGCCCCAGGCGCCCGCGCCGACGACGGCCGCCCTGTGCACGGCTGCGTCGCTCACGGCTGCGCCTCCGTGCCGGTCTGGGTGCCGGTGCCGCCGGGAGACTCGGAGCCGGCCCCGCCCGGCCCGGTCCCGCCGTCGTCGCCGGACTCGGCCTGCGCGCCGGGCGCCGGGTCGGGCCTGCGCACCCCGTGGCGCTTCCTGCCGGGATCGCCGTCGTAGTGCACGTCGTAGGGGCGCGGGGCCTTCTCCCCGCGCAGCTCCTCGACCAGGACGGTGATGCGGCGCATGATCTCCGCCGTCGCGGCGCGCACCGCCGCGCGGTCCTCGGTGTCCGAGCCGAAGGACTCCAGGGTGAAGGTCTCGCCGATGAGGACCCGCACGTCCTTGCGCGGGAAGGGGTGGAAGCCGCCGCCGAAGGAGTCCAGGATGTCCTGCGCCCCCCACTGCCCCATGGGCAGCACGGGCGCGCCGGTGCGCATGGCCAGGCGCGCCGCCCCGGTCTTGCCGGTCATGGGCCACAGGAGCGGGTCGCGCGAGAGCGTGCCCTCGGGGAAGATCATAATGACGTCCCCGGCGAGCAGCCGCCTCTCCGCCTCGATGAGGGAGCTGCCGGCCTCCTTCGTGCCCCGGTAGACGGGGATCTGGCCGCCGGCCTTGAAGACGTGCCCGATGATCGGCGCCTCGAAGATCGTGGACTTGGCCAGCGAGTACACGGGCACGTCCTCATCGACCAGGCACCGCATGGCCGTCAGGGAGTCCAGGTCAGACAGGTGGTTGCACACCGCGACGAAGCCCCCCTCGCGGGGGATATTCTCCGTACCGCTGACGTGCTGGCGGGAGACCAGCCTGAGGAACGGGATGATCGCCCCCCGGGAGGCGAACCGGTAGAAGGGGGTCATGCGTCGGGTCGTGGGCACGATGCGACTCTAGCCGGTGCCCGCGCCTCGGCGCACGACTGCGGACGGGCGCATGGAGCCAGACGCGTCTCAGACCTGTGGCGCCTCAGGCCAGGCGGGTGACGTCGGCGTCGAGGGCGGAGAGCTTGCTCATGAAGTGCTCGTAGCCGCGATCGATGAGATTGATGCCCTCGACCCGGCTGGTGCCCTCGGCCGCCAGGGCGGCGATGAGGTGGGAGAAGCCGCCGCGCAGGTCGGGCACGACGATGTCGGCGCCGTGCAGCGGGGAGGGGCCCGAGACGACGGCCGAGTGGTTGAAGTTGCGCTGGCCGAAGCGGCACGCGGTACCGCCCAGGCACTCGCGGTAGACCTGGATGGTGGCGCCCATCTTGCGCAGGGCGCCGGTGAAGCCGAAGCGGTTCTCGTAGACGGTCTCGTGGACGATGGACAGGCCCTGCGCCTGGGTGAGGGCCACCACCAGGGGCTGCTGCCAGTCGGTCATGAAGCCGGGGTGGACGTTGGTCTCCACCACGATGCTTCTCAGGTCCCCGCCGGAGTGGTAGAAGCGGATGCCGTCGTCGCGCACGTCGAAGGCGCCGCCGACCTTGCGGAAGGTGTTGAGGAAGGTCGTCATGTCGCTCTGGCGGGCGCCGCGCACGAAGATGTCCCCGCGGGTGGCCAGGGCGGCCGACGCCCAGGAGGCCGCCTCAATGCGGTCCGGCAGGGCGGCGTGGTTGTACCCGGAGAGCTCGCCCGTGCCCTCGACGTGGATGGTGCGGTCGGTGTCGACCGAGATGATGGCGCCCATCTTCTGCAGGACGTCGACCAGGTCGAGGATCTCGGGCTCGACGGCGGCGCCGCGCAGCTCGGTCAGCCCCTCGGCGCGCACCGCGGTCAGCAGCGTCTGCTCGGTCGCGCCGACGGAGGGGTAGGGCAGGTCGATGACGGTGCCGCGCAGGCCGTCGGGGGCGGTGATGCGGATGCCGCCCTCGAGCTTGTCGACGACCGCCCCGTACTGGCGCAGGATCTCCAGGTGGAAGTCGATCGGCCGGTCCCCGATGCGGCAGCCGCCCAGGTCGGGGATGAAGGCCTCCCCCAGCCGGTGCAGGAGCGGGCCGCAGAACAGGATGGGGATGCGCGAGCTGCCGGCGTGGGCGTCGATGTCGGCCATGTGGGCGGTCTCGACGCGTGAGGAGTCCAGCCGCAGGACGCCCTCGGTCTGGTCGTAGTCGATGGACACGCCGTGAAGGGACAGCAGCCCCGAGACGACGTCGACGTCGCGGATGAGCGGGACGTTGCGCAGGACGGACGGCGTCGCGCCCAGCAGGGCGGCGACCATCGCCTTGGGCACGAGGTTCTTCGCCCCGCGCACCGTGATCTCGCCGTTGAGCGGGCGTCCGCCCCGGACCTGGAGCAATCCGTCGACCATCAAGTACCTCCGAAATGATGAAGTGGTCGCGGGCACCGCGTATTCCTACGAGCGCGCCCGGTGAGCGCAGAGCCGTTTCAGCATAGGCGAGACGGGAGGCGCCGCGGACGCCTGTGAGCGCGCCATCGGCGAACAGCCCGTGGCATGCGCCTCAGCCCTCGGCGCGCGCGCCCGGCAGCCCGACGACGGCGGGCATGTCGGCGGCGCGCGCGGGCACGACCTCCTCCTCGGGCAGGTGGCGGGCCGGCAGCGTGGCCGGCTTGAAGGCCGGGCGCGCCCGCTCGTAGGCGACGATCTCGTCCTCGTGCTGGAGGGTCAGCGAGATGTCGTCCAGGCCCTCCATGAGGGTCCAGCGCACGTAGTCGTCGATCTGGAAGGTGGTGCGGAAGCCGCCGGCGACGACGGTGCGCTCACGAAGGTCCACCGTGATCTCGGTGCCGGGCTCGGCCTCCAGGATCTTCCACAGCTGCTCGGCGTCGTCCTGGCTGATGACGCCGGCGACCAGGCCCTGCTTACCCGCGTTGCCCCGGAAGATGTCCGCGAAGCGCGGGGCCAGCACCACCTTGAAGCCGTAGTCCTTCAGCGCCCACACGGCGTGCTCGCGCGAGGACCCGGTGCCGAAGTCGGAGCCGGCCACCAGGATGCTGGCGCGCCTGTAGGCCTTCCGGTTGAGGATGAAGTCGGCCTCGTTCGCCCTCCACGCCGCGAAGAGCGCGTCCTCGAAGCCGGTGCGGGTGATGCGCTTGAGGTAGACGGCGGGGATGATCTGGTCGGTGTCCACGGCGCTGCGGCGCAGGGGGGCGCCGATGCCGGTGTGGCGGATGAACTTCTCCATCGTGGGTCTCCTTAAGTCCGGCTGATCCGGCTCAGGCCGCGGTGGACGCGGGCAGCCCCACCGGGGTGGAGCGGGGCGGAAGGTCAGCGGGGGTCGACAGCGTGCCGCGCACGGCGGTAGCGGCCGCGACGACGGGCGAGACCAGGTGGGTACGTCCGCCCTTGCCCTGACGGCCCTCGAAGTTGCGGTTCGATGTGGAGGCCGAGCGCTCGCCGGGGGCGAGCTGGTCGGGGTTCATGCCCAGGCACATGGAGCAGCCGGCGTTGCGCCACTCGGCGCCGAAGTCCTTGAAGACCCGGTCCAGGCCCTCGGCCTCCGCCTGGATGCGGATGCGGGCGGAGGCGGGGACGACGAGCATGCGCACGCCCGGCGCTTTGGTCCGCCCGCGCACGACCTCGGCGGCGGCGCGCAGGTCCTCGATGCGCCCGTTGGTGCAGCTGCCGAGGAAGACGGTATCGACCCTGATGTCGCGCAGCGGCATGCCCGGAGTCAGGCTCATGTACTCCAGGGCGCGCCGGGCGGCGCGGCGCCGGGTCTCGTCCGCGATGGACTCGGGGTCGGGGACGGTCGCCGAGATGGGCAGGCCCTGGCCGGGGTTGGTGCCCCACGTGACGAAGGGCTCGATGTCGGCGGCCGCCAGGACGACCTCGGTGTCGAAGACGGCGTCGTCGTCGGTGCGCAGGCCTCCCCAGTACTCCACGGCAGCGTCCCAGTCCTCGCCGACGGGGGCGTGGGGACGGCCGGCGAGATAGTCGAAGGTGGTCTGGTCGGGTGCGATCATGCCGGCCCGGGCGCCGGCCTCGATGCTCATGTTGCAGACCGTCATGCGGGCCTCCATCGAGAGCTGCTCGATGGCGCGGCCGCGGTACTCGATGACGTGGCCCTGGGCGCCGTTGGTGCCGATCCTGGCGATTATGGCCAGAATGATGTCCTTGGCGCCGCTGCCGGCCGGCAGGTCGCCGTCGACGGTCACGCTCATGGTCTTGAATGGGGCGATGGGCAGGGTCTGGGTTGCCAGGACGTGCTCGACCTGGCTGGTGCCGATCCCGAAGGCCAGCGCCCCGAAGGCGCCGTGGGTGGATGTGTGGGAGTCCCCGCACACCACCGTCATGCCCGGCTGGGTCAGGCCCAGCTGGGGGCCGACGGCGTGGACGATGCCCTGGTCGGCGTCGCCCAGGGGGTGCAGGCGCACGCCGAACTCGGCGCAGTTGGCGCGCAGCGTCTCGATCTGGGTGCGGGAGGTGGCGTCGGCGATCGGCAGGTCGATGTCGAGCGTGGGGGTGTTGTGGTCCTCGGTGGCCAGGGTCAGGTCGGGGCGGCGCACCTGCCGCCCGGCCAGGCGCAGCCCCTCGAATGCCTGGGGGCTGGTGACCTCGTGAATGAGGTGGAGGTCGATGTAGAGCAGGTCGGGGGCTCCGTCCACGCCCTGCGAGACGACGTGGTCGCGCCAGACCTTCTGGGCGAGGGTCATTCCCATCGCTGCACATCCTTTCCGTGAAGAAGAGGTTCCCTCGGGGCTGTCAGGGGCGCCGCCCGCGGCGGCGCCGGGCGCCGTCGGCGTGAGGATTCTGACACGGCGCCACTTCTATGCGGCAGCATACTTGAAGTCTCATCCCTCGGAATGGCAATATCAGATTATGGACGCGTTAAGCGACAGTGAGAGCAGCAGCGGCGTTGGAGTCATAGACAAGGCCGCTCTCGTCATGAGTGCGCTGGAGGCGGGGCCCGCCACCCTGGCGCAGCTCGTCACCTCCACCCACCTGGCACGGCCCACCGCCCACCGCATCGCCGTGGCGCTGGAGTACCACCGCCTCGTCTCCCGCGACTCCCAGGGCCGCTTCATCCTCGGTCCGCGTCTGAGCGAGCTCGCCTCGGCCGCCGGGGAGGACCATCTCCTGGCGGCGGCGGGCCCCGTGCTGGCGGCGCTGCGCGACAAGACCCACGAGTCCTCCCAGCTCTACCGCCGCCAGGGCGACGTGCGCATCTGCGTGGCCAACGCCGAGCGCCCCATCGGCCTGCGCGACTCCATCCCCGTGGGCGCCACCATGTCCATGCAGGGGGGATCGGCCGCCCAGGTGCTCCTGGCCTGGGAGGAGCCCGACCGCCTGCACCGGGGCCTGATGGGCGCCCGCTTCAACGCCACCATGCTCTCGGCCGTCCGGCGGCGGGGCTGGGCCCAGTCCGTGGGCGAGCGGGAGCCCGGCGTCGCCAGCGTGTCGGCCCCCGTGCGCGGCTCCAGCGGAAAGGTGATCGCCGCCGTGTCGATCTCCGGGCCGATCGAGCGGATGGGCCGTCAGCCCGGCCGCGTCCACGGCGGGGTCGTCATGGCCGCCGCGCGCCGCCTGTCCGAGGTGCTGCGCAACAACGACGAGGGCTGACCCGCCGGCGCCGTGCGCCCGGGCGCGGGAACGCGCAATAGACTCCCGGCATGCGCCGCACCCTGCTCGTCACCAACGACTTCCCCCCCGTCGTGGGAGGTATTCAGTCCTACCTCGACGACTACACCCGGCGCCTGCCCGCCCGGGACCTCGTGGTCCTGGCCTCGACGCCGCCCGAGGGCCCGCAGGCGGCGGACGGGTTCGACTCCGCCTGCGACTTCGAGGTCGTGCGGGCCCCCGCCCGCGTGCTGCTGCCCACGCCGGGGGCGCGCGCACGGATGCAGCACCTGATCCGCGCCCGCGGCATCGAGACCGTCTGGTTCGGTGCCGCCGCGCCGCTGGGCCTGCTCGGCCCGGCGGCCAGGAGGGCCGGAGCCACGCGCATTATCGCGACCACCCACGGCCACGAGGTCGGGTGGGGCATGCTCCCGGGGGGCCGGCAGGCGCTGCGCAGGATCTTCCGCGGCGCCGACGTCGTCACCTGCATCTCGGACTACACGCTGAGCGGGCTCCGCCCCCACATGCCGGCCGGTCAGCGGGTGCTCCGGCTCCCCAGCGGCATCGACGTCGAGCGCTTCCGCCCCGACGCCGCCGCCCGCGCCGCCCTGCGCGCCCGCTACGGCCTGGGCGGGGCCCCGACCGTCGTGTGCGTCTCGCGGCTCGTGGCCCGCAAGGGCCAGGACTCGCTCATCGAGGCCTGGCCCCGCGTGGTCGCGCGGATCCCCGGGGCCCGGCTGGTCATTGTCGGCTGGGGCTCCTACGCCAGGCGGCTGGCCGAGCTGCGCCGCGCCTCGCCGGTGCGCGAGTCGATCGTCCTGACCGGCGAGGTGCCCGCCGCCGAGCTGCCAGGTCACGTCGCGATGGGCGACGTCTTCGCCATGCCGTGCCGCACGCGCGGCGGCGGTCTCGACGTCGAGGGGCTGGGTATCGTCTTCCTCGAGGCCTCCGCGACGGGGCTGCCCGTCATCGCCGGCACCAGCGGCGGCGCGCCCGAGACGGTGGTCGAGGGGGCGACCGGCGACGTCGTCGACGGCCGCGACCGGGACGCCCTGGTCGCCGCCCTGGTCGCCCAGCTGGCGGACCCGGCGCTGCGGGCCCGGATGGGGGCGGCGGGGCGGGCGCTCATGGAGGAGAGGTGGACCTGGCCCTCCCTGGTGGCCGGGCTGATCGACGCGATCGACGCGCGGTAGGGGCGGGACGATGCCGTCGATCCGGGAAGCAGGAATGGCCCGGCGGGAGCCGGCCGACCCCGGCCTGCCAGCCGGCGCCGCCACGAGCCCCGTCGTGCGGCTCGAGCTCGCCCTGCCGTCCCCCCTGCGCCCGGACGCGGCCCTGGCGCGGCGGGTGGCGCTGGAGGTCGAGGACGGCGACGACAGCGACGGCGCCATCGCCCGCTACCTCCGGCTGGGACTCCGGACGCACCACCGGCATCGTTATCATCTGCTTGCCCACGCCGACGTCGCCGCGGGACCTCCGGACCGACAGGGGCCGTCCGGCGCCGAAGAGCCCGGTACGGACCCGGCGCCAGCCGGGGTTCAGTCGTCGTGGCGGGAGGCGCGCAGCTGAGCGATGGCGGCCTCGAAGTCCTCCACGGAGTCGAAGGAGGAGTACACCGAGGCGAAGCGCAGGTAGGCGACCTCGTCGAGCTCGCGGAGCGGCCCCAGGATCGCCAGGCCGACCTCGTGGGAGTCCACGATCGCCTGGCCGGTGCCCCGGATCGTCTCCTCGACCTTGTAGGCCAGCAGCGCCAGGTCGTCGTCGGACACGGGCCGCCCCTGGCAGGCGCGGCGCACCCCCCCGATCACCTTGGCGCGCGAGAAGGGCTCGACGGCGCCCGAGCGCTTGCGCACCGACAGGCTGGCGGTCTCCACCGTGGTGAAGCGGCGCCCGCACCGGGTGCACTCGCGCCGACGGCGGATCGACATCCCGTCCTCAGCGGTGCGGGAGTCCACCACGCGCGAGCCGTCGTGTCGGCAGAAGGGACAGTGCACGCCGACCTCCTCCGGCTGGTCACCACTGGCGTGCAAACGAGACTAAACGCACAGGCCGGGCCGCCGCAACCGGCATCGGCGTCGAGCTCACCCGGCTGGGACCACGAGAACCTGACCGGGCTCGAGCACGGAGGACTCCAGGGCATTGAGCTCGACGATCCGGGCCACGGTCCCCCCGATGTCGCCCGTGCCCGTGGCCGCCGCGATATCCCACAGGGACTGCCCGGCCCGCACGGTCGCCGTCGTCGTCCGGCCGGGGGCGCCCGCGAGCCCGGCGTCCGCGAGTCCGGAGACCACGATCCCCAGGGAGACGAGAAGAGCGAGCACGAGCGCCACGGCGCTCGCCACTGCCAGGCGGCGCAGCCCGACCGGCAGCGAGCCCGCCGGCCCGCCGGCGCGCCGGGGCGGGGCCTCGGCACGCTCGACCTCCCGCCGCCGCGCCTCGAGCTCGCGTCGGCGAGAGGCGCGCACGGCCGGGTGCCTCGGCGCCAGGTCCGCCGGGCGCGCTCCTGCGGCGCCCGCCGGCCGTCCGGCCCGCTCGCGCCGGGTGCGCCCGGCCCGCGGGACGGCGGGGCGACGGGTCAGCTCCGCGGGGGGCTCGATGGCCGCCTCCGCCCGGGAGCCGTCGGACGCAGGGCCATCGGCACCGCCGCCAACCACCAGGCGAAGGTGAGGACGGGAGCCGGCAGCCGCCTTCCCGCGCACCGCCCGCCGCGTGGGGAGGGCCGAGACGCCACTCGGGCCGAGGGAAGGGAGAAGCGTACGGGCACTCACAAGGACCTCCTGGAACACATGTTCGACGAACATCTGTTCGATACGATAGCGGGGAACGGGAGCCGTGTCCAGGACATTTCGAACACATGTTTGAACTTACGGTGATTCCACCGTAAACTGGATGCGTCAAGACCACCACAGGCCACCGACACGAATTCGACCCCCTCACCGAGCGCGCTGTCCGCACCGGCCCCGTCCCGGCCGCCGCGGACAGCGCCCGGGACGGGGCCGAGGAAGGACCGCCCGGCCATGAAAGCCCCCAGCCCCACAGCCACGGCCGCTCCGGCCCCCGTGGACGCGGCCCTCGCAGCCCTCGACACACGCGCCCGCGCCGTCTACGAGGCCGTCCGGGAGGCCGTCAGCGCGCACGGCTACCCGCCCTCCATGCGGGAGATCGGCGCCACGGTCGGTCTGACCAGCCCGTCGTCGGTCAAGCACCAGCTCGACAAGCTCGAGCGCCTCGGCCTGGTGCGGCGCGACCCGAACCGACCGCGCGCCCTCGAGATCATCATGCCCGACCATCGCGACGACGAGCCGAGGACCCCCGCCCCCGCACAGCGCGCAGAACCCGGCGAGCCGCCCCCGCCGCCGCCTCTTCCGGGCGTGGCCGAGGACGAGGCCGTCGCCGTGCCCCTCGTCGGCCGGATCGCGGCGGGCCGCCCCATCCTCGCCGAGCAGAGCATCGAGGACGTCGTGGCGCTGCCCCGGCGCCTGACCGGCGACGGCGAGCTCTTCATGCTCGAGGTCCACGGCGACTCCATGATCGAGGCCGCCATATGCGACGGCGACTGGGTCGTGGTGCGAGCCCAGGCGGACGCCTCGAACGGGGACATCGTCGCAGCCATGCTCGACGACGTCGACGGCGCCACCGCCACGGTCAAGGTCCTCTCCCGCAAGGACGGCCACCAGTGGCTGCTGCCCCGCAACCCCGACTACACGCCGATCCCGGGAGACCAGGCTGCGATCATGGGCAAGGTCGTGACGGTGCTGCGCTCCCTCTAGACGGGCGGCTCCGGGACCTGCGGCCCCTTTCTCGTCGAGATCGGTTCAAGGGAGCCCGGCGGGGCCCGCCGCCGGGCCTCCACCAGCCCTCGGGTCTCTCCGAGGCCCCGGGAGGCCGACACCGACCGGAAAAAGGCGGCTCCCCACCGCGCCGCACCGCCCAGCCCCGGAGTCACTCATCTAGCGTGGCCGCATGAGCCAGTCCTCCGCTCCCGACACCGACGACCCGGCCGCCCGCTCCCCCGACACCGACGACCCGGCCGCCCGCTCCCCCGACACCGACGACCCGGCCGCCCGCTCCCCCGGCGCCGCCGAATCCGCCGTCCGCGAGCGCGCCGAGGCGGTCCTGCGCGAGCTCGTCGGGCGCGAGGACGCCCGCCTGCGGGAGGACCAGTGGCGCGCCATCCGCGCCCTGGTGGTCGACCGCCGTCGGGCCCTGGTGGTCCAGCGCACCGGCTGGGGCAAGTCGGCCGTCTACTTCGTGGCCACGGTCCTGCTGCGCACCGGCTGGGGCGCCCCGCGGCCCACCTCCTCCGGGCCCGGCTCGCCCGCCCCGGCGGGCGGCGAGGGCGCGGCGTCCGGCGCGACGGTCATCATCTCCCCGCTGCTGGCCCTCATGCGTGACCAGGTCGCGGCCGCCCGCCGCGCCGGCATCAGCGCCGTCACCATGAACTCCGCCAACGTCGCGCAGTGGCCGGACATCGAGGCCCGGGTGCGCTCCGGCGCCGTCGACGTCCTGCTGGTGTCCCCCGAGCGCCTCAACAACCCGGTCTTCCGCGACGAGGTCCTCCCCCACCTGGCCGCCGACGCAGGCCTGGTCGTCATCGACGAGGCGCACTGCATCTCGGACTGGGGCCACGACTTCCGCCCCGACTACCGGCGCATCCGCACCCTGCTGGCGGGCCTGCCGGCGCGCACGCCGGTCCTGGCCACCACGGCGACCGCCAACGCCCGCGTCACCGCCGACGTCGCCGAGCAGCTCGCCGGCGGGGAGCCGGGGTCGCGGGCCGAGCAGGTCCTCGTCCTGAGGGGGACCCTGGAGCGGGCCTCCCTCCACCTGGGCGTGCGCCGCCTGCCCGACGCGGCCTCGCGCCTGGCCTGGCTGACCGCCTACCTGCGCGGCGCCCCCGGCTCGGGGATCGTCTACTGCCTGACGGTCTCGGCGGCCGGCGAGGTCGCCGAGCGTCTGCGCGAGGCGGGCCTGGAGGCCGCCACCTACACCGGCCAGACCGACGCGGCCGAGCGCGAGCGGCTTGAGGAGGATCTCAAGGCGAACCGGGTCAAGGCGCTCGTGGCCACCTCCGCCCTGGGCATGGGCTTCGACAAGCCCGACCTGGCCTTCGTCATCCACATGGGGGCGCCGAGCTCGCCGGTGTCCTACTACCAGCAGGTCGGGCGCGCCGGCCGGGGGGTCGATCGCGCCGAGGTGGTGCTCCTGCCGGGCGCCGAGGACCGCTCCATCTGGGACTGGTTCGGCTCCCAGGGGTTCCCGCCCGAGTCCGCCGTCCGCGAGGTCCTGGCCGCCCTGGACGAGGCGGCCGGAGCGGGCGAGGGGCCGCTGAGCACGAACGTGCTGGAGACCGCCACGAGCCTGCGCCGCACCCGCCTGGAGTCCATGCTCAAGGTCCTGGACGTCGACGGCGCGGCGCGGCGCGTGCGCGGCGGCTGGCAGTCCACCGGACGTCCCTGGACCTACGACGCCGAGCGGTACGCGCGCGTGGAGGCCGCCCGCGTCCGCGAGCGGGAGGCGATGCTGCGCTATGAGGCGCTGGAGGCGCCCGAGTGCCGCATGGCCTTCCTGCGCGCCGCCCTGGACGACCCGGTCATGCCCGCGCACTGGCGCTGCGGGGCCTGCGACCTGTGCGGCGGGCTGGCCCTGGCCCAGGACGCGCAGGCCCGGGAGGTGGAGGCGGCCCGGGCCTCGCTGGCCCGGGTGGGGGTCGCCCTGACGCCGCGCAGGCAGTGGCCCGCCGGCATGGACCGGCTGGGGCTGCCCGGCCTGCGCGGCCGGATCAAGGAGCCCGAGCGCGCCGGGGCGGGCATGGCCGTCGGGAGGCTGGACGGCCTGGGGGTGGCCGGGGCGCTGCGCGAGCTGATCGAGCCGGGCTCCGACGCCGAGGTCCCCCGCGCGCTGCGGGCCCCGGTGCTCCAGGTCGCCGACCGCCTGGCGGCCCTCATCGGGGCCCCTCCGACAGGCGCCGGGGACGAGACCGGCCCAGCCGCCGCGCCGCCGCAGGGGGAGGACGCGCCGCTGGGCGTCGTCATCGTCGACTCGCGGCGCCGGCCCCGGCTGGTGCGCCAGCTGGGCCGGGCGCTGGCCCGCCACCTGGGCGCCAGGCCCCTGGGAGTCGTCGGGGTGCGCGGCGAGCCGGGCCGCCACGACGTCGGCGGCGCCTACCGGCTCGCCGAGGTGGCGCGCTCCTTGACCCTGGAGGAGTGGTCCGACGACGCCCGGACCCGGCTTACCGGGGCGCGGGTGATCCTGGTCGACGACTGGACCGGCTCGGGCTGGACGCTCACGGTCGCGGCCCGCCTGCTGCTGTGCGCGGGCGCCGCCTCGGTCCACCCCTTCGTGCTGGCTCAGCGCTGAGACCCTGTCCGACCCCGCCGGACCCGTGCGATGGCCGGTGCCGGGAGGGTGCAGACGGGCAGCGCAGCCTGCGTCCCGCGCGTCAACCGAGCCATCCCAACGTCAACGCACCTTTCCGGCGCACCGCGGGCCCGGGCGGGCGCGGCCGCGCCGTCGTCCGAGCCCCGTCATGGCCGGGACGGTCGGCTGGTCCGGCTCCGGCCCGCACCCCTCGGGCCGCACCCGGCCGCACCAACCGTCCACCGCAGGAGCCGGCACCACAGCAGGGGACCCACCCGGCACCCGCCTGCGCCCGAGAGCGGAGAAAAGGTGGTTCCCACGCACTTTTAAGGCGATCGACACCGATGCGCTCAACAAGAATCGTTGCAATTTCGCGGTTCTACGACACAGGCGGAGCAAGGCCCAGCGTTAAAAGTGCGTAGGAGCCACCTTTCCCTACCGCAACCGGCCCCCACAAGGTCCCGAGGAACCGGGCGAGACCGCTCCCGACGAGCACCTCAGACCGATCTCGGCAAAATCTCGGCAAAGGAGACGACCGGGAGCGGCCGAGGGAGGAGCCGGGCGCTCCGGGCGCCGACCCGCCCAACGCCCCGGACCGGTCGCCTAGTGGTCCGACGAGCCCGTGGCGGCCTCGGCGAGCACCTCGCCGACGGGGCCTCCCGGCGCCCCGGGCTGCTCGTCCCGGAGGTAGTACCACCAGAAGGGGGCGCCCCAGGACCTCGCGCGGCCCAGCGCCGCGCTGGTCAGGTGGCGGGCGGTGGCGGTGCGGGCGGCGGCCGCGTCCTGCCGGGAGCCGAACCACCAGGGGCCGGGGTCGAGGTCGTCCCCGCCGTAGCCGAGCTCGGTCAGGGCCAGGCGCTGGTCCGGGAAAGCCTCCGCCAGGGCGGTCAGGACCCGGTCGGCGCCCGTGCCCAGCGGGTGCAGCTGGGGGTAGACGGACAGGCCCAGCACGTCGGTGAGCCCGAGCAGCTCAGGGGTGAGCTCGCTGCCCGCCCAGGTGAGGACCGAGCTCTCCCCCGACTCCTGGCCGAACTGGTAGTAGAGGGTAACCACGGTGGTGGCGGCGGCCGTGGCCGGGTCGGCGCGCACGGCCCGCGCCGCCCGCAGGGTCCTGTCGACGGCGCCGTCCCCCAGCCAGGAGCCGCCGAGCTCGTTGCCGACCTCCCAGGCGTCGGCCCCGGGCAGGCCGGCCACCAGAGCCCCCACCCGCTGGTCCCAGGCCTCGTCGCTGAAGTCCGCCATCACCTGGGAGTCGCAGACCTGCACCAGGGCGAGCGCCCCGGCGTCGTGCAGGGCGGTGACGGTCCGCCGCCAGGCGTCCAGCTCGTCGGAGTCAGAGGCGTCGTCGACGACGATCCTGGCCGCCGTGCGCCGCCGCCCCTCGCCGATGCCGGCGGCCCGGGAGACCTGGGAGGCGTCGGGCGGCTGGGTGAAGGTGACGCCGATGAGCGCGTCGGCCGGCGCGAGCGCCCGGCCGGCCTCGTCGAGGGCCAGCTGGGCGCCGGCCGCCGCCTCCAGGGCCTCAGCCCCGCGCGAGGCGCGCTCGGCAGGGTCGGAGGCCGACGAGCAGGCCTCCAGGGCGGCGGCGGCGCCCTCCCGCAGGGACTGCACCCCGGCGCGCGCCGCCGCACCAAGGGCGTCCAGGCGCGTCCCCTGGCGCTCGTACAGGGCGCGGGCGGCGAGCTCGGCCAGGGAGTAGCGGCCCGGGCCGGGGATGTCCGCCATGAGGGCGGAGTAGCCGTGGCTCGTGGGCCACGACAGCGTCAGGGTCGCGGGGCCGCCCCCCGGCAGGTCGACGGCAGCGCTGGCCTCGTCGTCCTCGTACAGGGGCGCGTGGGCCAGGACCTCCAGGGTGCCGGTGTCCAGGAGCTGGTCGTCCCAGCCGTCCTCCCCCGCCCCGTTGGACTGGATGCGGCGCAGGCCGTCGAGGTCGAGCAGGGAGCCGGCCGGATCGACGACGTCGAGGCGCGCGACGCCCGAGCCCGGCTCGTCCTCGTCGGGCGCGCACGCCGCCATGACGGCGGCAGCCGCGGTGGTGACGCCGGCCGTCCAGGCCAGGGCCCGGCGCCTGCTGATCCCGCCCGCGTGGTGCGCCGGGTGCACCGGGTGCGCCATAGCTCCTCCTGCCCGTGTCCGGGTGGGCGGTCCCACTCACCCGGATGCTCGCTCAACCCAGGTCGGTCGCCGGCACGAAGGTGTATCCGGCCCCCCTGATACCGGCGACAATATCCTTCAGCGCGTTGATGTCGTAGAAGGGGTGGAAGAAGAAGGAGGCGTTGGCGTGGGTGACCACCGTGTTCGCCTGCGCCGCCGCGATAATGTCCTGCGCCGTTCGGGCCGGGTGCTGGCTGTAGGCCTCGGGCTCGTAGTTGCCCAGGTTCTCCGGCAGGACGTTCATCCCGTAGGGGTCGGTGACCGTGTAGGGGAAGAGCTGCCCGACGTAGTCGTAGGGGCCGCCGCTGCGGCCGGTGAGCGTGCCCGCGTAGAACAGGGAGCGCTCGTAGCGGGTGGAGTAGACCTGCGAGATCCCCCGGTAGGCGGCGTCGGTGGCCGCGTAGTGGGGGGCCTCGAAGATGGCCGGGGTTGGCAGGCCCGCCTCGGCGAAGAGGTCGCGGCCGCGGGTGACGCGGTCGGCGGTCTGAGCGGCAGACATGTTCGCCAGCTCGCCGCCGATCTGCACGTAGGTCGTCTTCGTGCACGGCACCGCCTCGGCGCCCCGGTCGGGGGTGGCGGTGCACCAGGAGCGGATGAACTCGAAGTCGTCGGTGCTCACGGCCGAGTACGGGTTGGTCAGCTCGCCGTACTGGTGGGTGGTGCCGTGCTGCACGAGGGTCCCGCCGTTGTCGACCGCGTACTTGAGCACAGCGACGAGCTCGGGCCGGTCGGCCAGCGTGGTGGGGCCCTCGGGCGCGCCGTCGTTGTCCACGCCCAGGGGGTCGGTGTAGATGGGGACGACGGCCATCTGGAAGGGGACCTGCTCGCCCACGAGGTAGTCGACCTGGGCGCGCAGCTGGGCCGGGTCGGTCTCCGGGCTGACGTCCTCGATGCGGACGGCCGCGGTGCGGGTGGCGGCCGCCCCGGGCTGGAGGGTGTCGAGGACGATGTCGGCGGCCGCCAGGTAGCGGTCGGACTCGTTCATGTAGGTCATGGGGATCTCGCCGATGTAGGTCAGGTTGCCCGACTTCACCGCCCACGGGAAGGCCGACCCGGAGGACTGCGCCACGGAGGCGCAGGCGGCCTCCGCGCCGTCGGCCCCTGAGCACCGCGCCTGGCCGAGCACGCTGACGGCGGCGGCGTCGGTGATGTGGGGCGAGAGGATGCCGCTGGTGTTCAGGGCGTTGCGGCTCAGGTCCCGGCCGTTGTAGCTCACCTTCGTCACGGTGTCGGTGGCGTCGATGTAGGACGTGGCCGCGTCCCACCCGTACCGGGCCGCGAAGGCCGTCCTGCCCTCCTGGGTGGAGGTCAGCTGCCAGATGTTGAAGCCCATCCACAGCACGGGCACGTCCCCGGTCAGCACGTCGTCCCGGAAGGCCTGGGGCAGCTCGCCGTCGTAGGTGGAGCCCACGTACATCACCGCGGTGTACCGGCCCGCGAGACCGGCGACGTAGTCGGTCACCGGCAGGGTCGTCACGGCCCCGCTGTGGGATGCGAGCATGCCGGCCTCGATCGCGTAGTACTCCCCGAGCCGGCCCCACTCGCCGCCGGTGTCGAACAGGACCAGGGTGCTGGCCGGGCCGTTGGCCTGGCTGGAGAAGCTGCGGGCGCTGGCGGGCGTCTCCGGCGCCTGCGCGGCGAGGTCGCGGGGCTGCGCGGGCGCACCGGCCGCGTCGGCGGGGGCGGCGAGGTCGACCTGGGCGTCCGGGTCGAGTGCGAGCGGCAGGGTCTCCTGCCTGGCGGCCTCGGGGGCCGGTACTCCGGCGGCGGCCTGGTCGGCGACCTCGGAGGCGAGGTCCGCGGGGGCGCCCGACTCGCCCGCCGGGGCCCCGGCGGGCGAGTCGGGCGAGTCGGCGGGTGCCGCGCTCGAGCCCGGCACCGCCAGGGCGAGGGCCGCGACGCACATCGCCAGCAGAGGGAGCCCGTATCGGGTCCGGCGTTGTCCGCCGGGGAAGGGACGGGACATGGTGCACCTCCGTCAGGGGCCGTTCTCGGTTGGAAGGATCCTGCGTCTCGAAGGCGCTCCGAAGACGATCGCCCCGTCGGGGAGCGACGAGCGCCGGAAGCACCTGCTAAAGCGATCAGTGACGCAGTCAAAGTTACGATCCGGTAACGACGCTAGCATTCATAGGGACCCCTTGTATATGTCGTTGCTCACACGGAGACCCGCGGAACCCACGGGGAGGGCCGACGGGAGGGGCGTCGCGAGCCTCCCCGAGGCGGAGGGACGTGCTCCGGCGGTCCGGCGGGGGCCGGCCCCGCTGCAGGGTCCGACGTGCAGGCGAACGGCGAGACCGGCCCCGGCGGGCCCGGGCGTCCCTGTGGAGCCGGGGACGACGAGCCCCGGCGGGGGTCAGCCCCGGCGGGCCCGGACGGCCTCGGCGTGCGCCGGCAGGTCCTCGCAGTGCGCCAGCGCGCTCAGCGGGCCGCTCAGGGACTCCAGGGCGGCGGCGTCGTACTCGATGAGCTGGACGGGCCTGAGGTAGGCCATGACGCTCAGCCCGGAGCTGAAGCGGGCCGTGCCGCCGGTAGGCAGGACGTGGTTGGAGCCCGCCAGGTAGTCCCCCAGCGGCACGGGGCTGCAGGGGCCCACGAAGATCGCCCCGGCGTTGCGGATGCGGCGCGCGACCTCGGGGGCGCCGGCGGTGTGGATCTCCAGGTGCTCGGCGGCGTAGGCGTCGGCGACGGCGATGCCCTGCTCCAGGTCGCGCACCAGCACGGTCCCCGACTGCCTTCCGCGCAGGGCGGTGCCGGCCCGCTCGGCGTGCCTGGTGGCGGCCAGGCGGCGCGCCAGCGCCTGGTCGACGGCGTCGGCCAGGGCCGGGGAGTCGGTGATCAGGACGCTTGCGGCGCTCGGGTCGTGCTCGGCCTGGGAGAGCAGGTCGGCGGCCGCGTACTCCGGGTCGGCGGTCCCGTCGGCCAGGACGGCGATCTCGGTGGGCCCGGCCTCGGCGTCGATGCCCACCGCGCCGCGCACGGCGCGCTTGGCGGCCGCCACGTAGATGTTGCCGGGGCCGGTGACGACGTCGACGGGATCGCACAGCATCGCCCCCGGCTCGCCGGGACCGCCCGCGGCCGCGAGGTCGGCCCGGTCGACGTCGTCGTCGGCCCGGGCGCCGTAGGCGAGCATGGCGACGGCCTGGGCGCCGCCGGCGGCGTAGACCTCGGTGAGGCCCAGCAGGGCGCAGGCGGCCAGGATCGTGGGGTGGGGCAGGCCGTTGAAGGCGGCCTGCGGCGGCGAGGTGAGCGCGATCTGCTCGACGCCGGCGACCTGGGCGGCCACCGCGTTCATGACCACCGAGCTCGGGTAGACGGCGAGACCTCCGGGGACGTAGAGCCCGACCCTGCCCACCGGGATCCACCGCTGGACGATCCGCCCCCCGGGAACGATCTGGGTGACGGCCTCGACGGGGAGCTGGGCGGCGTGACCAGCACGGTTGTGGGCGATGCACAGCTCGAGGCCCTCGCGCACCGCCGGGTCGAGGCCGGCCAGGGCGGTCCGGAGGGCCTGCGCGGGCACGCGCAGGTGCTCGGGGCGCACGGCGTCGAAGCGCTCGGAGGCGTCGCGCACAGCGGCGGCGCCGCGCGCGCGCACGTCCTGGATGACGGGCGCCACCCGGTCCAGGGCGGTGGCGACGTCCAGGCGGGCGCGGGGCAGCGCCTCGGCGAGGTCGCGGGCGGACAGGTCCTGGTCGCGCAGGTCGATTCGGGTCAGCACACGCACATGCTAGCCACCGGACGGTCCGGCGCGGGCGGCCCTCAGCGGGGCCCGGACCCCGAGGACGCCCGCTCAGGCCCCAGGTGCCGGGTCGAAGTCGGGCAGGCGCTCGCCGAGGCCGAAGGTGGCGGCGAGCGCCGCCAGGACGCGGGCGGCGGCCCTCCCGTCGCCGTAGGGGTTGACGGCGCGGGCCATGGCCGCGTGGGCCTCCGGGTCGTCCAGCAGGCGGGAGACCTCCGCCACAATCCGCTCCTCGTCGGTGCCCACGAGCCGGGCCACCCCGAAGGCGATCGCCTCGGGACGCTCGGTGTTCTCGCGCATGACCAGGACGGGCTTGGACAGTGCCGGCGCCTCCTCCTGGACGCCGCCGGAGTCGGTGAGCACGACGTCGGCCCGGTTCATGAGGGTGCAGAACTGGCCGTACTCCAGGGGCTCGGTGACCACGACGTTGCCACGGCCGGCGATGCGCGGCAGGAGGGCCTGGCGCACGCGCGGATTGCGGTGGGCCGGCAGGACGAAGAGCGTGTCGGGGTGGGCCCGGGCCAGGCGCGCGACGGCCTGTCCGATGCGCTCCATGGGCTCGCCCCAGGACTCCCGCCGGTGCGCGGTGACCAGGACGACGCGGCGGGCCGAGTCGGACAGGGCGTCGGCCAGCGCCGGGTCGGCAGGCGGCACCGGCCGGGTGACGGCGTCCAGGAGGGCGTCGATGACGGTGTTGCCGGTGACCAGGACCGTGGTCGGGTCGAAGGTCTCCCGCAGGAGGTTGTCCCGGCTGCGCCCGGTCGGGCACAGGTGCAGGGAGGTGATCTGGCTGAGCAGGCGCCGGTTGGCCTCCTCGGGGTAGGGCGAGGCGATCGAACCCGTGCGCAGGCCCGCCTCGACGTGCGCGACGGGCACCTCGTGGTAGAAGGCGGCCAGGCCCGCGGCGAAGGCGGAGGTGGTGTCGCCCTGGACGAGGACGACGTCGGGGGCCAGTGCCTCGATCTGCTCGCCCGCGCCGGTCAGCGTCCGGGTGGTGACCTGGGTCAGGGACTGGCCGGGGGCGTGGATGTCGAGGTCCACGTCGGGGGCGATGGAGAAGAAGCCGTTGACCTGGTCGAGCATCTCGCGGTGCTGGCCGGTCACGACGACGACGGGGCGGAACCGCCGGTCCTCCCCCATGGCCTTGACCAGCGGGGCCATCTTGATGGCCTCGGGGCGGGTGCCGTAGATAAGCATGGCGGTCAGGGGCGGCTCAGGCGCGGTCATGGGTTTCGTCCCTATCTCCGGGTCTTGTGCGATTGCTTGGGCTACTCAGGCTACTCGGCGCGGCCCCGGTCGTCAGCGAGACCGGGCCGACGGTGATGACGGCGTCCTCGGTGTAGGCCGCTACGGCCCCTGACGGGTAGGGGCTCTCCTCGTCGGTGACGGTGGCGAGCTCGGCGCCGTCCACGCTCACCGTCATGGTGACGGCGTCGCCGGCCGTGGTCGTGGTCACGGTGACGTCGAAGGCGGTGCCGATCGGGTAGGTGGGCGCGTCCCCGGAGGCGAGGAAGCGCTGGGCCCCGGGGTAGGCGGGGTCCTCCTTGCTGACCTCCCAGCCGTTGGGCTTCAGGGCCAGGGCGTAGAAGTGCTGGTCGTCGGTGTAGCTCCACAGCAGCCAGGCGACCTCCCAGGGATTGGGGTCGCTCCCGGTGCGCAGCTGGGCGACGGTGCGCACGGTCGCCGTGATCGTCTGCGTCGCGCCCGCCTCGACCGCCATGCCGTCGACCGTCGCCAGGGCGGCGTGCGTCTCGTCGGAGCGGGTGGCGGCCTTCGGGCTCAGGCGGATGGTCTCCCGGGAGCAGGTGACCCTCCCGTACCCGTGGTGGACGGTCGTCCACCCGCAGCGGTTGGCCATGGTGTACACGGTGGTCACGACACCGCCCAGGACGAGCACCCCGACCAGGGCCACGACGACGTGCCGCCGGGCGAGCCGCAGGAACCACCTGGCCCCCTCCCCGATCCTCTCCGCCACACGGATGCTCATCCGGCCGTCCCCGCAGCGACCCTCCGCCACACCGGAGCCGGGGCGCCCGCGGCGTCGGGGCGGGGGCCGGTCCCCGTCGGCTGGCCCGGTGCGGCGCCGGGCCGCCGCGGCGCCCCCTGGACCGGCACCAGGGCGGCCTGCTCCTCCTCCGGGTCCGCCTCGCGGGCCGTCTTGGCCCAGCCGGTGCGGCCGGTGGCCTGACGGGCCAGGGCGCGCCAGCCGACGAGGCAGGGCATGAGCCCGTACAGGACGAACAGGTGGGAGTATGCCAGGGCGCGCAGCAGCCCCAGGCCCTCGCTGCGCTCGACACGCCAGTAGAGCCACCCGAAGATCAGGCCCGGGCCGAAGGCCAGCAGGTAGGCGCCGGCGGCCCACCGCCACGACCGGGGCATGCCCTGAACCGCGGCGGCGGCCGTCAGGATGAGGGCGGACAGGAACGAGGCGACCAGGAATGACCCCGCCAGGAGCAGCGAGGGGGTGAGGATCTGCCACAGGGAGTCCGCCCTGGACAGGCCCCGCTGCTCGCGGGCGACCCTCCCCAGGAGGCGGGCCGACTGGAGGTTGCCCTGGAACCAGCGGGTGCGCTGGCGCAGCAGGCGGCGGCCGCTGGTGACGCCCTGCTGGTGGACGGCCGCCCGGCCCCAGTACTCATTCGTCCAGCCGGCACCGTTGAGGCGCACGCCCAGGTCGAAGTCCTCCGTCAGCGAGCGCGTCCACGGCCTGCGCCCCAGGGAGTTGAGCGCGGACAGGCGGGCGAACTGGGCGTTCCCGCCCATGCCGACGCTGCCCAGGCGGCGGCGCCCCTCCTGGAAGACGGAGGTGAAGACCACGAACTCCATGTCCTGCATGCGGGCCAGCAGCGAGCTGAACCGGTTGTTGATCCGCACCCCCATCTGCACGGCGCCGACCTCCGCCGAGGCGAAGGCCCGGCGCGCCTCGGCGATCGCGTGGGGGTCCAGGCGGCCGTCGGCGTCGACCACGCCGACGATCACCGAGCTCGGGTCGCAGCCGGAGAAGCGCTCGCGGACGACGGCGAGGGCGCTGTTGAGGGCCTCGCCCTTGCCCCTGCGGGCGTTGGGCAGGACGCGCCGCAGGACCTCGGCGCGCGGGTCGCCGAGGGCCTGGACGACGTCCCCGGTCCCGTCGTCGCTGCCGTCGTCGATAACCATGACGTGCAGACCGGGGTCGCGGATGTCGAGCAGGCGCTGGACGGAGGCCGCGATGACCTCGGCCTCGTTGAGGCAGGGCATGAGGACCACGACGCGCATGCCGGGGTCGAGGGCCGGCGGCCGTCCGTCCGCCGAGCGGCGGGGCGGGCGCCCGGAGACGACGAGAAGGGCCAGGGCGTAGCCGAGGGCCACGATGACCATTCCCAGCGCACCGCCCCAGACGATGCGGTCGATCAGAATGAGGATGCTCATGCTTCACCCCGTCGTCAGGTCGTGGAGGCCGGTTCTGGGGCGGCGGCTGGAGGAGCCGGCGCCGCGGTAGGAGCGGGGCCGCGCGTGACGCGGCCGGTAGGCGCCGCCGGCGGAGCGCGCGCGGTGGGCGGCGCCGTAGACGTTGAGCCCGATGAAGAGCAGGACGACGGCGAGGAACACCGCCCCGGCGACGTCCACGAGCAGCCGGGGTACCAGGTCGAGACGCTGCTGAGCGAAGAAGGCGGAGGCGACGAGGACGTGCTCCGCGTCTGTGAGATCAAGAATGTGCATGATCGTTGCCGATCGACACTTGGTGAGGTGGCGGAGCGCCGCGCCCCTGGGGGACGGCGCGTCTCTTGCACGGGGCGCCGGGCCGCTCTCAGGACAGCCGAACACCACGTGCACCCAGGATAATCAGAAGCATGCATGAATGTAACAAAATGATCACGTTCGATTCATGGAGTATCTCACAGGTTGAGCACAGCCGCCCGGGGGCGCTCGCGGTCCGTCCCGGTACCGGCGCGTGCGGCCGTCCCCGACGGCCCCGCCCCGACCGGTGCGGGCCGGCCGGCGCCCAAGGCGGGCACGCCCCCGCCGAGCGCCCCCGTGCGCCGTCGGCCGCCGCGCCCGACACCTACACTCCGCCCGCGGGTACCGATGAAGCCCCCCTGTCCGCCTCCCAGCTCGACCGCGCCGAGGGAGTCCTGCCGGCCCAGGCCTGCGGCCACGCCCTCGGGGCGCCGTGGGAGCTCGACCGCCGCCCCGCCGATCCCGGCTGCGGGGCCGAGCCGGGCGAGGGCTTCATGCAGGGCGGGGGCCTGGGCCCCTGCGCGCCGGGCGAGTGGAGCGACGACACCCAGGTGGCGGTGGTGATCGCCCGCGTCGCGGCCACCGGCGCCGACCTGACGAGCCGGGCCGCCCTGGACGCCATTGCGAACGGCTTCATCGACTGGCTCGCCTCAGCGGCCTCCGACGTCGGCGCGCAGACCCACGCGGTCCTGACGTCCGTCGCCCGCCACCGCGGTGAGCCGGGCGTCTCGGAGAGGATGCGCCGCGCTGGACTACCACAGGGCCTCCGGCGGGCGCAGCACCGGGAACGGCGCTCATGCGCAACGGCGTCGTCGGCCTGACCCGTTTGCACGACCCGCGCGCCACGGCGGCAGCGGCTCGGGCCGCGGCGTCGCTGACGCACGCCGATCCCCTGGCCGCCGGCTCCTGCGTCATCCAGGCCGAGATGATCCGCGCCCACGTCGTCTCGCCGGCGTGAGGGGCCTGCCGTTCAGCGGGGCCGACACGGTGGCCGCGATCGCCGGCGCGGTGGCGGGCGGCTACCTGGGCGCCGCCGCCGTCCCGGACAGGTGGGAGGCGAAGGTCCACGGGCTGCCGGCCGGCCCCGGCTCCGCACCGCCGCGCGCCGCCGACCTGCGGGACCTGGCGCGCCGGACGGCGCTGGCGGGAATCGGACGGCCGGCGGCCTGACCGGCGTCGCGCCGTCCGGGCGGACGACGGCGGACGCTCCAGCCGCTCAGGCGGACCCCTCCTGGGTGAGGACGACCTTGACGGTCCTGAGCAGGATCTTCAAGTCCATCAGGAGGGTCCAGTTCTCCACGTAGAACAGGTCGAGGCGCAGGGCCTCCTCCCAGCTCAGGGCGGACCTTCCGCTGACCTGCCACAGTCCCGTCATCCCCGGCTTGACCAGCAGCCGGCGTGCGGCGGTCTCGTCGTAGAACTCGACCTCCTTGGGGACCTGGGGCCTGGGCCCCACCAGGCTCATCGATCCCTCGAGAACGTTGAACAGCTGGGGGAACTCGTCCAGGGACGTGCGCCGGAGCACCCGTCCGATCCTGGTGATGCGGGGGTCGCCCGCCACCTTGAACAAGGGCTTGTCGCCCGTCCCCTGCTCGGTCAGCAGGGTGCCCAGCTCGGTGTCGGCGTTGACGCGCATGGTGCGGAACTTCCAAATCCTGAACGTCTGCCCGTCCCTGCCGACCCTGGTCTGGCGGAAGAAGGCCGGTCCGCGGTCGTCGTGCCGGATGAGCGCGGGCACCACGACCCACATGGGGGCCAGGGCAATGATCAGGATGACCGACGCCACGATGTCGATCGCCCTCTTGACCGCGAGCCTGGTTCTGGCGAATGAGCCGAAGCTGATCTCGTGCAGACGGATGCCGCCGGCCGAGTGCGGGCCGGAGACCTCGAGGGCGGCGCGCACCAGCATGAGCCGGCTCGTCGTCCCCAGCGCCCGTCCGATCCTGCGGACCGCCAGCGGGGTCAGGCCGGAGGTCGGGGCGATCAGCAGGGTGATCCCGTCGGCCCCGTCAACGGCCCGGCCGATGTCCTCGACGCCCCCGACGACCGGCACGGGCAGGTGCGCGACGTCTGCGGCGTCGCAGTCCGCCGGGCCGTCGTCGGACAGGAAGGCGCCGCAGGGCTTCAGGCCGAGCTCGGGCCGCCGGCTGATCGTGGCGATCACCGCCGAGGCCGACTCGTGGGAGCCGACGACGAACGCCGGGCGGGTGAAGGCCCCCCGTCTCCTGGCCTGCACGAAGAACTGACGGGCCGCCCAGCGCCAGATAAGGAGCAGGGCGATGCCGCCGGGCAGGGCCACCAGGAAGTAGACGCGGGGCAGCTGGGCCCCGCTGAGGGCGGACAGGAGGGCCAGGCCCCCGAACTCGGCCGCCGAGGCCTGAAGCACGCGGTGGTACTCGTCGAGCCCGTGACCGAGAATGCGCTCCTGGTAGGCGTTCATGACCGTCAGGAGGAACCACCAGCTGGCGGCCACGCAGACGTCCAGGAGGATGTCGTTGGGCATGAGCCGACCGGCGTGCGCGGCGAAGGCCCGTTCGTCGGCAAGGCCCACGAACCGGCCGAAGAGGACGGCGCAGAAGATGGCGGCGAGATCGCCGGCGCGTAGTGAGTGCTGGAATCCCGCCGTCACGCGGGGACCAGGGACCTTCGATGTGGTGTAGGGGGCGATCTGTGTGCGGGACATGGTCTCTGGTCTCTCCAGGGTCGTAAGGGCATCGAGGCGGCGCGGACAACTGCAACCTCAGGGGGAAACTGCTGTGATATGGGGACGAGTAGCGGACGTACGACGCAGTTGTGCTTGCTGGAGCCGTGCACTCACCTGGCCCTGGCAGGCAGGTTGGGCCCCGGAGCCGGGGCGCCGCCCAGCCCCTCCACCGTGCGCCGTCCCGCCCCGTGGGCCTGCTCACGGGGCGCGAACGCCGGCGCCTCGCCGGCGCCGGTGAACCGGCGCGGCTTGGGCTGCGGCGTCTGGTTGAGAACGACGCCGAAGACAGAGCCGCCGCCCTGCCGGATCACCTCGACCGTCTGCTCGAGCTGGTCGTTCGTCGTCCGTCCCGAGCGCGCCACCAGCAGGACGCCGTCCGTGTGGGCGCCGAGCGCGGCGGCGTCGGTGACCGGCAGCGCGGCCGGCGCGTCGATCACCACGACATGCTTCGACGACAGGTAGGTCACCAGATCCGACATGCGCTCGGAGCCGAGGAGCTCGGACGGGTTCGGCGGAGGGTCGCCGGCCGGAATGACCCGCAGGCCGGGCACCGCGCTCTGGACCAGCACCGCGTCCAGGGACGTGGAGCCGACCAGCAGCTGGGTCAGCCCGGGACGGCGCCGCCCGCCCCCGTCATGGGGCCGGTGACGGCGCAGGTCGCCGTCGATGAGCACGACCGACTGGCCGGCCAGCGCCATGACGCGGGCCAGGTTGCTGGCGACGGTGGACTTCCCGTCGCCCTGCATGCCCGAGGTCACCACGAAGGACTGCACGCCCTTGTCGACATTGGCGTAGCGCATGTTGGTGCGCAGCTTGCGGAAGGCCTCCTCGGCGCCGGCGCCGGCGCCTGTTCCCACCCGCCCGTGCGCAATGGCGTCCGACACGGGGATGACGCCGAGGACGGGGCCGTCCACGACGGCGGCCAGGTCCGCGGCGGAGCGGACGCGCCTGTCCCACACCTCGCGCGCGAAGGCCAGGGCGTATCCGAGCAGGACGCCGCCCACCAGGCCGACGCCGAGATACTTGAACCCGGACGGCGAGCGGGTCGTGGGCGCCAGGGCGGACGGGGACATGAGCACGACCTCGATCGGCGAGTCCTCGCCCTCCAGCTGCTTGACCTGCTCGGCGGACTGGCGCACGACCTCGTCGGCGATGCGGCGGGCCCGGTCCTCCGACGACGCGGTCGCGGTGACGGTGATCGTCAGGGTGTTGTTCTTGTTGGTCGCCGACAGCGAGCGCGACAGCTGGGCCGGCGTCATGTCGAGCCCCAGGGAGTCGATGACGCCCTGCGCGACGGCCTCGGAGGTGAACACGGGCACGAAGGCCTTGACCTTCTGGTTGGCGAGCTGGGAGGCCGCGTACTGCTGCGCCGCCTCCCCGTCCGGCGACACGTTGACGCGGATGTAGGCCTCCGCGGAGGCCTGATACGACACCGGCGTCAGCAGGATCACCGTGAGGGCCACGAAGAGCCCCGCGAGGAGACCGACGGCGATGGCGACGACCTGCCGGCGAGTGAGCTTGAGAAGATCCTCGAATGTCATACCGCCGTCACCAATCGAGATTCACAACTGAGCATGCCGTGTATCTCCTACAGGGAAAGATGGATAGAGAAAGCACGAGGACGTTACCACAGTACGCGGATGAGCACCAGGGCCTGCGCCAGTTCGTTTCACAGTCGTTAGGACGCCGCGGCATATCAGTACCCCGCGCCACTTCCGAGGCCCCAGCGCAGCCAGCACGCCCTGCGGGCGGGCGCCGCCCAGGCGCCGTCGGAGGTGCCGACCTCGCCCGTGGCTGCACTGACGACGAGCGCGGGAAGGGACGGCTCGTCGCGCAGTCGGCAGTCGTGGCCGAGCATGTGGAGCAGCGGTCCCATGTGCCGGGGCAGGACCAGGCCGCCGATCGCCTCGCTGAGCTCGCCGTAGGTGATGACCTCGCGGTGGGCCGCCACGTCGAGCAGGACCGCCCGGGCCCGGCCGGCGGCCTCCGCCAGAGCGGGGGTGAGGGTGAGCATGCGCTCGCCCACCGGGTAGCGCTCGCCGACGTCCAGAGCCAGGGCCCCCGGCTCCTCGGCGAGCTCACGGCCCTCCGAGGACGCCGGCTGCGGACCGCCGTCTGAGATCATGACCACCGTCCTCGCCCCCTTCCGCCTGCGCCGCAGCACAGCCCGTTGTTCAGAACAGCCGTGCCCGGAAGAGGTAGAGGACGGCGCCCAGGACCGTGGCGGTCGCCCCCAGGCCGGCGATGGTGCGGCCGACGAACTTCTGCAGCGTCGTGGACTGAGCACCGGTGGCGGGGTGATCGACGGCGTCGATCTGGCCGCCCGGTGCCGCCACGCCGACGCCCTCGGCCCCGGAGGCGGCGATCACGCCCGGCGTCGTCGGATCATCAGCTGCGGCCTGGGCCGCCTGGGTCTGGGCCGCCGCGTCCTCGCCGCCCTCCCCCTGGGGCTGGGCCGAGGGGGAGGCGGTCTGCTCCGCCGCGGGCGCGGCGGCGGGAGCCTTGGGAGTCTGCGCACCGCCCTGCCAGGCGGCGTTGACCAGAGCCCCGCGGTCGACGGCGCCGCCCGGGCTCACCCCCAGGGCGTCGGCGATGTCCTGCGGCAGCGGCGTGCCGGTGCCCGCGGCGGGACCGCCCGGCTTGGCGTGCAGGTCGGAGGTCTTCCACGCGGTGGGGTCGGCCGACTCGCTGACCAGGACGGGGTTGGCGTCCCGGCCGCCCTGCAGGTCCAGCCCGTTGGCCTCCTTGCCCGCCGTCGTCACGTTCGGGCTGCTGGAGAAGTCGGACAGGGAGGCGGCGTTGACGGCCTGGGAGCCGCGGTCCTCCCCGTACTGCCACAGGACGGTGGTCGAGGGCTGGCTCGTGGGCTGCCGGTAGTAGACGTTGTAGTCGATGCCGGAGACCATGTCGTTGGCGTACAAGGCGCTCGAGCCGTCGGCGTCCTTGGCGCCGGTGACCTGCACCATGGCGGAGTACCGCCAGGTGTCCGCGTTCGCGGGGACCATCTGCTCGGAGGACAGGATGTTGTTGTAGATGCTCGTGTCCGTGGCGTCCCATGTCAGGCCGTGCTCCTTGGACCAGCTCTCGTTGGAGGTGCAGGTGCCGTCGCTGCCGCGCGCGTTGCAGCCGTCGGAGCGCTCGTCCTCGTAGACCGAGACGCTCGTCAGCGCGTGCGTCACCGTGTTGTTCCACACCTTGGTGCTCTCCGAGCCCGCGACCTGGATGCCGATGCCGGCGCCCTCGATGAGGTTGGAGGCGACCGTGTTGCCCTTGGAGACCTCCACGGAGACCCCCGTGGGCACGTTGACGAAGTACGAGGCCAGGACGGAGGAGTCCAGGACGCCCTCGTCGAACCAGACGCCGGACTGCCGGTTGGTCTCCCACGAGGACAGCTCGGAGTGGTCGGTGCCCGACTGCGAGTAGTCCACGGTGTTGTAGGCGTAGCGCACCTTCTCGGAGTGCGTGACCTTCGTGTCCGCGATGGTGCAGTAGCCCCCGCAGGCGGTCGTGATGAAGCCGGCGCTGTTGTTCCCCGACCACAGGTTGTTCTCGATGGTGACGTTGGAGGAGCGGTTGACGCCCATCCCGACGCCGGCGTTGTCGGTAATGCTGTTGCTGGTCACGGTCGCGTTCTGCGCGTTGGCGACGCCCAGCGCCGTGCCTCCCCCGGAGTACCTGAAGGCGCTGCCGGTGATGGTCAGACCGGTGCCGGAGGCGAAGACCATGACGCCCCCCGTGCTGGTGCCGATCTCGGGGTCCATGTAGTCCCACTCCTGGACCGGGGAGTACTTCTCCACGGTCAGGCCGCTGAGGGTGATGTTGTCGGCCGACAGGGTCAGGGCCCGCGAGTGCTGGGCGACCTCGACCGTGTGCTGGTCGGGGTCCACGCCGATGACGTAGGAGGTCCCCCGGTGCGGCTTGGTGTTGTAGCCCGCCCGGCTGTTGGACGGGTTCTTGGCGGTGATCGGGTCGTCGTCCTGGACGTAGAAGGTGGACTCCGTGACCTCCCCGCGCGTGGCGACCTGGGTCAGCGGCTTGCCGTCGACGAAGACCTGCTCGGGGTGGGCCGCCATGCCCTCGGCGGAGGGGTCGGCGTTGGTGGTGCACACCGTACAGAAGCGCACCATGTCCGCCGCGGTGGACCAGGTGGAGCCGGAGGCCGACCAGGATGTGGGGACCTCGGCTCCCGACAGGACCGGGGCCGCGCCCTCGGCGGCGCGAATGGTCAGGCTCTTGTCGACCGAGATCTCGCCCTCCCGGTAGGTGCCGTCCCCGACCTCGATCGTGGCTCCGGACGGGGCGGCGGCAATCGCCTCGGTGATGGTGGTGTAGGGCTTGTCCGCCGAGCCGTCGCCGCCCTGACCGGCCGATGCCGAGACATGGACGACACCAGCAGCGGGAGCGGCTGCGGCGCTGGACGCCGTCAGTGGAAGTGTCAGTGGAAGCATGATGAGGGCGAGCACGGCAATGATGGTGGCTGCGCTGCGACGCACGCTGATTCTCCTCCTGCAGACTGCACGGAATCGCGTTTACCGTACCGTTATCCCTGCCCGAGCGCGAGCACATGTGCCTCACAGTGCGATAAGCGCGCCGCTGCGCGACGCGCTCCTCCTCACACGGGGCGGCCCGACGGCGGGCCTGGAAGAATGGGGGCGTGCAGCCCCGGACGCCTCCTCACACGCCTTCGAGCCGCTACCCGTGCGTGCCCGTGCGCGGACGGATCAGGCTCGGCCAGTTCCTCAAGCTCGCCGGCCTCGTCGAGGACGGCGCCGAGGCCCGCATGGCGGTCCAGTGCGGCGATGTCACCGTCAACGGCGAGACCGACACCCGTCGCGGGCACGCGCTCGCCGACGGCGACGTCGTCGTGGTGGACCTGCCGACCGGTGCCGCGGGCGCCGTCGTCGAGGTGGTCTGAGTGGTCTGAGCCGGGCGGCAGGGGCCGCCTGCTCAGCCGGCCGCGAGGCGGCGGGCGTCCCCGCCCGGCGCCGGGTTACGCGTAGAGCCGAAAGCGCCCCGCGGCTCCTCAGCGCCTCAGGCAGCCCGGCCCGAGCAGCGCCTTGATGTCGGAGTAGAAGGCGGCGCTGGCCTCGACCCGCAGCGAGGAGTCCAGCTGGGTGCGCACCTCCCGGCCGGGGCTGGTGAGGTTGAGCCGCACCGTGGACATGCCCGGGTGGTTCTCGAGGACCGCCTTGAACCTCTCCACCAGCGGGGCGGTGCACCGGTTGGTCGGCAGGGTGATGGTGACCGCCTCGTGGGCGGCGCTGGAGACGTCCGGGAGGGTCATCTCCTGGGCGTACAGGGCCACCTGCCCGTCGCGCCGGTTGAGGCGCCCGCGCACGGTGACCACCGTGTCCGGGGCCAGCATGGTGGAGACGGTCTGGTAGGTGCTGGGGAAGAACAGCGCCTCGATGCTGCCGCCCAGGTCCTCGATCTGGGCGATGGCCCACAGGTTGCCCTGCTTGGTGGTCTTGCGGGTCAGGCCCGTGATGAGCCCGGCGATCGTCACCATGGCGCCGTCGGGGCGCTCCTCGTCCTCGACCAGGTCGGCGATCTCGGTGTCGGCGAGCTTGCCCAGCACGCCCTCCAGGCCCAGCAGCGGGTGGTCGGAGACGTAGAGGCCGAGCATGTCGCGCTCGTAGGCGAGCTTGTCCTTCTTGTCCCACTCGGGCAGGTCGGGCACCTCGGAGGAGAAGACGGGGCCCGAGCCGAAGGGCGACGGCGCGCCTCCGGCCCCCTCCATGGCGTCGCCGCCCATGAGGGAGGCGAACAGGTCGAACTGGCCGGCGGCCTCGTTGCGCTTGACGCCGATGATCTCGTCGACGAAGTCCTCGTGGCAGGCCTGCAGGGCGCGCCGGGTCCTGCCCAGGGTGTCGAAGGCGCCGGCCTTGATCAGGGAGTCGATGGTGCGCTTGTTGCACACCACCGCCGGGACCTTGTCGAGGAAGTCCTCGAAGCTGGTGAACTCGCCCTTGTCCTCGCGCGCCGCCACGATCGCGTCGACGACGTTGAGGCCCACGTTGCGCACGGCCGCCAGGCCGAAGCGGATGCTCTCGCCGTCGGCGGAGAACTGGGCGCGCGAGGCGTTGACGTCGGGGGGCAGGACGGTGATGCCCATGTGGCGGCACTCCCCCAGGTAGACGGCCAGCTTGTCCTTGTTGTCCTTCTGGGAGGTCAGCAGCGCCGCCATGTACTCGGTCGGGTAGTGGGTCTTGAGGTAGGCGGTCCAGTAGGACACGACCCCGTAGGCCGCCGAGTGCGCCTTGTTGAACGCGTACTTGGCGAAGGGGACCACGACGTCCCACAGGGTCTTGACGCTCTCCTTGGAGAAGCCGCCCTCCACCATGCCGGCCTCGAACTCGACGAACATCTTGGCCAGGATGTCCATCTTCTTCTTGCCCATGGCCTTGCGCAGCGCATCGGCCTTGCCCATGGAGAAGCCCGCCAGGTCGGTGGCGATCTTCATGACCTGCTCCTGGTAGACGATCAGGCCGTGGGTGGTTCCCAGGATCGGCTCCAGGGCCTCCTTGAGCTCGGGGTGGATGGGCGTGATCTCCTGCAGGCCGTTCTTGCGCAGGGCGTAGTTGGTGTGGGACTCCGCGCCCATGGGGCCGGGGCGGTACAGGGCGCCGACGGCGGAGATGTCCTCGAAGTTGTCCGGCTTCATCAGCCGCAGCAGGGTGCGCATGCCGCCGCCGTCGAGCTGGAAGACGCCCAGGGTCTCCCCGCGCGAGAGCAGCTCGTAGGTGGCCCGGTCGTCCAGCTCGACGTGGTCGATGTCCAGCGGCTCCTTGCCGTTGGCGACGATGCCCTCCAGGGCGTCGGAGATGACGGTCAGGTTGCGCAGCCCCAGGAAGTCCATCTTGAGCAGGCCCAGGTGCTCGCAGGTGGGGTAGTCGAACTGGGTGATGTAGGCGCCGTCCTGGAGGCGCTGCATCATGGGGATGATGTCGGTCAGGGTCGCCGAGGACATGATGACGGCGCAGGCGTGCACGCCCCACTGGCGGGTCATGCCCTCCAGGCCGCCGGCGAGCTCGACGATCTTCTGGGCGTCGGGGTCCTCGGCGTGCAGCTCGCGGAACTGCTGGGCCTCCCCGTAGCGCTCGTCGGCGGGGTTGAACATGCCCTTGATGGAGATGTCCTTGCCCATAATGGTCGGTGGCATGGCCTTGGTGAGCCGGTCGCCCACCGCGTAGGGGTAGCCCATGACGCGGCTGGAGTCCTTCAGGGACTGCTTGGCCTTGATGACGCCGTAGGTGACGACCTGGCTGACCTTGTCCGAGCCGTACTTGCGCTTGACGTACTCGATGACCTCGTCGCGCCGGCGCTCGTCGAAGTCGACGTCGATGTCGGGCATGGAGATGCGCTCGGGGTTGAGGAAGCGCTCGAAGATGAGCCCGTGGCGCAGGGGGTTGAGCTCGGTGATGCCCATGGCGTAGGCGACCATGGACCCGGCGCCCGACCCGCGCCCGGGCCCCACCCGGATGCCCTGGGCCTTGGCCCAGTTGATGTAGTCGGCGACCACCAGGAAGTAGCCGGGGAAGCCCATCTGCACGATGACGCCGATCTCGTACTCGGCCTGCTTGCGGCAGTCCTCGGGGATGTCGCCGCCGAAGCGGCGCTCCATGCCCCGCCAGCACTCGGCGATGAACCAGGACTCCATGGTCTCGCCCTCGGGGACGGGGAAGACCGGCATGAAGGAGGCGCCCTCGTCGACGGTGGCGAAGTGGACGTCGCACTGCTCGGCCACCAGGAGGGTGTTGTCGCAGGCGCCCGGCATCTCAGCGAAGAGCTCGCGCATCTCCCGCCCGGGCCGCAGGTAGTAGGTGTCCCCGTCGAACTTGAAGCGGTCGGGGTCGGTGAGCACCGAGCCGGAGTTGATGCACAGCATGGCGTCCTGGATGGTGCGGTCCTCGGGGCGCACGTAGTGGGAGTCGTTGGTCGCCAGCAGCGGGGCGCCGAGCGTCTCGGCCAGGCGCAGCAGGTCCTTGGTGACCCGCCGCTCGATCTCCAGGCCGTGGTCCATGAGCTCGACGTAGAAGAACTCCTTGCCGAAGATGTCCTGCAGCTCCCCGGCGGCGCGCAGCGCCTCGTCCCACTGGCCCAGGCGCAGGCGCGTCTGGACCTCGGAGGAGGGGCAGCCGGTGGAGCCGATCAGGCCCGCCGAGTAGCGGGAGAGCAGCTCGCGGTCGATGCGCGGGGCCTTGCCCCACTGGCCCTCCAGGGAGGCGTAGGAGTCCATGCGCATGAGGTTGTGCAGGCCCTCGTTGGTGCGCGAGAGCAGCGTCATGTGGGTGTAGGAGCCGCGGGCGGACACGTCGTCGCCGCGCTGGGACTCCTCCCCCCAGAAGACTCTGGTCTTGTCGAAGCGGGAGGTGCCCGGGGTCATGTAGGCCTCCACGCCGATGATCGGCTTGATGCCGGCGGCCGTGGCGGCCGCGTAGAACTCGTAGGCGCCGAACATGTAGCCGTGGTCGGTGATCGCCAGGGCCGGCTGGCCCAGCCGCTTGGCCTCGGCGACGTAGTCCTTGATCTTGCCCGCGCCGTCGAGCATGGAGTAGTCGGTGTGGACGTGAAGGTGGACGAAGTCGTCCCTGGGTGCGTCCTGGGTGCCCTCGCTGCTCTTGTCCGCCATGGGCCCATCCTAGAGGAACGGCTCCGGGGCCCGGGTGCGGGTGGGGTGCGGTGGCGCCTGGCCGTCCCCGTCTCCTCCCGCATCTTCCCGCCAGCCCCTGTCGCCGAGGTCGGTCCGGTTCCGGCCCGAGATCGGTTCGGGACGCCCGCCGGGAGCCGCGCTCTCGGGAAAGTGAGCATCCCACGCACTTTCAGCACCGCGCTTCGCGCCGCCCGTATCGCAGAACTGTGGAATCACGACGATCCGCACCGCGCCCGAGACCGCCGATCGTCCTGAAAGCGCGTGGGGTGATTGCTCCCGGCTGAGGGCGACCCGTTCGGGGCCCTTCGGGACTCCGGCGGACTCCGAGGGACCAGCGCCGGGGAGGTCCCGGCGGGCGGCACGGGACGCACCCCAGACGCCGACGGCGGTTGACGACGTGAACGTACCTTTGCAGCGTGAACGTACCTTTCTCCCGTCCTTCTGACCTGTGATGTCTCAGGAGATCGGTGACGGTTGGTGTGTCAGGGCATCGGTGACGGTTCGGGTGGTGGTGACACTTCGGTTGTGCTTGGCGGGTGAGTGGGAATGAGCCTGCTCGTCCCCGGTGTTCGCCCTGCCATCGCCCGGTGGCCCGATGACGCTCCGCGTGGGGCGCCGGCCACGTTGGGCGCCGAGCAGGGGATCTCGCGCAAGGACGCTGCTGTGCCCTCAAGGGCCCGTGCCCGCGCCGAGGGGCAGGCGGCTGTGCCGGGCCGGGTCCCGCCGCCCCAGGACCAGTCCGACTCGTCTGGGTGGGGCGACCGCGGACCAGGCGGTGGCAGTACGCGCGTCCCCGGAGGGGCTCTCGGGCCCGGGGCCACGGGCCGGTCAGCGTGGTGCGACAAGATGGTCTCCATGGGCCTGGGGTGGCGCCTTCAGTGGCGTCCCTGGCCCGGGTCCTTGCGGGCCAGGGACGCGGGTCCGCGCCGAGCCCAGCAAGGAGGCCCCCCGGGGCGGCCAGGGGCGGCGGTTCGTCTACCCCGCTCTCGAACGCCTGCTGGCAGCCGGCTCCACCGAGAATCGTCCTGGACAGAGGCCGCAAGCGCGTGGTCCTCCAGCCTTCTTCGGCGATCACTCCCGCCTGGCGGTGGCCTGGCTGGTCGCCCGGGCCGCCACCAGCCACGCGGCTGTCAGGGTCCTGCGGCAAGGGGGCGTGCGCGCCTACGGCGTGCCCCCGGCAGCCCCCTGACCGAGATAACGGGGCCTCGTTGAGGCCCACCCGCAGGGGCCGGCAGGGCCGGGGGGTGGATCACGTCAGAGCGCTGGGCGTGGAGCCCATCACCGGCAGGCCCTACAAGCCCACCACCCACGGCGCAGGAACGAGCGCTTCCACCCCCGCCCTGCTGCGCCGGCACGGGCAAGCAGCCCCCGCCCCGCCACCGTCGCCGGGCCCCCGGGCACAGGCCAGGCGCCCTCGACCGCATCCACACGACACCGAGCGTCCCCACCAGAGCCTGCCCGGGCGCACTACCCCCGCCCAGGCACGGGACGCCACCGAGGCGGCCCAGGCCCCCAGACCGCCGCACGACGACCCGCCCGCCCAACCGGCCAGACCACCCAAGGCCCCGCGCCCACGCGGGACGCAGATCCGCCCCCACCGCCACCAGGCGCACCACCACAGGACGCAACGGCACCATCAGCCTCGCCGGGACCGCCTACCTCGTCTCCAGATCCCGAGCGGGCCAGGAGGCCCTGATCACCTGGGACGCCCACAGGACCACCATCACCGACCCCCACGGC
>NZ_JONS01000002.1 GCF_000711965.1 Actinomyces israelii DSM 43320
GCGGTCATGGTGTGTCTCCGGGGTTGAGGGGCAGGGTCAGGGCGAGGACCCACTGGTGGCCCGTATCAGTATGCGTCAGACGCCCGCCCAGCAAAGAGGCCCGCTCCTGCATGCCCAGCAGACCGTAACCGGAGGACACGACGGCATCGTCGGGCCGACGCCCATCAGCAACCGGATTGACCACAAGCAGACCGACCTCGCCGTCAGCGACCTCAATACGAATAGTGCACCGCGCATCGGCGGCGGCGTACTTGACCATATTGGCCACCGACTCCTCCAGACAACGAACAAGAGTCGTGGCGACCACCGACGGCAGATCCTCAAGATCACCATCGCACGTCACCGAGGCCCTCAGCCCGGCCCCCTCCAGCGCACGACGAGCACCAGCAAAAGCCTCAGCCGCACTCAAGGAGGACAACGGCACAAGATCCGCCACCTCACGACCCTCCTGACGCAGCACACGCAGCATCGCACGCAGATCCCGCACGGACGAGCACCCCGCCGCAATGATCTCATCAAGAGCCTGCGCGACCCGCTCGTCGGGCGGCCCGAGGGCCCGAGCCTGCCGAGCCCACAGAACGATCTGGGTATTGGTACGGGCAAGGGTGTCGTGAAGCTCACGAGCGATAAGAGCGCGCTGAGCGCGCAGAGCCTCAGCACCAGCCGCCTCAGCGCGCCTCACCCGCTCACGGGACCGCCGCAGCGCCAGACCCGAGCTCAAGCCCGCTCCGAGCAGAATAAAACTGAAGGCCTGGGCGTCCTCGACGACGTGACCGCGCATGACCGCAATGAGCTCTCCGGCGGGGAAGCACATTGCGAGCAGCACCGACTGCTGGCTGCGCCCCTCGACGACGAGGAGCGGAAAAACGAGGAGAGCGGTAAGCAAAGTCGCAGTAATATAGCCGGCGGCCAAGAACTGCAGAACCCCCAGCGAGAGCAACCCGGTGACCGTCCAGGGGAAGCGGTCGACGAGCAGCACAGACACACACGACACCGCGGAGGCCGCGGTGGGAAGGTCTGCGCCGTTAACGGCCAGGTCAGCGCAGGCAGCGGCCAAGATCAGACCCGCCATCGCCCAGCGGAGCACCCGCTGGACCGCCGAGGCGTCTGGCGCGCAGAGGAGGACGCGCCACCAGTCGCGTCGGGTCCGCGCAGCACAAGACACAGGGATCACCACTGGCATGAGGCAAGCCTATGCCCAAGATCACTACAGGTCCATGGGCTCACCGGGGCTGGGGGACGGGCGAAGCGCACAATCACCGTCCTCTCCTACCAAAACAGGAGCAGTGACCAGCAAAAGGCAGGATCCGCCAACGCGGTGCTCGAACAGATGCTTGCCGTATCAGCAGCGAGCCGCGGCTCGCCGAGCCGCCCCGGGCAGCGGTCCGCGGGATCGATCGAACCACGCCGCACCCCGGCGCTCGGGTGCCGAGCCTCGATCAGGCCCCCGCGTCCACGGCCCCGTCCTCGACCACATCGAACTCGCTGGAAAGGAACACGATGAGCTCCTTCAAGGCGCTGACCGCGTCTCTGGCGCGCGCCTCCTTGCGCGATCCCGCCACACTGCTCTTCTTCTTCATCTTCCTTCCGACCCTTCTCGTCGTGCTGGCGAACGCGGCGAGATGCTGTCCGGGAGCCGATGGACACGGGATCGTTAACTCCATCGGCCCCAACGTGATGGGCTTCGGTGTCGCCCTCATCGGCATGTTCGCCGGGATGACGAACATGGCGGGGTGGCGGGAGAAGGATGCGATCCGGATCCTGCGGTGCGCCCCGATGAGCGTGCCGGCCATCCGCGCCTCCGCGCTGACGGTTGCGCTCCTCTTCTCCGTCATTCTGTCGGTCATCATCATGATGGTGGGGGTCGTTCCCGTTGTGGGGATGAGCCTGACCCCGTGGGCGCCGCTCGTCATGGTACCCGTCTTCCTGGGAACCCTTGTCTTCTACTCCTTAGGAGTTCTAGTCGGAGCAGTCGCGCCGACTGCTCCGGCCGGTTTCCCGGTCATGGTGGGAGTCACCACGACCATGAGTATCGCCTCAGGGGCAGTGGTCCCCGTCGAGGTGCTCCCGCAGTGGGTGCAGGCGCTGAGCGGCTTTACTCCGATGACCTACCTGTTGGAGGGCCTGCGGTGGCCGCTAACCGGCGTCAACAGCCCCGATGAGGCGCTGACCGGCTGGGCCGTGACGGCGGCGGTCGGTCTCGTCTTCTTCTGGGCCACTTCCGGGCTCATGCGCTGGAGGTGAGGAACAGCTCTCTCGCACAAACCCGCTCGCGCAGACCGGCCCCTGCATGCACGCGCTCCCCAGGCCGTCTCACACGAGGACCCAGCCGCGGGCGCGGGTCCGCTGCTCCCAGAAGTCCCGGTAGGGGCCCGGCGCGCCCACGAGCTCCTCGTGCCGGCCGCGCTGGACGACATGACCGCCGCCGTCGAGGACGACCACCTGGTCCGCCGCGGCGATCGTCTCCAGCTTGTGGGCGATGACGATGAGCGTCGAGGTGCGCCGCAGCTCCTCCATGGCGGCCACGATATTGGCCTCGTTCTCCGCGTCCAGGGCGCTGGTGGCCTCGTCGAGCAGGACGATCGGCGCGCGCTTGAGCAGGGCCCGGGCGATGGAGACGCGCTGGCGCTCCCCGCCGGACAGGGCGCGCCCGCCCTCCCCCACGCGGGTGTCCCACCCGTGCGGCAGGCGGTCGATGATCTCGGTGACGCCGGCGAGGTCAGCGGCCCAGCGCACCTGCTCGTCGGTGGCCCTCGGGTCCCCGACGCGGATATTGGCGGCCAGGGTGTCGTCGAAGAGGTAGACGTCCTGGAAGACCATGGACAGCTGCTCCATGAGCTGGGCGGTCGGCATGTCGCGCACGTCGGTGCCGCCCACGCGCACGGCCCCGGAGCCGGCGTCCCAGAAGCGGGCGACCAGCCGGGCGATCGTCGTCTTGCCGCTGCCGGAGGGGCCCACGATCGCGCACATGCTGTGCGCGGGCACGCTCAGCGACACGCCGTCGAGCACTCTCTCGCCCGTCCGGTAGCCGAAGACGACGTCATCGAGCTCGACGGCCCCGGGCTCGGCCGGCTCGGAGCGGGCCTCCGGCTCGGCCATGAGCTCGGCGTCCATGACGGCGTCGAGATGGTTCATCATCTGCCGGCGCTCCTCCATGGCCATGACGGAGGCGCCGACGTTGTCGAGCATGGTGGTGAAGCGCAGGCACATGCCGATGGTGGCGACCGCGGGGAGCGGCCCCATGGAGCCGCCGACGGCGAGCGCGGCCGTCAGGACGATCATGGCGATGACAACGGCCTGGGTGAGCGCGCCGTTGACGATATTGCCCCCGGTCTCCCACCACAGGGCGCGCCTGGAGGCGCGGGCCCCGTCGTCGAAGGCGGCTCTCAGGCGCGAGTAGCTCGCGGTGGCTCGGCAGGCGCGCAGGGCGCCCTGGCAGCGGGCGACCTCGACCACGCGGACGGCGAGCTCGCGCTCGGCGGGCTCGGAGATCGACTTGCCGTGGTTCAGTAGGCGGCGCGAGCCGCGGATGAGCCCGGCGAACAGCGGGGCGGCGAGCGTGAGCAGGAGGCCCAGGCGCCAGTCCCACGCCCATGAGCCGACGCCGATGACCACGCAGGCCGCGATCGTGGAGGCGAGCGTGTACATGAAGTGGGCGGCGGACTCGCCCAGGGCCACCATCTCCTGGCTGACGGCCCGCGACAGGGTGCCGGCGGTCTCGGAGGTGAACCAGCGCAGGGGCAGGCGCGCGATCCGGTCGCCGATCGCGTGGTGGACGTCGTGCATGAAGCCGAGCGCCCCGGACATGCCCCGGCGCTGCCCCTGGAACTCCGTGACGCCGGCACCGATGACGCAGACGGCCAGGGCCACGAGCCAGCCGCGGAAGGACAGACCCCAGCAGGGCCCGCCGGTGGCCAGGGCGACGCAGGCGGGCAGCAGCGCCAGCAGGGCGAGGCCCGACACTGCGCCGTTGACGACCGCCAGGATGATGCAGGCCCTCGTCTGCCGCCACGAGGCCTCGGCCATGAGCCGGTGGAAGCGGGCCAGCAGGGAGCGCGGGGCCTCGCGGGGGGCCTGGGGCCCGGGTGCCGGGGGCTCGCCGGTGTCGTTCTGCGCGGAGCCCGGGCCGCCGGCAGCCTCAGCTGTCTCAGCGGTCTCGGCGGCCCCAGCGGAGTCCGCGGCGCCGCGCGCCTCGGCGGCACCGGGCGCGCCACCGCTCGCGGCGGAGCCCGGGGCCTCCTCGGCCAGCTCGCCGGACTGGCGCAGCAGGGCGCGGTAGTGGGGCTCCTCCAGCAGGTCGGAGTGGGCGCCGACGGCGACCACGCGCCCGGCCTCCATGACGACGATGCGGTGGGCGCCGCGCACCGCGGCCGGGCGGTGGGCGATGACCAGGACCGTGCGGTCCCGCACCAGGGCGCTCAGCGCCTCCTGGATCTCGGCCTCGGACTCGGGGTCGGCCATGGCGGTGGCCTCGTCGAGGAGAAGGACGGGGGTGTCCAGCAGGATGGCGCGGGCGATGGCGATGCGCTGCTCCTGGCCGCCGGACAGGGCCGTGTCCCGGCCCAGGACGGTGTCGTAGCCAGCGGGCAGGGCCATGATCTCCTCGTCAATGCGGGCGACCCGGGCGGCGGCGCGCACCTGGTCCAGGTCGGCGTCGGGCCGTCCGAGCGCGATGTTCTCCCGGACCGTGGCGCCGAGGAGCTGGGCGTCCTGGAGGACGAAGGAGACGGTGGAGTAGAGGGTCTCCTCGTCCATGTCGCGCAGGTCCACCCCGCCGATGCGCACGGTGCCGGAGTCGGGGTCGGCGAAGCGGGCGATGAGGGTGGCCAGCGTCGACTTGCCCGAGCCGGAGGGGCCCAGGAGCGCCGTGACGGTGCCGGGCTCCAGGGCTAGGGAGACGTCGTCGACGGCGAGGGTGTCCCCGTAGGAGAAGGAGACGCAGTCGATCGCCACGCGCGCCCCCTCGGGGCGCCGGGGCTGGTCGGTGGCGGACAGGACGGGGGTGTCGAGGACCTCACACAGGCGCAGCGCGGCCGCGCCGGCCAGCTGGTAGGACCAGGAGATCGACGCGATGGTGATGAGCGCCCCGGGCAGGACCAGGGCGATGAGGGTCGTGGCCAGGACCTGGGGCAGGGTGACGACCCCCACGCCCATCAGCAGCGCCCCGCCGCCGAGGTTGACCAGGAGCAGGACGGGGATCGAGACCCATGAGAAGGACAGGCAGGTGATGGTCACCAGGGGCATGGCCCAGGCTCGGTAGAAGGCGGAGAACTCGTCGGAGGCGTTCAGGTAGGCGGCGTGGGCGCGCCCGACGCGCCCGAAGGCCTTGACCACGCCGATCCCGGAGACGAACTCGACCATGGTGGAGGACACGGCGGCCAGCTTGCGGTCCATCTCGACGGTCTTCTCCTTCATGCCGCGCATGGACACGGAGTAGGTCAGCACGTACAGCACCACGGGCACCAGCGTCAGCAGGGCCAGGCGCCAGTCGATCCAGAAGGCGCAGGCGAGCAGTGCCAGCGGGGTGACGACGGCGTTGAGCTGCTCGACGGGCCCGTGGGCGATGACAGTGTGGACGGTGGTGGTGTCGTCCTGGACGGCCTTGCGGATGCGACCGGAGGTGGACTCGGTGAACCAGGACAGCGGGGCGCGGGAGATGCGCGCAACGATGTCGCGGCGCAGCCGGTCCCGCAGGGCGAGGTCGGCCACATGGGTGATGAGCAGCGCCACGAAGTACAGGAACAGGCGCGTGGAGTAGGCGCTCACGAGCATGATGACGACACCGCGCACCCGCTGCCCGTCCGGGGCGGCGCCGGCGTTGTAGGCGTCCAGGAGGACACCGCCGAGCCGGACCAGCGCGACATAGGGCGCCACGGCCAGGACCGCCGAGACCAGGACGAGAACCTGCCCCGCCCGCAGCCGGGCGCGCACGGGGGCGCCGAGGCGCCTGATGGCGGCCTGCCCCTCGCGGGAGCGCCTCTCGCGGGCGTCCCTGGTGTCGGCCTCCGGCGCCGCTTGCTTGCTCATCGAGTGCCTCGATCCAATGGTCAACCTAATACTGAAGTACTTTCAGACCTGACGAAGGGCGACCTTACTCCCAGCGCCGTCCTGCGGGCAACCGCCGTCACCACCCACTACGGTGACCCCATGACACGACTGGGGAAGCCCACCGGACCGAAGCCCGGATTCTCACGCGCGGACGTGGTCGAGGCTGCCCTCGCCCTCGGGGTGGCCGACTTCACCCTGACCGCGGTGGCCGGCCGCCTGGGGGTGGCGGTCTCCGGGCTGTACCGCACGATCGCCTCGCGCGAGGACCTTCTGGCGGCCTGCCTGGAGCAGATCGCGGCTCGGGCCGACTTCGCCCACCAGGGCACCACCTGGCAGGACGAGGTACGCGCCAGCGCCGAAAGCATGTGGGAGCTGCTCGAACAGCACCCGGGACTGGCCGGCGTCCTCATAGGCGTGCCCTGGGCCCACCAGCTCTTCGCCGGCCCCTTCGCCGAGGCCCACCAGACCCTGGTCGACCGCGGCCTGGACCCCGAGGACGCCGGCATCGTCCTCGACTTCGTGGGCGACACCGTCATCACCATGCACGCGCAGATCGAGGTCATGCGCTCCCCCGCCGACCAGACCGTATTCCCGTCTCCACCCGGGGCGGCGGACGGGGCGGACGGCAAGGCCCCCAAGACCCTGGAGGATCGGAAGACCCGCCCGACGGGACTGGAGGAGGCGAGCCGTTTCGCCGCCGCCTCCGGCCGCTCCCGCACCATACCCGCAGTGCTGCCCCCCAATGAGAGCTGGATCGAACGGGGCGGGCTGGACCGGAAGATCGAGATCATTATCCGCGGCGTTGAGGCCTCCATCCCGGGCCTGGAGGAGCCGAGCAGCGCCCGCGGCAGCCGGCGAGTGCTCAGTAGTGGGTGACCACCGTGGTCCCGACGTCGATCCAGTCGTAGATCCAGTGCGCGTCCTCCACGGGGATGTTGACGCAGCCGTGCGAGGACTCGTCGGTGCCGATGCCGAACTCGCCGGCCCACGGCGCGCCGTGCAGGGCGTAGTCCTTGTGCCAGTATGCGATCCAGGGGACGTCCTTCTCGCAGTAGGGCCACTCAGGGGTGCAGCCCATGTCCTGCTTCTCGCGCTTGAGGTAGACGCGGTACGTGCCGGTGATGGTCTCGTGCCCGACGCCGCCGTGGTTGATGAGGATCGGCCCGTGGACCTGCGTGGTCCCCTCATAGGCCGTCAGGGTGGAGTCGGTCAGGTTCACATCGACCCACTTCTCGCCTGGGGCCGCCTGGTAGGCGAAGCGCTCGGGGCCGGCCGGCACCACCCGCTGCTCCGTGCTCGCGGGGTCCTCCTCGACCGTCAGCGAGCCGGAGTAGGCCGTCCCCGCCTCCAGCGCCTCCACAATGGCGCTGGTCGCGGCATCACGGTCGGTGACGATCCTTCCGGGCTTGGGAGGGCGGGCCGGCTCCAGAACGGTGCCGGCGTCGTCGACATTGTCAATGCCGTTGATCGGCGCCCGCTCGGCCGAGGCGGCGACCCCGTCGACCCACTCCGCGACCCTCTCCCGCGACAGGCCCGGCTCCAGCCGCCCGGCCGCCGCGGAGGACTTCACCCAGGAGGCGCGCACGGAGACCTCGGCGCTCGCCGTCGTCTTGTCGGCGCTCAGGGCGACCTGCGGAGCGATGAGCCTGTTCGCGGCCTCGGCGGCGGCCTCGGCGTCCGCCAGGGACACCGCGGGGTCCATGTCCTCGGCGGGCAGGTCGATCGCCTGGTCGCTCAGGCTGGTGGCGGCCGCCTCCAGGGCGCCGGTGAGCGCGCCGCGATCCACTCCGCGCCCCGGAGCACCGGCGACCGCCTCGAAGGCGGAGCCGTCCTCCGTCAGGCGCATGGAGGCGTCGACCGGGGCGCCGCCGGTCTGGGAGTCGATGCGGCGCCCCAGCTCCTCGACGGCGTCCCGGTCGACGGCGGTTCGCACCGGGACCGAGCGGCCTCTCACCAGCGACAGGGCACTGCCCCTCCAGGTCCCCGAGCCCGCCATGGCGGCGTCGGCGGTCGCGGCCGCGTCGATGACCCCTCCGGCCTCAGCCAGGGAGACGCTGGTCGTATGGCCCTCGCTGACAACGGTGAGCGTCACGGCGAGTGCCTTGTCGCTCAGAAGGTCGACGACCTGGTCTCGGCTCATCCCCCCGACCTCGTGCCCGGCCACGGTGACGCCGCCCAGCACCGTGTCGCGCTGGGCGTGGACCTGCGCGACCCACGCCCCCACGGCCGCCAGCGCAATGATCACCAGCCCGGACGCCAGAAGCACCGGCCGGCGCCATCTGCTCCGCGCCGCTCGCCTCTTGTGTCGGGCTCTGTGCCGGGGCCCGCGCCGGAACGGGCGGGCGGACCCGCCATCAGCGCCACGCGTACTCATCAGACCTCCGGCGCGTGATTGTATCGCAGCCCGCGTCCCCGGTCACGGCCGCCCGGAGCTCGCTGGCGCGGGGCCGCCCCTCCCGGCGGCAGACCCCCCGCGCCGGTGGCGCGAGCCGGGGAGAATCGCTCAGGCGTGCGTCTTCTGCCCCTTCCACAGGGCGTGGCCCAGGTCGCGGTTGAGCCGGGTGATGACCTCCAGCGGCACCGACTTGGGGCACACCGCGGCGCACTCGCCGATGTTCGTGCAGCCGCCGAAGCCCTCGGCGTCGTGCTGTCCCAGCATGCTGACCACGCGGGCGAGGCGCTCTGGCTGGCCCTGCGGCAGCAGGCCCAGGTGCGAGATCTTCGCGCCGGTGAACAGCATGGCCGAGGCGTTCGGGCAGGCCGCCACGCAGGCGCCGCAGCCGATGCAGGCGGCGGCCTCGAAGGCGGCGTCGGCCTTCTCCTTGCGCACGGGCACCGAGTGGGCCTCGGGGGCCGCCCCGGTGTTGACCGAGATGTAGCCGCCGGCCTGGACGATGCGGTCCAGGGCGGAGCGGTCGACGATGAGGTCCTTGAGGATCGGGAAGCCCGCCGAGCGCCAGGGCTCGATGGTGATGGTGTCGCCGTCCTTGAAGGAGGGGTCCTCGGCCAGGTGGCGCATGTGCAGCTGGCAGGTCGTCGAGCGGATCGGGCCGTGGGCCTGGCCGTTGATAACCACGCCGCACTGGCCGCAGATGCCCTCGCGGCAGTCCGAGTCGAAGGCGACCGGCTCCCTGCCCTCGGCGAAGAGCTGCTCGTTGAGCAGGTCCAGGACCTCCAGGAAGCTCATGTGCTCCTCGATGCCGGACATCGGGTACTCCTCGAAGTGCCCCTCGGAGCTCTGGTTCTGCTGCCGCCAGATCTTAAGCTTGATGTTCACTTGTAACTCCGCTGCTTGAGCTCGATGTCCTTGTAGATGAGGTCCTCCTTGTGGAGGATCGGCGGCCGGCCCTCGCCGCCCCACTCCCACGCCCCGACGTAGAGGAACTCGTCGTCGTGGCGCAGTGCCTCGCCCTCAGGAGTCTGGGACTCAGCCCGGAAGTGGCCGCCGCAGGACTCGCGGCGGTGCAGGGCGTCGATGCACATGAGCTCGGCCAGCTCGAAGAAGTCGAGCAGGCGGCCCGCCTTCTCCAGGGCCTGGTTGAGCTCGTCGGCCCTGCCCGTGATGCGGGCGTCGCGCCAGAACTCCTCCTTCAGGGCCCGGATCTGCCCGATGGCCTCGCGCAGGCCTGCGTCCCGGCGCTCCATGCCGCAGTACTCCCACATAATGCGCCCCAGCGCCATGTGGAAGTCGTCCACGCTGCGGGTGCCGCGCAGGGCCATAAGCCGGGCGATGCGCTCCTCGACGCTCCGCCTGGCCTCGGCGATCTCCGGGGCGTTCGGGTCCACCTTGCCCAGGCGCAGCATGTCCGCCAGGTAGTCGTTCATGGTGTCCGGCAGGACGAAGTAGCCGTCGGCCAGGCCCTGCATGAGGGCGGAGGCGCCCAGGCGGTTCGCCCCGTGGTCGGAGAAGTTGGCCTCGCCGCCCACGTACAGCCCGGGGATGTTGGACTCCAGGTCGTAGTCGACCCACAGCCCGCCCATCGTGTAGTGGACCGCCGGGTAGATGCGCATGGGGACCTCGTAGGGGTCGTCGCCGGTGATGCGCTGGTACATCTCGAACAGGTTCCCGTAGCGGGCCGAGACGGCGTCCCGGCCCAGGCGCCCGATGGCCTCGGAGAAGTCGAGATAGACGCCGCGGCGCATCATGCGCTCGTTACCGCTCGCGTCGCGCTCCTTGATGGCCGGACCCACGCCGCGGCCCTCGTCGCACATGTTCTTCGCCTGGCGCGAGGCGATGTCGCGCGGGACCAGGTTGCCGAAGGCGGGGTAGATCCGCTCCAGGTAGTAGTCGCGGTCCTCCTCGGGGATCTCGCGCGGGTCCTTGTCGCAGTCCTCGGCCCGCTTGGGCACCCAGATGCGGCCGTCGTTGCGCAGCGACTCGCTCATGAGGGTGAGCTTGGACTGGAAGTCGCCGGACTGCGGGATGCAGGTGGGGTGGATCTGCGTGTAGCAGGGGTTGGCGAAGTAGGCGCCCTTGCGGTGCGCGCGCCAGATGGCTGTGGCGTTGCAGCCCATGGCATTGGTGGACAGGAAGAAGACGTTGCCGTAGCCGCCGGTGGCCAGCACGACGGCGTCGGCGGTGAAGGTCTCGATCTCGCCGGTGACCATGTCGCGGGTGACGATGCCGCGGGCCCGGCCGTCGATGACGATGAGCTCGACCATCTCGTGGCGGCGGTACTCCTTGACGGTGCCGGCGTGCACCTGGCGCTCCAGGGCCTGGTAGGCGCCGATGAGGAGCTGCTGGCCGGTCTGGCCGCGGGCGTAGAAGGTGCGCGAGACCTGGACGCCGCCGAAGGAGCGGTTGTCCAGCAGGCCGCCGTACTCGCGGGCGAAGGGCACGCCCTGGGCCACGCACTGGTCAATGATGTTGGCGCTCACCTCGGCCAGGCGGTAGACGTTGTCCTCGCGGGCGCGGTAGTCGCCGCCCTTGACCGTGTCGTAGAAGAGACGGTAGGTGGAGTCGCCGTCGTTGCGGTAGTTCTTGGCGGCGTTGATGCCGCCCTGGGCGGCGATGGAGTGCGCGCGGCGGGCGGAGTCCTGGTAGAAGAAGCACTTGACGTTGTAGCCCTGCTCCCCCAGGGAAGCGGCCGCGGCGCCGCCGGCCAGGCCGGAGCCGACGACGATAATGTCGAGCTTGCGGCGGTTGGCGGGGTTGACCAGCTGGGCCTCGAACTTGCGCTGCTCCCAGCGCTTGTCGATGGGGACGGAGTGGGGCGCCTTGGTGTCGGCGATCTTGTCGCCCTCGATGTACAGGCCCTCGATGAGTTCAGTCATGGTCGTTCGCTCTCAGTGGGAAAGGACGATGCCGGCCTCGGCGGCCTTGATCGTGTACTCGGCGGCGCTCATGGGCTCCGGCACCCAGCCGAAGAGGATCGCCGTGGGCACGCACATGAAGGCGACGAACAGGCCGAAGGCGACGACGAAGGCAATGAGGCGGACGAAGGGGACGGTGTTGCCGCGGGTGGCGCCCAGGGTCTGGAGGGCCGACCACACGCCGTGCCACACGTGCAGGCACAGGGCCGCGAGCGCGACGAGGTAGATGAGGTAGACCCACCACAGCTGGAAGCCGTACCACATGTTCATATAGGCGCGGCCGTGCTCGTAGCGGCCGCCGGGGGTGATCGTCAGGGTGGTGAACTGCAGGATGTGCCAGATGATGAACAGCAGCAGGATGACGCCGCCCCATCGCATGGTGCGCATGGCGTAGCGCGAGGCGAAGTACTCGGCGCCGGGCTTCTTGACCGCGTACCTGTCGGTGCCGCGCGCCCTCTTGTTGCGGGCCCACAGGTGGAAGGCGCTGCCGGCGTGGACCAGGAGGCAGGCCACGAGGGCGGCGCGCAGGATCCACAGGACGCCGGAGGGGGGCAGGATCGGCACGAGCAGCCGGCGCAGGAAGTAGGCGTAGTGGTCGTAGGCGATCTCGCCCTCGAAGTAGTGGGTGTTGCCGTAGGCGTGGAAGAGGACGAAGACGAGGAAGAACAGGCCCGACCAGGCCATCAGGCGTTTCATGAAGACCGTCGTCGTGTAGGCGGTCCTCTTGGAGGGAACAGACGTTTTGACCACGAGGACAGGTTAACGAAAGTCCGCGGGCGACGGACCCGCATCCTGCGGGCCTCCCGGACCCCTTGATGACGAAGCGCGCGATCGCGCCGAAAGAACCGGTTCTCCCGTGCTCGCCGAGAGGAAGCCGGGTCACGGTTCCGCAGCGCTGGAGGGCCGTGGACTGACCTATTTCGTGACGCGCTAGTCAGACAAATGAGGAGGGCGCCCGACGACGGCGTGGTCGGCTCGTCCGGCGGCCCCGGAGTCGGCCGCCGCCTCGGCCCCCACGGCGCCGGCGCGGCCCGCAGAGCTCGCGGAGTCTGCGCCCGCGCCGTGTCGCACACCGGTGTCCGCGCGCATGACGAGCGCGTCCTCGACCGGTGCGAGGTAGTAGCGCCGCCGTCTGCCGATGGGGGCGAAGCCCAGGCGGCGGTAGAGCGCCTGGGCGCCTGCGTTCGAGGCGCGCACCTCCAGCAGGACGGCGGTGCAGCCCGCCCGTCGGGCGCGCCGCAGGAGGTGGGCGATCATGGCGGTGGCGACGCCCCGCCTGCGCGCGGCGGGGAGGGTCGCCACGGTCAGCAGGTCGGCGTCGCCGTCGCCGTCGCCGAACCAGAGCCCGGCATAGCCCAGGAGCTCCCCGCCGCCGGCACCGTCTGCACCGCCCGGTGCGGTGCGCGCACCCCCACCGACCCGCTCGACGACGACGTAGCACCGGTCGGCGGCCGGCCCGGAGGCGGCCGCCAGCTCGGCGTGCAGCAGTGCCGGGCTCCAGGCCTCCGCGCCGAACAGGAGGGCCTCTGCGCGGGCGACGGCCCCCAGGTCGTGCCGCCCCATGGGCCTCAGGCGCGCTCCGTCGGGCGGGGCGCCCTCCCCCGCCCGGCCGGGCTCCCGAGCGGTCCGCTGCGGCGGGCCCGGCGGGCTCTGCGCAGCCACCGGACCCGTCACCGGACCCGCTTGGGCGCGGTGGGCGGCTGCACGTCGGCGTGGCGCAGGTACAGCGGCTCGGCGGGGAGCACCGCTCCCGGTCCGGCGGCCGCGAGCCGGGCCAGGGCGATGCGGCACTGGGCGCGGGCGTCGCCGGAGACGGGCGCAAGAACGGGGCGCCCCGCCGCGATCTGCGGGTACAGCGCCGCGCCGGAGCCGGCCACGGCGTCGACGCCGTCCAGATCGGCGGCCGCGTCGGGGGCCAGCACTGCCGGCTCGTCCATGCGTTCGACGTCGTCGGCGCCCCGGGCGCGGTAGCGGGCGGCATAGACCTCGCGGCGGCGGGCGTCGGTGACCACGAGGACGGCGGCGCTCCCGTCCGCAAACCGGTCGAAAGCGGCCCGCGCGACCGCGTCCAGGCTGGGCACGCCGTGGACGGGGATGCCGCGGGCGCGCCCGAGCGCGCGGGCGGTCACCAGGCCGGCGCGCAGCCCGGTGAAGGGCGCCGGCCCGGTGGCGGCCACGACGGCGTCGAGCCCGCGGTCGGCGACCCCCGGATCTCTCAGGGCCTCGGCGAGCATGACCCCCAGGGACTCCGCGTGGCGCCGGGAGTCGGGCTGCTCGGCGCAGCTGAGCGTCTTCAGGGTCACCCGGCTTCCGAAGTCCGCGTCCGCGACGAGGAGCCGGCTGCCGAAGGAGGAGTCGATGGAGACAATGCGCACGGCCACAGCCTAAATGATTGACTCCGAGGCGGGCGGACCGGGCGACCCGGGCCCCAGTCCGCCGGCTCACGGGGCTCTCACGGGGCCCGGTCGGCGTCCTCGGCGGCCCTCGAGTCGGGGCTCTCGCGCAGGGGGGCCATGACGCGCCGCTCGTGCACGAAGGTGGTGGTGACGATGACCGCGCCAATGGCGAGGACGCCCACGCCCGTGTAGACGATGGCCAGGTCCAGCGTGTGCGAGCCCTTCCGGGTATCGGTCTTGTCTGTGTCGACGATGCCGTGCGCCCGGTCGTGGAGGACCTGGGCGTAGGCCGACAGGCCGACCGGCCCTGCCAGGCCGGCCGCGGCCTGCTCGTCCAGCGCGGTGACGACGTCGTCGGTCAGGGCGTACCAGGCGTCGCTCGCGGCGGGGTCCGCGATGTCCGCGTAGGTGTCGGCACCGTCGTCGGCACCGCCCCCGTCGGCGTCATCCTGCGCCGTGGCCGCCGGGTCCTCCGCGGAGTCCGTCGTCGTCCCCGGCGAGGGCCGCGGTGAGGGCGTGGGCGACGCCGCCGCGGCGGCGGAGGGAGGAGCCGGTTCCCGCAGGACGATGGCCCGCTCGGGCAGCGCCGTCAGGGCGGCCGCGAGCTCGGGGTCGCGCTGCACCATCGCGGACGGTTCGGAGCCGTCGGCCTCGACGACGAGCACGCCGACCGGGCCCTCTGCGGTGGAGATGACGGCGGCCCAGGTGTTCGTCGGATCGGTGGGGTCCTCCAGGTCGGTGGCGTCGAGCACGCCGTCCGACCAGGTCTCGACGTTGACGGGGCTGCCCGCGGAGGCGTCCCGGGCGACCTCCTGGTGGATCATGTCCTGACCCCGGCGGTTGATCCACTCCTGGACCTGGGGGGCCGTCATGCCCGGCGCAGCCGGCTCGGGGGACGGCGGGGAGGTCTGGGCGAGCGCCTGGGGGCCCGCCAGGAGCGCAGCCAGCAGCAGGAGAGCGCCCAGACCGGGAAGCGCGCGCACGAATGGCCCCCTCATGCCTTCAGACGGCTCAGATCGACGTCGGCCCACCGGGGGCCGGTCGCGGCGACGGTCACGGTGCGCCGGGAGTCGTCCGCCTCGGCCAGGTCGGCGACGGCGGCGGAGCCGGGGCGGGCCGCGGGGGCGCCGTCCCCGCTCAGGCCGCCGCGGGGCCGGTCAACGGTGATCTCCAGGCGGTTCTCAGACAGCGCCTCGACCTTGCCGCGCCCCCACTCGACCAGGGTCACGGACTCGCCCATGGAGGAGTCCAGGTCGAGGGCGTCGACCTCCTCCAGGGAGCCCAGGCGGTAGGCGTCCACGTGGATGAGGTCCGGGCCACCCGCCGGCGCCGGGTGGACGCGGGCGATCGTGAAGGTCGGGGACGACACGCGCCCGCGCACCCCCATGGCGGCGCCCACGCCCTGGGCGAGGGTGGTCTTGCCCGCCCCCAGCGCCCCGGAGAGCACGACGAGGTCGCCGGCCCTCAGCAGGGCGGCCAGGCGAGCCCCCAGGTCCCTGGTGGCATCGGCGTCAGCGGTCTCGATGACCACCTCGCGGCCCCGTTCGTGCGGGGCCCGGCCGCTCATCGCCCCTCCTGGTGCTCGGCCCCGCCCTCGACCGCGGCGACTGGAGCCGACGGCGCGCCCCGGACGGGTCCGGCGTCCCCGGAGCCGTCCAGCCCGCCGCCGCGGGCCACGCGGGGCACGCGGGCGCCCAGGCGGGTGACGATCTCGTAGCCGATGGTGCCGCACGCCTGCGCCCAGTCCTGGGCGGTCGGGGTGGCGGGGTCGGCGCCGGCCGCCGTCGGATCGCCCCACAGCACGGCGAGGTCGCCCGCCGCGGCCGGCGCCCCGCCGCCGTCGTCGGGCCCCAGGTCGATGACGACCTGGTCCATGCACACCCTGCCGACCACGCTCGTGCGCACGCCGTTGACGGCGACGGGGCCGGCCGAGGAGGCGGCGCGCGGCAGGCCGTCGGCGTAGCCGAGCGGGACGAGGCCCAGCCACCGGTCGGTGGGCGCCGTCCACGTGCCGCCGTAGGAGACGGCCCGGCCCGCGGGCACGCGCTTGACCTGCGCCAGGGGCGCCTCCAGCCGCATGACGGGGCGCAGCCCCAGCTCGTCCGCGGTGGCGACACCCGGGTCGGGCGACAGCCCGTACAGGCCGATGCCCGCGCGCACCAGGTCCAGGCGGGCGGCGGGGTGCCACAGGAGCCCGCCGGTGGCCGCCAGGTGACGCACGCGCGGGCTCAGTCCGGCCTCGCGCACGACCTGCTCGGCGGCGCGGAAGCGGGACAGGTGCTCCTCGGTGGAGCCGGAGGCGGGCTCGTCGGCGCGCGAGAGGTGGGACCACAGGCCGACCACCTCGACGTCGCCCGCCTCCTGGGCCCCGCGCGCGGCGTCGGCCAGCGCTGGCAGCTCGGAGGCGACGGCGCCGGCCCGGGACATGCCGGTGTCGACCTTGAGATGGACGCGGGCGGGCGGCGCACCGGGGCGGGCGGCGCGGCCTGCGGCTCCGGCCGCGGCCACCGCCGCGAGCTGGCCGGTGGTGGACGCCGACAGGTCGAGGTCCGCCTCCAGGGCGGCGCGAAGCGGGGAGCCGGGAGCGGCGGCCCGCTCGGGAGAGAGCACCGGGGCGAGCCAGCACAGCAGGCGCGGGTGCCCGGGATCGGGGCCGCGTCCCGGGACCGGGCGGGCGACGCCCGCGGCATCGAGCAGGCCGCGCAGGCGGAGCGCCTCGGCGAGCTGGGCGACGCCGAGCCAGGTGGCGCCCGCCCGCAGGCAGGTCAGGGCCACCGGCCCCAGGCCGTGCCCGTAGGCGTCGGCCTTGACCACGGCCATCCAGGGCACGCCGGCGACGCCGGCCAGGACGCGGGCGTTGTGGGCCAGCGCGTCCAGGTCGATGACGGCCCGCGACGTAGCGGCGGGCCCGGCGGGTCCTGCGAGCTCTGCGGGGGCGGCGGGCGGGGCGGGTGCTGAGCGGGTCACGACGCCCATCCTCCCACCGCGGCGCAGGCATGGGGCAGGTGGTCGGCCAGGTCGAGGGCGGCCAGCGGGCGGCCGGGCGGGGCGTCGCGCAGGCCCGAGGCGAGCTCGGCGGCCACGGCGTGGAGGCGCACGGCCAGCGCAGCGCACTGGGGGGCGTCGACGGCGGGGCCGCCGCGCTCGGCGTCGCACTGCGCGGCCGCCAGCACGGTGCCGAGGACCCCCGCCAGCGCGTCGCCACTGCCGGCGGTGGCCAGCCACCCGGGCCCGGCGTCCACGGACAGCAGGCGCGGGCGCGCGGAGCCGGCGGGCGCGGAGGGGGCGTCAGGCGCAGCGATGAGCGTCGGCGCACCCTTGAGCAGGACGGTGCCCCCGGTCAGCCGGGCCAGCTCGAGGGCGCACGCGGCCGGCGCCGCCTCGACCCGGGCGCGGCTGGTCGGCCCGCCCAGCGTCGTCAGGAGGGCGGCGGCCTCCCCCGCGTGCGGTGTCAGGATGTGCGCGGGGGCGCAGCGCATCCCGCCCCGCAGGCGCTCGGCGAGCAGCAGGAGGGCGCCGGCGTCGAAGACGGCGGGCAGGGGCCCGCGGGCCGGGTCCGCGGGCGCCGCCGGGTCCGGCCCGTCGTCGTCCAGTGCCCTGACCACCACGGCGTCGAGCTCGGCGCCGCGCACGACGTCGGCCGGGTCGGTGCCCGGCCCGATGACGAGGGCCTGGCAGCGGCCGGGCGCGGGGACGACCTCGGGGCGGCGGGCCAGGACGAGGTCCTCCACGCGGTGCGGCGCGCTCAGGCGGACCATCCCGGCCCCGCAGCGCACGGCCGCCGAGGCGGTCAGGACCGCGGCCCCGGGATAGGTCCGGCTGCCGGCCCACAGGCCGACCACGCCGCGGGTGTACTTGTGGTCGGCGTCGCCGGGGACGCGCAGGAGGCGCCCGAGGTCGGCGTCGGCGGGCCGCGAGGCGACGACGGCGCCGGGGTCCGCGGGGACGGGCAGGCCGAGGTCGGCCACCTCGACGCGCCCGCAGGCGCCGGCCGCGGGCGGCAGGATGTGGGCACCCTTGAGGCAGGTGAAGGTGACCGACAGGTCCGCTGCCAGGACGGGGCCTGCCACGGTCCCGTCGTCCACGCCGGCGCCCGAGGGCAGGTCGACCGCCATGACCCGGAAGGGCCGCGCCCCCCGCCGCCCCGCCGCGGCCAGGGGCGCCACCAGGGCGGCCGCGCGGGCGCGCAGGGGGCCGGTCGCGCCGATGCCGGTCAGGCCGTCGATGACGAGGGCGGTCCCGCCGGCGGCGGCGCGCTCGCAGGCCGCCGCGGGCTCCGGGGCGGGGCGCACCCCGGCGCGCTCCGCCTCCCGCAGCGCGTCCGCGTGGGGGTGATCGGTGGCCAGCGCCGCGGTGACGGCGCAGCCGCGCCGGGCCAGCAGGGCACCCGCCAGCAGGGCGTCGCCGCCGTTGTGCCCGCCGCCGACCAGGAGGAGGACGTCGCGGCCGGTCGCGCGGCCTGCAGCGCCGCGCAGCTCGCGCGCGGCCGCGAGCGCGAGGGCGCGGGCGGCCAGGTGCATGTAGCGGTCCGTCGAGGCGGTCAGGTCGCGCTCGGCCCGGGCGACGGCCTCGGCGCGGTAGGCGGTGGCCGGCGAGAGGGTCGGGGAGGGGGGAGGCGCGGTGCTCACTGTGCTCACGGTCCCAATAGTGTCACCGGGCGGCGCCTGCGCGCGGCCTCACGCGCCTGGTCCGGCCGCGGGCCGGCGATCTCGTGGCCCGCGGCGCGGAGCCGGACCGGCCTCGGCGCGGGTTCCGAGCGATCGCGGCGCAGGAGGGCACACTGGCGGGTGTGATTCTGGGAATCGGCACGGACCTGGTCGCCGTCGGGAGGCTGGAGGCCCGCCTCGTATCCGTCCCGGCACTGGCCGGGCGCCTCTTCACCCCCCGGGAGCGCGCCGCCTGCGCCGGGCGCGCCGCCTGCCTGGCGGGCCGGTTCGCGGCCAAGGAGGCGGTGGTCAAGGCGCTCGGCTCGGCCCTGGCGGAGGCGGGCCGGGGCGCGCCGAGCGGCTGGCGCTACACCGACGTCGAGGTCGTCTCCGCCCCCGGCGCCCCGCCGCGGCTGGCCCTGCACGGGGTCGCGCGGGCCACCGCGGCCGGGCTGGGGGTCGCCGGCTGGCGCCTGTCCCTGACGCACGACGACGGCCGGGCCCTCGCCTTCGTCATCGCCGAGGGCGGTGGCGAGGGTCCGGACGCCCCGGGGAGCCGTGCCGCGCCGGGCGCCCCCGTCACTCCACGGTGACGGACTTGGCCAGGTTGCGCGGCTGGTCGACGTCCAGGCCCTTGGCCTTGGCCAGGGCGGCCGCGAAGATCTGCAGCGGGACGACCGTGAGCAGCGGCCACATGAGCGTCGGCGTGGCCGGGACGCGGATGACGTGGTCGGCGAAGGGCGTGACCGCCTCGTCGCCCTCCTCGGCGATGACAATGGTGCGGGCGCCGCGGGCGCGGACCTCCTGGATGTTGGAGATGACCTTGTCGTGCAGGACGGGGCGGCGCGGCGTGGGCACGATGACGAAGACCGGCAGGCCGTCCTCCACCAGGGCGATGGGGCCGTGCTTGAGCTCGCCGGCGGCGAAGCCCTCGGCGTGGACGTAGGCGACCTCCTTGAGCTTGAGCGCCCCCTCCAGGGCGACGGGGAAGCCGACGTGCCTCCCCAGGAAGAGGAAGGAGGCCCGGTCCGCCAGCATCGCGCCGAGCTCCTGGACGTCCTCCTCCTGCTCGTTCAGGAGCCGCTGGATCCTGGCGGGCATCCGCTCGAGCTGGGCCAGGTAGTCGGCGACCTCGTCGTGCCACTTGTTGCCGCGCAGCTGGGCCAGGTAGAGGCCCAGCAGGTAGCAGGCGGTGATCTGGGCGAGGAAGGCCTTGGTGGAGGCCACGGCGACCTCCGGCCCGGCGTGGGTGTACAGGACGGCGTCGGCCTCGCGGGCGATGGTCGAGCCGTAGGTGTTGACGATCGCCAGGACGCGCGAGCCCTGCTCGCGGGCGTGGCGCACCGCCTGGATGGTGTCCATGGTCTCCCCGGACTGGGAGATGGCCACGGTGAGGGTCTTCTCGCTCACAATGGGGTCGCGGTAGCGGAACTCGTGGGCGAGCTCGATCTCGACGGGGATGCGGCACCAGTGCTCGATGGCGTACTTGGCGACGTGCCCGGCGTAGGCGGCGGTGCCGCAGGCGACGACGATGATCTTGTCCACGCTGCGCAGCACGGAGGCCTCGATGCGCATCTCGTCCAGGATGAGGTCGCCCGCCTCGTTCACGCGTCCGCGCAGGGTGTCGGCCACGGCGGTGGGCTGGTCGTGGATCTCCTTGTCCATGAAGGTCTCGTAGCCGCCCTTGACGGCGGCCGAGGCGTCCCAGGAGACCTCCCAGGCGGCGGGCTCGACGGCGGTCCCGTCGGCGTCCCACACGCGGACCTCGTCGGCGGTCAGCAGCAGGACCTGGTCGTCGTCGACCTCGGCGGCGCGCCTGGTGAAGGCGACGAAGGCGGCCACGTCGCTGCCCAGGAAGTTCTCGCCCTCGCCCAGGCCGATGACCAGGGGGCTGGAGCGGCGGGCGGCGACGATGGCGCCGGGGGCCAGAGACGTGACGGCCAGGAGCGCGAAGGCGCCCTCCAGGCGGGAGGTGACCGCGCGCATGGACTCCACGAGCAGGGCGGCGACGCCGGCCTCCTCCAGGGCCTCGCCGGCGGCGTCGAGGCGGGCGGCCAGGTCGAGGTCGAGCAGGTGGGCGACGACCTCGGTGTCGGTGGCCGACAGCAGCTCGCGGCCGGCTGCCTCCACCTCGGCGCGCAGGGAGCGGAAGTTCTCAATGATGCCGTTGTGGACGACGGCGACGCTGCCGGCCCGGTGCGGGTGGGCGTTGACCGTCGTCGGGCCGCCGTGGGTCGCCCAGCGCGTGTGGCCGATGCCGCAGACCGCGGGGGGAGGCGGGGCGGCCGCCAGCGCCCCGCGCAGGTTGTCGAGCTTGCCCGCGGCCTTGACGACGTCGAGCCCGCCGGGGCCCACGAGGGCGACGCCGGCGGAGTCGTAGCCGCGGTACTCCAGGCGCCCCAGGCCGTCCATGAGGACGGCCAGGGAGCGCTCGGACGGGGTCGGGGGGCCGACATGGCCGACAATTCCACACATGGGGATGATGGAATCACGCCCGCCCCCACGAGACAACGGGTCATCCTCCGTATCACGTGAGACCTGCGGCATTCCGGGGCGCACGGTGCTCGCGCCTGAGCGGCGCCCGTGCGGATGCGTCAGACTTGGGCGGTGAGCTCCGCGCCGTCCCCCTACATCGAGTTCAGCCGCAACCAGTGGCGCGCACTCGCCTCGACCACTCCCCTGCCCCTGACCCAGGCCGACGTCGAGAAGCTGCGGGGCCTGGGGGACCCGATCGACCTGGCGGAGGTCGACGTCGTCTACCGGCCGTTGACGGCGCTGCTGGAGGACTACATCGCCACCTCCCGCGAGCGGGCCCGGCGCATCTCGGACTTCCTGGGGGTGGGCCCGCACCCGACGCCCTTCGTCATCGCCGTGGCCGGCTCGGTGGCGGTGGGCAAGTCGACGACGGCCCGCCTCATCGCCCACCTGCTGGCCCGCTTCCCCCAGACCCCGCAGGTCACGCTGGTGACCACCGACGGCTTCCTGCTGCCCAACGCGGTGCTGGAGGAGCGCGGGCTCAGCGCCCGCAAGGGCTTCCCGGAGTCCTACGACCGGCGGGCCCTGCTCGACTTCGTCGCGGCGGTCAAGTCGGGGGCCGAGCGGGTCGAGGCGCCGGTGTACTCGCACACCGTCTACGACATCGTGCCCGGGGGCTCCGTCGTGGTCGAGCGGCCCGACGTCCTGGTGCTGGAGGGGCTCAACGTCCTCCAGCCGGCGCCGCGCCCCCGCCGGGTCGACCGCGGATCCGGCCCGGCGGAGCGCGAGGCGGACGCCCCGGCGCTGGCCGTCAGCGATTTCATCGACTTCTCCATCTACGTGGACGCCGACCCCGAGGATATCCGCCGCTGGTACCTCGACCGGTTCCTCACGCTCAAGCGCACGGCCTTCAGAGAACCGGGCTCCTATTTCCAGCGCTATGCCACTATCCGCGACGACATCGCCGTGGCCGCGGCCAACGAGGTCTGGGAGAGCATCAACCTGGTCAATCTGCGCGAGAACATCGCTCCGACCCGGGGGCGGGCCACCCTGGTGCTGCACAAGGACTCCCAGCACCATATGCACCGGGTTCTGCTGCGTAAGATCTGAGTCCTGCCCGAATACTGTCTGGGTGCCGCCGGGTCGGCGCCGCCCCGGCGGCGCCGCGCATTCCCCCGCCCCCTCGGAACCACTGCCCATTTCCGCCCCACGGCCGAGTCCGCGCTCAAGAGCGCCCCATGTTGAAACCGACCAAGTCCCACGACATAACAACGGCACGGCTCAGCCTGAAAACCGCTTGCGTGTGACAGTATCGGCGCCATGAGCAGCACCGCCGATATCAGCAGCAATAACCCGGGTGATAACACGTCCTCCGGCCCCCGGCCGGCCGGCGCCCACGACGGCCGCAACGTTTACGACGTCGTGGTCATCGGCGCGGGCCCGGCCGGGGAGAACGTCGCCCAGTACGCCACCCAGGGAAGCGGACTGAGCGCCGTGCTCATTGAGGGCGGGCTGGTGGGCGGGGAGTGCTCGTACTACGCCTGCATGCCGAGCAAGGCCCTGCTCCGCCCCCTGGAGGTGGCCGCCGCCAGCGCCCACCTCACGGGCCTGGAGGCCGCCAGGATCTCGGTGCCCGGGCTGCTCGAGCGCCGTGACACGTGGGTGTCCCGCTACGACGACGCCGGGCAGGTGTTCTGGGCGGCCAGCGCGGGCATCGACGTGATACGCGGCTGGGCGCGCCTGGACGGGGAGCGCCGGGTGGTGGTGAGCACGCCCGAGGGCCTGCGCCTGCTGGAGGCCCGCCACGCCGTCGTCCTGGCCACCGGCTCGCACCCCGTCATCCCCCCCGAGCTGCAGGGCGTGCACGCGTGGGGGTCCCGCGACGTGACGGCCGTTCAGGAGGTGCCCAGCCGGCTCGTCATCGTCGGCGGCGGCGTGGTGGCCTGCGAGGCCGCGACCTGGATGTCCGCTCTGGGCAGCACGGTGACCATGCTGGTGCGGGGGCCGCGCCTGCTGAGCAGGGCCGAGCTCTTCGCCTCGAAGATCGTCACCGAGGCCCTGACCGAGCGCGGCATCAGGGTGGTCGCCGGGGCCCGGGTGTCCTCCTGCGAGCGGATCCAGGCCACCGACCGCGGCCTGGGCCGCCTCCACGGCGGCGCGGTGCGCGTGGCCTGCGGCCAGGAGGTCTTCGACGCCGACGAGGTCCTGGTCTCCACCGGGCGCAGGCCCGCCCTGAGCGGAGTCGGCCTGGACACGGTGGGGCTGAGCCCCGACGACGTCGTCGCCGGCATGCTCCCGGAGTGGCTCTACGCGGTGGGGGACGCCAGCGGCCAGGCGACGCTGACCCACATGGGCAAGTACCAGGCCCGGATCGTGGGCGAGCGGATCGGGGCGCGCGCCGCCGGGTGGGCGCCCGAGCCGGTGCCCACCGACGTCCCGATCCCCCAGGTGGTCTTCACCGACCCGCAGGTGGCCTCCAGCGGGCTGACGCAGGCGCAGGCGCGCGACGCGGGCATGAACATCGTCACCGCGCGCGTCGCCTACACCTCCGCCGCCGGCGCCGTCCTGCTGCGCGACGACGCCCAGGGGGAGGCGGGTCTCGTGGTGGACCGCGCCAGCCGCACCGTCGTGGGCGCCACCTTCGTGGGGCCGGAGGCCGGAGAGCTCATCCACGCCGCCACCATCGCCATCACGGCCAAGGTCCCGATCCCGCTGCTGCGCCACGCCGTGCCGGCCTACCCCACCGCCAGCGAGATCTGGCTACGCCTCATCGAGTCCCTGCCCGCCGACATTCTCCACCCCGGCCAGTAGCGCCGGCCGGAGCCCCGGGCGCGGGGCGGTCGGCCCGCGGGCGCGTGCGGCGCGCCGGTCGCCCGGCGGGCGCTCACACGCACCACTCGCACCGCTTCGGCCCCAGGGGCATCGTGCGTCTCCTGCAGTCGCCGCCTCCGCGTCTCAGTACCCATCTGCACCCATCAGTGTCCGTCGGCACCCGCGCGCACGTGGAAGGATGTGGGGTGTTCGCGACACCTATCGCACAGGAGGAATCCGCTCATGACACGACTCTTCGGCACTGACGGCGTGCGAGGCCTGGCCAACGACCTGCTCACCCCGGCCCTGGCCGTCCAGCTCGGAGAGGCCGCGGCCCGCGTCCTGACCCGGGACACCCCGGCCTCCAAGCGCTCCCGCTCCGGGCGTCCGCGCGCCATCGTCGGCCGCGACACGCGCGCCAGCGGCGAGTTCCTCGACCACGCCATCAGCGCGGGCCTGGCCTCCTCGGGGGTCGACGTCACCCGTGTCGGCGTCCTGCCCACCCCGGCCATCGCCCACCTGACCGCCACGCAGGACATCGACCTGGGCGTCATGATCTCCGCCTCCCACAACCCCTTCCAGGACAACGGCATCAAGTTCTTCGCCCGCGGCGGCTACAAGCTCGAGGACGCCGTCGAGGACGAGATCGAGTCCCTGCTGGGCAAGGTCGAGGACCTGCCGACCGGCGCCGGCGTGGGCCGCGTCGTCAAGGGCGAGACGGTCGCCGACCGGAACTACATCAACCACCTCGTGGACTCCGTGGCCACCGACCTGTCGGGGCTGCGCATCGTCGTGGACGCCTCCAACGGCGCCGCCAGCAATGTCGGTCCCGCCGCCCTGCGCGCCGCCGGGGCCGAGGTCATCGCCATCAACGCCTCCCCGGACGGCCTCAACATCAACGCCGACTGCGGCTCCACCCACCCCGAGCAGCTCCAGAGCTACGTGCGCTCCGTGGGCGCCGACATGGGCGTGGCCTACGACGGCGACGCCGACCGCTGCCTGGCCGTCGACACCGAGGGCAACCTCGTCGACGGCGACCAGATCATGGGCATGCTCGCCGTGGGCATGAAGGCCGACGGCACGCTCGGCTCCGACACGCTCGTGGTGACCGTCATGAGCAACCTCGGCCTCCTCCTGGCCATGCGAGAGCACGGCATCCGCATCATCCAGACTGGCGTGGGCGACCGCTACGTGCTGGAGAAGATGCTTCAGGGAGGCTTCACCCTGGGCGGCGAGCAGTCCGGCCACGTCATCGACACCATCCACGCCACCACCGGGGACGGGGTGCTCACCTCCCTGCGGGTCGCCGCCCGCCTCAAGCGCACCGGCAAGACCCTGGCCGAGCTGGCGAGCATTGTCACGCGCCTGCCCCAGACCCTCATCAACGTCAAGGGCGTCGACAAGGCCGCCGCGGGCACCAACCAGGCCGTCCAGGACGCCGTCGCCGACGCCGAGGCCGGGCTCGGCGAGACCGGGCGCGTCCTGCTGCGCCCCAGCGGCACCGAGCCGCTCGTGCGCGTCATGGTGGAGGCCGCCACCCAGGACGAGGCGGACTCCGTGGCCCGCTCCCTGGCCGAGGTCGTGAAGGCCAACCTCGCCCTGTGAGCCCCGCGCGCCCCGGGGCCGGCGGCGGCTCCGGGCCCCGGGAGCCCTCCGCCTACCCGCTGTCCCTGCTGGGGGCCGAGCCGGCCTGGCGCGGCAGGGCGCTCAGCGGCCGTCCCCTCGGTCTCCTCGCCGCCCTGGCGGACTGCGAGGGGGCCCGTATGGGCGACGGCGCGATCATTGAGGCCCTGTGGCCCGAGGACGCCCCGGCGCGCCCGCTGCGGGCCCTGCACGTCGTCGTCTCCCGCGTGCGCGCCCTGGTGGGGGACGGCGTGGTCGAGCGCGTCGACGGCGGCTACCGGCTGGCCCTCGCCGCCGCGGACGTCGATGCCCGCGACCTGGCTGCCCGGGCCGAGGCGGCCCGCGCCTGCGCCGCGGCGGGCCGGTGGTCCCGGGTCCTGGAGCTGACGGACGGCCTGCCCCGCCCGCCCGAGGGCGGGGCCGTAGCCGCCCCGGCCCAGGGCCCTCCCCGCCGGCCGACGACGCGAGCGGGCTCGCGGCGCGCCGGCGGCGCCCTCCCGCCGGGCCCCCTGGCCCGGCTCCGCGAGCGCGCCGCCGCCCACGCCGCGGCCGCAGGGCGCGCACGCGCCCTCGCCCTGGAGGCCACCGGCGAGCACTGGCGGGCGGCGCCCCTGCTGCGCGCCGCCGTCGAGGACGATCCCGGAGACGAGACCGTCCTGGCCGCGCTCATGCGCGCCGAGGCCTGGACGCGCTCGCCCGCGGCCGCCCTGGAGATCTACGAGGGCTACCGCCTGCGTCTGCGCGAGCGGGGGGCCGTGCCCGGTCCGGCGGTGCGCGCCGCCCACGAGGCGGCCCTGGCCGCGGAGAACCCGGTGCGCCGTGGGCTGGAGCCCGCGCCCGACCACTTCCTGGGCCGCGAGGGCGACGTCGCGGCCGTCGGCAAGGCCCTGAGCACCCGCCGCCTGGTCACCATCACCGGGCCGGGCGGCGTCGGGAAGACCACGCTCGCCCAGGCCGTGGCGGCCCGCAGCCGCCGCCCCGCCGTGTACGTCGTCGCCCTGGCCGACGTCGTCCCTGGGGCCGACCTGGTGCGGGTCCTGCTCGACGCGCTGGGGAGCCCGCCGGTCGCCGACGCCGAGGCGCGCAGGTCGCTGACCGCCGCCCTGGCCGCCCCGGGGACGCTCCTCGTCCTGGACAACTGCGAGCACCTGGCGGAGGAGGTGGCCGACCTCGTCGGCCCGCTCCTGGCGACCTGCGCGGACCTGCGGGTGCTGGCCACCTCGCGCCGTCGGCTGGACCTGGGCGCGGAGCGCGTCCACCGTCTGGAGCCCCTGGACCCCGCCTCCAGCGCCGGTCTCTTCCGGGCCCGCGCCCTGGCCGCCCGGCCCGACCAGATGATCGACGAGGCGGACCTCGAGGAGCTCCTGGGCCGCCTGGAGGGCATCCCCCTGGCCATCGAGCTGGCGGCCGCCCGGACCCGCACCCTGTCCGTGGGCCAGATCGCCGCCCGGCTGCCCGGGCGCCCGGGGCTGCTGGCGGGCGCGCGCGACGCCCCGGCACGCCAGCGCACCCTGAGAGCCGTCATCGCCTGGTCCTGGGACCTGCTCGACGATTCCGAGCGCCGCGGCCTGGCGAGCCTGGCGCTGCTGCCCGACGGCTTCACCCTCGCCGCCGCCGAGGCCCTCGTCGGGCCCGGGGCCGCCGACGTCCTCGACGCCCTGGCGGGCCACTGCCTGCTCAATGTGCGCGACCGCGGCATCCCCCGCTTCCACATGCTCGTCACCGTCAGGGACTTCGCCCTGGCCCGGCTGGCCGGCTCCGGCGGCGAGGCGGCCGCCCGGCGCCGCCTGCACGACTGGGTGGTCGCAGTGTGCTCCGAGGTCCGCCTGCCCTTGGGAGCGGGCGGCTTCGGCGACATTAACAGCCCGCAGGCCGAGCGGCAGAACCGCGTCTTCCAGCAGCTGATCGACGACGAGGCCGTCGTGGTCCAGGAGCTCGAGCACGTGCTGCAGCAGGTGGCGGCCGGCGGCCCCGGCCGGGACGACGACTCGGACGCCGCCTGCCTCATCGGCGCCGCCCTCATGCGGCTGTGGAGCGTCACCTGGAGCTATGACCGCCTGGCCGACTACGCGCCGCGCCTGGTCGAGCTGGCCGCGCTGCCGGCCCGGAGCCCGCGCGGCAACGAGGCCCGGCTCACCGTCATGGCCCTCCACGCCGGCCTCTCCGGCCTGCTGGGCCCGCTGCCCGCGCGGGTCCGCGAGGACCTGCCCTGCTCCTTTGACGGCGAGGGGCCGATGGCGCGGGTTCGGCGCTTCCTGCGCTCCCCGGCCCGGCAGTGGCCGGATCTCATCGACGACGCCGACCCGTGGGTGGCCTGGATCGCCGGCCGCTGCCTGTCCGCCCAGCTGGAGAACGAGGGCAGGCCGCAGGCCGCCCTGGATGTCGTCGAGACGCTCCGCGGCCGGCTGCGGGGAGCGGACCTGGCCGGGATCTACCTGCTCGAGCTGAGCGCCAGCCGCCTCCAGGTGCTCATGACACTGGGCAGGTACGGGCAGGTGGCCGACGAGTGCGCCCGGGCGCTGGCGCTGGTGGACCGCCTGCTGCCGGCCTGGGGCGCCTCCTACCGGGAGGCACTACAGCTGGAGAGGGCCTACTGCCAGGTCTGTGCCAGCCCTCATGCGGACCTGGCCGCCGGCCTCCTGGCCTCGACCGACCTCACCGGCCTGCCCGGCACCCTGCGCTTCGTGGCCCGGTCCGTCAGCGGCGAGCTGGAGCTGGTTCAGGGGCGCACCCGCGAGGCCGCCCTCATCCAGCGTGAGAGCATGCGCTACGCCGGGAGGTGGCGCACCATTATGGGCGCGGGGTCCCCGTGGGAGCTCTACATCCTGGGCATGTGCCTGGTCACCGACGTCGAGCTCGATCGGGACGACGCGGCGGAGCTCGACGCCTCCGGCATCCGCGCCCGGGCCGTGCCCCTCCTGCGCGACATGCTGGCCGATCCCGCCCCCCGGCAGCGCGACGTGCCCGCCGTCATGGCCTTCGCCGCGGCCGTGGGGCTGTCGGTCATGGCGGGCGCCGGGCAGGAGGAGGGCCCGGCGGGCTGGGACGGGAGCCGGGGTGCGGACCGGAGGGCCGCCGGCGCCGAGCTGGTGGCCACCGCCCTGGCCGTGGGCACCAACCAGACCTGCCGCCTGCTCTCCCACGGCTACCTGCGCACCCGCGCCCGGGCGCTGGACGACCGGGCAATGGCCGTGGCCGAGGAGCGGGCGCGGCACCTGGACCGCGCCCGGCTGCTCACCCGCGCGGCCGGCCTCGCCCGCCGTCTGGCGGACGAGGCCGGCTGAGCGGGCCCGCGAGGACCCCGGATCAGGCGTTGCGCCGCTGGTAGCGGGCGATCGTCCACGGGGCCATGACGGCCAGGACCAGGAGCGAGCCGATGATGGCCGAGCGCACGTCGGCCGCCGAGCCCGTCCCGTCCAGCAGGTAGCGGCAGCCGCCCACAATGTGCGAGACCGGGTTGTTGCGGGTGAAGGCCTTGAGCCAGCCCGGCAGCGTCGAGGTGGGCACCATGGCGTTGGACAGGAAGGTCAGGGGGAACAGGACGATCACCGCGAAGGAGGTGACCGCCTGCGACGAGGAGAAGAGCGTCCCCAGGAACAGGAACCCCCAGGCGATGGCCCAGGCGCAGCCGCCGGCCAGGACGACGGCGCCGGCGGCTCCCGACCAGCCGTTGACCGGGCGGTAGCCCATGACCGCGCCGGTGGCGATCGTCAGCGAGGTGCAGATGAGGTAGCGCAGCACGTCGGCCACCATGGGGCCCAGAACCGGGGCGATGCGCGACATCGGCATGGTGCGGAAGCGGTCGAAGACCCCCTTGTCCATGTCCTCGCGCAGGTCCACGCCCACGCTCTGGCTGGTGGTGAGCGCGTTGATGATCACCAGGCCGGAGACGATCGTGGGCAGGTAGGCCTTGACGTCCCCGGCGATGGCCCCGCCGAAGAGCTGACCGAACATGACGGTGAAGATCACCGGCTGGATGAGGATGTCGTAGGACTCCCCGGGGTTGCGCACCATGGTGATCAGGGAGCGCCAGGCCATGGCGGCGGTGTCCGGGACCAGTCGCGCCTCGCTGAAGCGGGAGGCGGCGGGGCGGTAGGCGGTCGTGGGGGCGGTTGCGGTCGTAGAGGCGGTGGAGGTCATGACTGCTCCCGGTTCTCGGAGGGGCGGGCGGATGAGGGGCGCGCGGCGGACGATGACGGCGCGGGGACCAAGGGCCCGGCTGGCGCCGGGGGCTCCTCCTCGGAGTGATCCCGGGGCCCGCCGGTCAGGGCCATGAAGACCGAGTCCATGCTGGGGCGGTCCACCGAGACGGTCCTGGGCGGCAGGCCGGCGTCGCGCAGGGCCACGAGCACCTCGGTGGCCACGGCCGCCTCGCTCAGGGGCGTCTGGAGGCGGGCGCCCTGGTCGATGATCGCGGGGGCGCGGCCGGTCACCCGCTCGATGATCGCGGCGGTGGCGGCCCGGCCGCCGGGCGCGGCCGGGGTCAGGACGAGGGCGCTGCTGCCCACCCGGTCCTTGAGCTCGTCGGCCGTGCCCTCGGCGATGAGCCGGCCGTCGTCGACAATGCCGATGCGGTGGGCCAGCCGGTCGGCCTCCTCCAGGTACTGGGTGGTCAGCAGGATGGTGGAGCCGCCGGCCACCAGGGAGCGGATGACGTCCCACATCTGCTCGCGGGTGCGCGGGTCCAACCCGGTGGTGGGCTCGTCGAGGAAGACCAGCGGAGGTGCGGCGATGAGCGAGACGGCCAGGTCGAGCCGGCGTCGCATGCCGCCGGAGTAGCCGCTGACCCGCTTGCCGCCGGCCTCGGTCAGGGCGAAGGAGGCCAGCAGCTCATCGGCCCGCTCGCGCGCCCGGCGCCGGCCCAGCCCCAGCAGGCGGCCGAAGAGCCGGAGGTTCTCAACCCCGGTGAGTATCTCGTCGACGCTGGCGTACTGGCCGGTCACCCCAATGACGCTGCGCACGGCGTGGCGCTCGGCCACGACGTCGTGCCCCAGGACCCGGGCGCTGCCGCCGCTGGGCGCCAGCAGCGTGGTGATCATGCGCAGGGCCGTGGACTTGCCGGCGCCGTTGGGGCCGAGCAGGCCGTAGACGATGCCGGTGGGGATCGTCAGGTCCAGGGAGTCGACGGCTGTGAAGGAGCCGAAGGTGCGGGTCAGGCCGTCGGTCTCGACGGCCGGCGGCGAGGACGCCCGGGAAGGCGATGTCTGCGTTGCTGTCTGAGCTGTCATACCCACGAGGGTGGGCCCCCGCGGTTTCAGACCGCCTTCGCCCCGGCTTCACGGGTGCCCCCGCCCGCTCACTCCAGGGCCCGGATGATCGCCTCCACCGTCTCCTTGGCGTCGCCGAAGAGCATGGAGGTGTTCTCCTTGAGGAACAGCGGATTCTGCACGCCCGCGTAGCCGGTGGCCATGGAGCGCTTGAACACCACGACCTGTGCGGCCTCCCACACGCGCAGCACCGGCATGCCGGCGATCGGCGAGCCGGGCTCCTCGGCCGCGGGGTTGACGGTGTCGTTGGCGCCGATGACCAGGACGATGTCGACCCTGCCGAAGTCGTCATTGATCTCGTCCATCTCCAGGACGATGTCGTAGGGGACCTTCGCCTCGGCCAGGAGCACGTTCATGTGCCCGGGAAGGCGCCCGGCGACGGGGTGGATGCCGAAGGCGACCTCGATCCCCTCGCCCCGCAGCATCTCGGCGAGCGTGGCGACGGGGTACTGCGCCTGGGCCACCGCCATCCCGTACCCGGGGGTGACGACGACGCGCCGTGCCGCCTGCAGGTCATGGGCCACGCGGGAGGGGTCGGTCCGGTGGACCGCGCCCTGCTGCCCGTCACCCCGGGCTGGGGCGCCGGAGTCGGTTCCGAAGCCGCCCAGCAGCACGGAGACGAAGGAGCGGTTCATGGCCCGGCACATGAGGTAGGACAGGTAGGCGCCCGAGGAGCCCACCAGCGCGCCGGTGATAATGAGCAGGTCATTGTTGACCATGAAGCCGGTGAAGGCCGAGGCCCATCCCGAGTAGGAGTTCATAATGGACACCACCACCGGCATGTCGCCGCCGCCGATGGCGACCACCAGGTGGATTCCCAGCAGGAGGGCGAGCGCCGTCATGACCGCCAGGCACGTCCAGGCGGCCCTCGAGCCCTGCGGCAGGACCACGAAGGCGACCATGAGCCCCAGGCACGCCACCAGCACGAGCAGGTTGAGCAGGTTGCGCCCCGGCAGCGTCAGCGGTCGCCCCGGGATGCGACCGGCGAGCTTGAGGGCGGCGAGCACCGAGCCAGTGAAGGTCACCGCCCCCACGAAGACGCCCAGGAACACCTCCCCCAGGTGGAAGGCGCCCAGCGACTCGGCCAGAGGGTCGGGCTGGACGTAGGAGCTGTACCCGACGAGCACGGCGGCCAGCCCCACCAGGCCGTTGAGGACGGCGATGAGCTGGGGCATGCCGGTCATGGCGACCCGTCCGGCGAGCACCAGCCCGATGACCGCGCCCAGGCCCAGCGCCAGGGCGATGAGGAGGGCGGTGACGACGACGCCCTGCCCGGGCCCGGTGGCCAGGGTCAGTCCGGCCACGGCGGCGACGGCGACCGCCATGCCGAACGCGCCGGCGACGTTGCCGGCCACGGCCGTCTCGTGCCGGGACAGTCCGGCGGCCGCGAGGATGAACAGGATGGCGGCGGCCACGTAGGCCAGGGCGATCGGGGAGGCGAGGCCCGTGGCGGACACGGTCGGCTCAGCCGGCACGGTCAGCGCGGTCGGCACGGTCAGCGCAGTCAGCGCAGTCAGCGCGGTCGGCACGGTCTCAGCCCTTCCTGAACATGGCGAGCATGCGGTGCGTGACCGCGAAGCCGCCGAAGACGTTGATGGTGGCCAGCACGGTCGCCGCGAAGGCGACGGCGGCGATGCGCGGGTCCGCGTTGCCGATCTGCGAGATCGCGCCGAGCAGGATGATGCCCGAGATGGCGTTGGTCACCGACATCAGCGGCGTGTGCAGGGCGGGGGTGACGTTCGAGATGACGTGGAAGCCCAGGATGATCGACAGCGCGAGCACGATGTAGTGGCTGGTGGCCGCCGCCGGGGTGATGAGGACGAGGGCGGCGGCCAGGGCGACGACGAGCCCGAGCACGATCCGGCGTCGGCGGGAGCGGGGCCGGTCCTGCGCGACCGGCGCCTCGGCCGCGTCAGGTCCGCCGGGCTGCTCGGCCTCGGCGGGCCCGCCGGCGGCGCTCGGAGCGGCCGACACGCTCACGGGCGGCGGCGGCCACAGGATCTCGCCGTCATGGCAGACGGTGATGGTGCGGACCACCTCGTCGTCCAGGTCCAGCGCGAGCGCCCCGTCCCCGGCCGGGGTCATCAGGTCCAGCAGGTTGACGAGGTTCTGGCTGTAGAGCAGGGAGGACTGCAGCGGCAGGCGGGAGGCCAGGTCGGTGAGGCCGACGACGGCGACGCCGCCCCCGGTGGTGACCACCCGGCCGGGGACCGTCAGCTCGGTGTTGCCGCCCGTGCCCGCGGCCATGTCGATGACGACAGAGCCCGGCCGCATGCCCTCGACCGCCTCCCGGTCGAGCAGCAGCGGGGCCCGGCGCCCGGGGATGGCTGCCGTGGTGATGACCACGTCGGCCTGCGCGGCCTCGTCGGCGTACAGGGCGGCAGCGGCGGCGGCCTGGTCGGCGGCCATCTCGGTGGCGTAGCCGTCCCGGGACTCCTCCTGCGCGGCGGGCAGGGGGACGAAGCTCGCGCCCATGGACTCCACCTGCTCGGCGACCTCGGGGCGCACGTCGGTGCCGCGCACGACGGCGCCCAGCGAACGGGCGGCGCCGATCCCGGCCAGCCCCGCCACGCCGGCGCCGATGACGTAGACGCGCGCGGGCTCGAACTTGCCCGCCGCCGTCACCTGCCCTCCCAGGGGGCGGCCCAGGTGCGCCGCGGCCTCGATGACGGCGCGGTAGCCGGCCAGGTTCGCCTGGGAGGAGAGCACGTCCATGGCCTGGGCCCGGGACAGGCGCGGCACGGCGTCCACCGCGAGCGCGGTGAGGTCGCGCGCCCTCAGGTTCTCCAGCAGCCCGGGGCGACGGGCCGGGTCCAACCTGCTGATGAGCACCGCGCCGCGGCGCATGAGGCCCAGCTCCCGGTTCGACGGCGTGTGGGCGGCCAGGACCACCTCGCACCCCCATGCCGCCTCCGCATCGACCAGGTCCGCGCCCGCCTCCCGGTAGTCGTCGTCGGGGATGTGGGCGACGGTCCCGGCGCCGCGCTCGACACGGACCGTGTACCCCAGGGAGACCAGCTTCTCCACCGACTGCGGCGTGGCGGCAATGGGCGCCTGCTCCGGCTGCTCGTGAGGGACTCCTATGTCCATGACCTCTCCTCGTGGCCGCAGGTGGAAGGGGCCGCGGCAAGGGCGGCGGCCCCGCCACGGGTGGATGAGGAGAACTTTAAGGGGCGTGTCAATACATGCCGGTAATATCCGTGATAGGGACGTGATGACCCGGGCGGGGCCATGAGGGGACGACGGCGCCCCGCCCGCCCGTCGCGCTGACGGGAAGGCGGGGCGCCGCTGTCGCGCGGCCGGGCGTCTCCGGCGCGGATCAGCGCTTGGAGTACTGCGGGGCGCGGCGGGCCTTGTGCAGACCGGCCTTCTTGCGCTCGACGACGCGGGCGTCGCGGGTCAGGAAGCCCGCCTTCTTCAGGGTGGCGCGGTTGGCGTCGCGGTCGATCTCGTTCAGGGCGCGGGCGATGCCCAGGCGCAGGGCGCCGGCCTGCCCGGAGACGCCGCCGCCGTTGATGCGGGCGATGACGTCGAAACGGCCCTCGAGGTCGAGCACGGTGAAGGGGGCCCGCACGAGCTGCTGGTGCAGCTTGTTGGGGAAGTAGTCCTCCAGGCTGCGGCCGTTCAGGGTCCACTGGCCGGTGCCGGGGATGAGGCGGACGCGGGCGACGGCCTCCTTGCGGCGGCCCAGGCCGGCGCCGGGAGCGGTGATGGACTGGCCACGGCCCTCGGATGAGCCGGTGGTCTCGGTGGTGTAGCTGGAGGGGGCGTTCTCCTCGTCCAGCGCGTCGATGTCAACAGTGGTCTCAGCCACAATGTGTCCTTTGCTTGTCGCGGGGTGCCGGGCGCCGGGGCGCTTACTGGGCGACCTGGGTGATCTCGAAGGGCTGCGGGTTCTGCGAGGCGTGCGGGTGCTCCGCACCCGCGTAGACCCTGAGCTTCTTGAGCTGGGCACGGCCGAGCCTGGTGTGGGGCACCATGCCCTTGACGGCCTTCTCGACGGCGCGCTCCGGGCGGGTCGCCAGCAGGTCGCGGTAGGAGATCGCCTTGAGGCCGCCAGGATAGCCCGAGTGGCGGTAGGCGAGCTTCCGGTCGGCCTTGCCGTTGGTCAGGACGACCTTGTCGGCGTTGACAATGATGACGTAGTCGCCGCAGTCCTCATTGGGGGCGAACTGGGGCTTGTGCTTCCCACGGAGCAGGGTCGCGGCCTGAGCCGCGAGGCGGCCGAGGACGACGTCGGTGGCGTCAATGACGTACCAGTTCTTCTCGACGTCGCCAGGCTTCGGTGTGTACGTGCGCACGGGCGTTGCCTTCGTTTCTCTTTGGCGAGTGGACGCGCCGGAACCAGCGCTGAAGCATCACTGGACGACGAGACCACCATGGTCAGGTGAGTGGTCGGCGCACCGGCGACCCGGGCGAGTGGGACGACACCACGGATGCGATCGCGTGCTGCACGACGCCCTCATACGATACCGGCGGCGCCGGATGGGGGTCAAAGGAACCGCTCGTTACCGCACGTGAATCCCGCCACGCGCCCGCAACGGCCCGTCGGCAGCCCCGCGAGACGGCCTCCTCAGCAGCAGCGGCCCCTTCCCCCGCGTGCGGGACCGCGCAGGGTCCGCGCGCGCTCGGCCTGCGCCGCCAGCTCGTCGTCGGCGGGGTAGTCCACGGCCTCCAGGGTGAGCCCGTGGGCCGGGGCGAGCGGCGCGGCGTCCCGGCGCGAGCGCGCCGCCAGCAGCGCTGCGGGCCATGCCGGGGGCCTGCGGCCCCGCCCGACCGCGATGCCGGCCCCGACCAGGGATCGCACCATGGAGTGGCAGAAGGCGTCGGCCTCCACCGTCAGGGCGACCAGTCCGGCGTCACCGCCCGGGTCCCCGGTGGCCGCCCGCCGCCACTCCAGGCGGCGCAGGGTGCGGATGGTCGTGGCGCCGGCGCGCGGCCTGCAGTAGGACAGGAAGTCGTGCTCTCCCAGCAGCGGCGCGGCCGATGCCGCCATGGCGTCGACGTCGAGGCGCCCGGCCTCCCACAGGACCTGCCCGCGGCGGGCGGGATCGCGCGGCGAACCGGCGTCGGCGATCCGGTAGACGTAGCGGCGGCCGACGGCGGAGAACCGGGCGTCGAAGGCGGCGGGCACCACGCGGGCGCCGGTGACCGCGATGTCAGAGGCGCCGCGCGGCGTGCCGGGCAGGCCGCGGGCCTCGCGCGCCAGGACCCCGGCCAGGCGGGCGAGCAGGGCGGTCCCGGGGGGCCGGTCGGAGCGCCCCGGCAGCCCCGCCCAGGCCTCCCGGCTCACGTCCAGGTGCGCCACCTGGGCGGCGGCGTGCACGCCGGCGTCGGTGCGGCCCGCCACCGTCAGCCTGACGGGCGAGCGCAGGACCGTGCGCAGGGCGTCGGTCAGGACGCCCTCGACGGTGCGCAGGCCCGGTTGCGCGGCCCAGCCGCTGAAGGCGGCGCCGTCGTAGGCCAGGTCCAGGCGCAGGCGGAGGACTCGCGGGTCCCGCTCCCCCGCAGTGCGAAGGGTCTCGGTCATAGGGGCCATTCGATCACGTCCGGACGATTGAGTCCGGGGGTGGCGTGCGAAGAGGCGTCCTTCGCTCGGCTCCACAGCCCCCGCCCTCTTCTTCTTGTCGAGATCTACCGGTCTTGGCGAAGGGGGCCGCGGGCCCGCCCGACGCGCTCCGCGCTGTCGGAACCGGGCATCTGGCGCGCCCGCGGGCGGCGCGCGCGGGCGGTCGACGCGGTAGCGTCGTGCCCGTGACCACGATCTCCACGCTCTCCGTCGACTGCGGTGGCGGCGGCATCAAGGCCTCGGTGCTCGACGCCGCCGGCGCCATCGTCTCCCGCGCCGTGCGCACCCCCACCCCCTACCCGCTGCCCCCGGCCAAGCTGGTCGAGACGATCGCGGGCCTGGCCGAGCAGCTGCCCCAGGCCGACCGGGTGACGGTCGGCATGCCGGGCATGATCCGCCACGGCGTCGTCATCGCCACGCCCCACTACATCACCAGGGACGGCCCCCGGTCCCGGGTCCTGCCCGAGCTGGTCGAGCAGTGGGCCCGCTTCGACATGGGCGAGGCGATCGCCGCCCGCCTCGGGATCCCCTCCCTCATACTCAACGACGCCGAGGTGGCGGGGTGCGGGGTCGTCACGGGCCGCGGGCACGAGATGATCGTGACGCTGGGGACGGGGCTGGGCAACGCGGTCTTCGACAACGGGATCCTCGCCCCGCACGTCGAGGTCTCCCAGGGGCCGGTGCGCTGGGGCCTGACCTATGACGACTACATCGGCGAGCACGAGCGCCTGCGCCTGGGCGACGCGCACTGGTCGCGCCGGGTGCGGCGGGTGGTCGATGCGCTGCGGCCCATGTACCTGTGGGACCGCCTGTACCTCGGCGGTGGCAACTCCCGCCGCATCACCGCCTTCCAGCTCAGCAGGATCGGCGACGACGTCGTCGTGGTCCCCAACGAGGCCGGCATGACCGGTGGCGCCCGATGCTGGGAGATGGCTCGCGCGGCCCGCTCCTGAGGCCCGCACACACGCACCGGTCCCCCGGCTCAGCCGAGCCGGGGGACCGGTGGTTATTCAGATGCGCTGCGGGGCGCCTCGCCCTCAGGCGCGGCGGCGCGACAGCTTCAGGCCGAGACCACCGGCGGCCAGGGCCGCGACGGCGGCCAGGCCGGTCGCGCCGGCGGCGGCACCGGTGTGGGCCAGCGCGGGCTTCTTGGGCTCGGTAGCCGGAGCGGCGACCGCGTCGGTCGTGGCGGCAACGGGCTCACCGGCGGCCGGCGCAGCGGGCTGCTCCGGGGCGGCGGGCTTCTCCGCGCCACCCTGGCCCTGGCCGTTGTCACCGGGCTTCTCCGCGCCGTCGTCGGGCTCGATCGGAACCTCGGGCAGGACGGGGTTGGCGGGGATCTCCACGTCTCCACCGCCCTTCCTCTCGTTACCGCCGGCGTCGTTGGAGCCGCCGTGGTTGGAGGGGTTGGTGGGCGTCGCAGTCGGCTCGGCGGTCGGAGCGGGCTCCGTGGGGACGACCGAGGGAGTCGGGGTCGGCTCGTCGTTGGTTCCGTCGCCGTCGCCCTGGCCGACGGTGCGGGCCTTCGCCGTGGCGGTCAGGTTCTCGCCGTTGACCGTGGCCGTGTTGTCCTTGGTGTCGGAGTCCGTGCTGGAGGTCGAGGTGTAGAAGACTCGGCAGACGGTCTCGCTGTTGTCAACCGACCAGGAGACCGTGTGGTTGTCCTTGTCGTTCTTGACGTCGGTCACCCTCCACTTCTGGGACCAGTCGGAGTTCGTGCACTCGACCTTGCTGTAGGTGCCCTCGGGGTCGACGACGGTGTAGGAGGTGGAGCCGTAGACGTTGACCGTCCAGGTCCAGGTGTAGGTGCCGTCCTTCAGGTCGCTCATCCAGCCGATCTTGGCGTTCTTCTTGCGGGCCTGCTCGGGGATCACGCCGTCGCAGTGGTCGGTGTCGCAGGTGCCGTCGCCGTCGCTGTCACCGGGGACGACCTTGAAGGTCTTGCCGTTGGCAACGACCGTCGACTCCTTCTTGCCGATGAGGTCGGGGGTGATCTGGCCGCGGGCCGACAGGGTGCCGACGACGTGGTCCCACTGCTCGACGGTGTTGTTAAGAGTGCAGGTCAGGTGCTGGGAGTTGATGACCGCGGTGCAGTCGCCGAGGGTGACCGACGGGTCGTCCTTCTTGACGAGCTTGAAGTCAACGCCGCTGGCCCACTGCAGCCCCTCGCCGAGGTCGAGGGTCAGGGTCTGCCCGGCCTTCGGGTGGTCGGCGTTCCAGTCAGCGGTGATGCTGAGCTGGGCCCAACTCTCGGCGTTGTTCGACTTGGTGACGACATTGGTGACGTTCACGGGTCCCGGGTCGTCGGCCTGGGCCACGGGCACGGCCAGTGCGGCCCAGCCCAGGGTCGTGGCGAGACCGGTGGCGGCGAACACGCCAACCACACGCCGCGTCAGGGATCGCGTGGTCGGCCTGCTGGCAGATGTTCTTGCTAGAGGCATGGGAACTCCATCGGGGTAGATCGCAACTTGAGTTACCGGATCAGCCTAGCGCGATCGTGACCAAAGTGAAACCTCATAAGGGAAGAACATCGAAATCAAGCGTGAGTCTTGTCACGACAAATATGTGATTATGAGACGTCTACGACAGCCGTGGGGTCCGGTCGCCAGTCGGCGACCGGACCCCACGGCGCGGAGAGCGTGCGCACAGGCCTCAGGCGCCGGGCGCCTCGTCGCCCTTGTCGGCGGCATCGGCGGCACCGTCGGAGGGCGCCTGCACGGAGGCCTCCTCCGTCTGGTCGGCACCCTCCCCGGCCTGCTCGGTCCCCTCGGCGCGGTCGGTCGCGGCCTTGGCAGCGGCCCGCTTGGCGGTCTCGACGGCGTCGGCCACAGCCTCCTTCTTGGCCACGGGCTCCAGGACCAGCGAGATCACGGCCATGGGAGCGTTGTCGCCCCTGCGCGGCCTGGTCTTGATAATGCGGGTGTAGCCGCCGTTGCGCCCCTCGAACTGGGGGGCGAGCTCCTCGAAGAGGCGGTAGACGGCGTACTTGTCCGTGATCTTCTTCATCACAGTGCGGCGGGCGTGCAGGTCGCCGCGCTTGCCCTTGGTGATGAGCTTCTCGGCGTAGGGGCGCAGGCGCCGGGCGCGGGCCTCCGTCGTCGTGATCGACTCATGGATGATGAGCTGGGTGGCGAGGTTGGCCAGCATGTGGCGCTCGTGCTGGGCGCTTCCACCCAGGCGGGGACCCTTGGTTGGGCGAGGCATGGTTGTCTCCTAATGAAATGACGGGCGGGCTCAGGCGTGCTGCTCGTCGCTGAACGTGGGGCTGGTGTAGTCGTCCTCGGAGGCGTAGTCGGCCGGGGAGCCCTTGAGGGACAGGCCCAGCTCGGCCAGCTTCTCCTTGATCTCGGAGATCGACTTGGCACCGAAGTTGCGGATGTCGAGCAGGTCCGCCTCGCTGCGTGCGACGAGCTCGCCGACGGTGTGGATGCCCTCGCGCTTGAGGGCGTTGGAGGAGCGCGCCTGCAGGTCCAGCTCGTCGATCATGAGGGCGAGGTCCTGCTGGAGCGCCTGGTCCATGGGCGAGGGGCCGACCTCGATGCCCTCGGCCTCGACGTTGAGCTCGCGGGCCAGCCCGAAGAGCTCGACCAGCGTCTTGCCGGCCGAGGCCAGCGCGTCGCGGGGCGTCATGGAGGCCTTGGTCTCGACATCGACGATGAGGCGGTCGAAGTCGGTGCGCTGCTCGACTCTGGTGGCCTCGACGGCGTAGGAGACCTTCTTGACCGGCGAGTAGATCGAGTCCACGGGGATGCGGGAGATCTCCGCGTTGGGGTCCTTGTTCTGGTTGGCCGACACGTAGCCGCGGCCGCGCTCGACGGTCAGCTCGATCTCGAGCTTGCCCTTCTCGTTGAGGGTGGCGATGACCAGCTCGGGGTTGTGGATCTCGACGCCGGCGGGCGGGGTGATGTCACCGGCGGTGACGGCTCCCGGCCCGGACTTGCGCAGGTACATCACGACCGGCTCGTCGTTCTCGCTGGAGAGCACGATCTCCTTGATGTTGAGGATGATCTGCGTGACATCCTCCTTGACTCCGGCGATCGTGCGGAACTCGTGCGGGACTCCGTCGATGCGCACGGAGGTGACGGCCGCGCCCGGGATGGACGACAGCAGCGTGCGGCGCAGTGAGTTGCCGAGCGTGTATCCGAAACCGGGCTCGAGGGGCTCGATGACGAACCGCGAGCGGCGGCTGTCCTCGACGACCTCCTCGGAGAGCGCGGGTCGCTGTGCAATGAGCACTGGGTTTCCTTTCGTCGCGGCGCCCGCTATATGACGCCGTTCCTCATGGTGCGGCTGCCGTCGGGGGACGCTCCCGACGGCGGCCGGCCCACCCCGGCGGGATGGACCCGTTCAGCCGTCGGCGCCCCCGGCCCTCCACCGGGCGGGGACGCCGAGGGCCGTGGAGCCTCAGACGCGGCGGCGCTTCGGGGGGCGGCAGCCGTTGTGGGCCTGGGGTGTCACGTCCGTGATGGAGCCGACCTCGAGGCCGGCGGCCTGGAGAGAGCGGATCGCGGTCTCGCGGCCAGAGCCGGGCCCCTTGACGAAGACGTCGACCTTCTTCATGCCGTGCTCCTGCGCCCGGCGGGCGGCGGCCTCGGCGGCGAGCTGGGCGGCGTAGGGGGTCGACTTGCGGGAGCCCTTGAAGCCGACCTGGCCGGAGGAGGCCCAGGCGATGACGGCGCCGTGGGGGTCGGTCAGGGACACGATCGTGTTGTTGAAGGTCGACTTGATGTAGGCGTGGCCGTGCGTGACGTTCTTGCGGTCCTTGCGGCGCGGCTTGCGCACGGTGGAGCGGGTCTTGGGGGGCATTCTTCCTTCTTCTTCGATGAGGTCGTTCCACGGCGGGCCGGGCCCGCGCCGTGGGCTGCTGCTTACCTGTTACTTGGCCTTCTTCTTGCCGGCCACGGTCCGCTTGGGGCCCTTGCGGGTGCGCGCGTTGGTCTTGGTGCGCTGGCCGCGCACCGGCAGGTGGCGGCGGTGGCGCAGACCCTGGTAGCAGCCGATCTCGATCTTGCGGCGGATGTCGGCCTGGACCGCGCGGCGCAGGTCGCCCTCCACCCGGTAGCTGGCCTCGATGTGGTTGCGCAGGGCGACCAGCTCGTCCTCGGCGAGGTCCTTGACGCGGGTGTCCGGGTTGACCCCGGTGGCCGCGAGGGTCTCGGCCGCACGTGTGCGCCCGACCCCGAAGATGTAGGTGAGAGCGACCTCGACTCGCTTGTCGCGAGGCAGGTCGACACCGGAAATACGTGCCACTGCGGTGGTTCTCCTGTGTGCTCCCGGAGGTCGTCACCCGCCCCTCCGTCATCTCATCGACGGCCCCGGCCTCCGGGAACCGGGGGTTGCGGACCGGCGCGAGCCGGCGGCCGCTGGAGCGGGCGCTGATTGTGGGCCACCGATCGGCGCTGATCGCCGCAGTGGCCGCGCGCGCGGGCTCAGCCCTGGCGCTGCTTGTGCCGCGGGTTGGAGCAGATGACCATGACGCGGCCGTGGCGACGGATCACCTTGCAGCTGTCACAGATCTTCTTCACGCTCGGCTTGACCTTCATAATGTTCCTCCGTCGTCCCCGTGCGGGGAGGACTGTCACTTGTACCGATAGACGATGCGGCCGCGGGAGAGGTCATAGGGGCTCAGCTCCACGACCACGCGGTCCTCGGGGAGGATGCGGATGTAGTGCTGCCGCATCTTGCCGGAGATGTGCGCGAGCACGACGTGCCCGTTGCTCAGCTCCACCCGGAACATCGCGTTCGGAAGGGCCTCGACGACCGAACCCTCGACCTCGATGACGCCGTCCTTCTTAGCCATGTTCCTCCGCCGGTGCTTTCTCGCTCGAGTTCCTCCGACGACGACGCCGTCGGACGACGCGCCCTCGGGCCCACCGCCTCGCCTGCACCCTTGCGGGCTCCCCACGCGGCCTGCAAACGCGAGCGCGCCGGGCCACCTGGCGCACCGACTGCCAAGAATACGACAGGCCGCCCGCCAACCACCATGCGAGATCAGGCGCAACCGCGGTGTTTCCGGACACACCGGGACGGGGGGCCGGGGCTGCGGCCTCAGCGCAGCGGGCGCGGCTCGATGCCGTAGGGGTCCAGCCCCTCCACCCCGCCGTCGGAGGCGGTCAGGACCCACACGCCCCCGGGCACCAGCGCCACCGTGTGCTCCCACTGGGCGGCACGCGACCCGTCGGCGGTCACCACCGTCCACCCGTCGTCGAGCTCCTCGACCTCGGGCTCGCCGGCGGTGAGCATGGGCTCGACTGCGAGCACCATGCCCGGCCGCAGGCGGGCCCCGCGGCGCCTGACCGAGTAGTTCAGGACGTCGGGCGCCATGTGCATGGCGGTGCCGATCCCGTGGCCGACGTAGTCCTCGAGGATGCCCAGGCAGATGCCGTGGTCGCGGCACGCCTCGGCGACGACGTCCTCGACGGCGTCGCCGACGGCGTTGATGCGCCCCGCGCGCCCGGAGGCGTCCCCGGCCAGCGCGCGGGCGAGCGCCGCGATGGCCGCCCACAGGGCCCGGCGGGTCGTGGTGTCCAGGACCCGGTCGGCGTCGCCGGCGTAGCGCCCGCCGACGACGGTGGTGAAGGCGGCGTCGCCGTGCCACTGGGTGCCGGACTCGTCGAGCACGTAGGCGCCGCAGTCGAAGGTCACCAGGTCGCCCTCGCGCAGCACCCGCTCCCCCGGGATGCCGTGCACGACCTCCTCGTTGACCGAGATGCACACGGTGGCCGGGTAGTCGTAGTAGCCCAGGAAGTTGGAGTGGGCGCCGGAGCGCTCGATCGTGGCCGCGCACACGGCATCGAGCTCGCCGGTGGTCACCCCCGGGCGCACCGCCTCGCGCAGAGCGGCATGGACATCGGCGACGACGAGGCCCGCGCGTCGCATGTGACGCACCTGGTCGGGCGTCTTGATCTCAATGCGGTTGCGCAGTCTCACGCTTCCTCCTGCGTGTGGTGGCCGACCGGTCAGGCGGCCGTGCGGGAGGCGAGCGCGGCCATAATGCGCTCGGTGACCTCGTCGACGTCGCCGGTGCCGTCGACCCGCACGAGCAGGCCGCGGCCCTCGTACAGCGCGGCCAGCGGCTCGGTGGCCTCGGCATAGACCTCGAGACGACGGCGGATGACCGACTCAGTGTCGTCGGCGCGGTTCTGCTCGGTGGCCCGCTTGAGGAGGCGGTCGACGACGACCTCGGCGTCCGCGGTGATCTCCAGGACGACGTCCAGGGCGAGACCGCTGTCGGCAAGCATGGCGTCGAGCTCGTGGACCTGCGCCTGCGTGCGGGGGTAGCCGTCCAGCAGGAAGCCCTGCGCGGCGTCGGCCTCGGCCAGGCGGTCGGCGACCATCGCGTTGGTCACGGAGTCGGGCACGTACTCGCCCCTGTCCATGTACTGCCTGGCGCGACCGCCGAGCTCGGTCCCCCTGGAGACGTTGGCGCGGAAGATGTCGCCGGTGGAGATGGCCGGGATGGACAGGCGCTCGCAGATGCGGGCGGCCTGGGTGCCCTTGCCCGCCCCGGGGGGGCCGAGGAGGACCATGCGTGTCATGAGAGGAACCCTTCGTAGTGGCGCTGCTGAAGCTGGGAGTTGATCTCCTTGACCGTCTGGAGACCGACCCCGACCATAATAAGGATGGTCGTGCCGCCGAAGGGCAGGTTCTGGGACAGCCCGAGCCAGATGACCGCGAGGGTGGGCAGCAGGGCCAGGACGACGAGGTAGACGGATCCCGCCACCGTCACGCGGTTGATGACGTACCGCAGATAGCGCGCCGTCGGCTCGCCGGCGCGGATGCCGGGGATGAACCCGCCGTACTTCTTCATATTGTCCGCGATCTCCTCGGGGTTGAAGGTGATCGCCGTGTAGAAGAAGGTGAAGAAGAGGATGAGGACGCCGTAGCCGACGAGGTAGAAGGTGTCCGTCTGCCTGAGGTTATTCCCGATCCACTGGACCCATGAGCTCCTCGGGTCGCCGAACTGGGAGACGAGCTGGGGCATGGACAGGATCGAGGAGGCGAAGATGACCGGGATGACGCCCGCGGTATTGATCTTGACGGGGATGTAGGTGGTCGAGCCGCCGTACTGGCGCCGGCCGACCATGCGCTTGGCGTACTGGACCGGTATGCGGCGCGTAGCCTGCTCGATGAAGACCACCGCGACGGTGGCCGCCAGGATGATGGCGACCACGATGAGGAAGTTGGAGATCCCGCCGCCCTTGGCGCTGCCCCGCGCGATGGCCAGCAGGTTCTGGGGCATGCGCGCCACGATCGAGGTGAAGATGAGCAGCGACATGCCGTTGCCGATGCCGCGCTCGGTGATGAGCTCGCCCAGCCACATGATCAGGCCGGTGCCGGCGGTCATGGTGACGACCATGAGCGCCAGCCTGAGGGTGTTGCCGTGGGCGGTGTGGGGGATGACCGGCACGCTGCAGTTGCCGAAGAGCCTGCCGGCCGCGGCCGTGGCGACAATGGTGGAGGACTGCAGCAGGCCCAGGCCGATGGTGAGGTAGCGCGTGTACTCGGTGAGCTTGGCGGTGCCCGCCTGCCCCTCCTTGTAAAGCTCCTCGAAGCGGGGGATGACGACGCGCAGCAGCTGGATGATGATCGACGCCGTGATGTAGGGCATGATGCCCAGCGCGAAGACGCTCAGCTGCAGCAGGGCACCGCCGGAGAAGATGTCGATGAGGCTCAGCAGGCCGGCCGCCCCCTGCTGCTGGCTCTCCCCGATGCACTGCTGAACATTGGTCAGGTCCACGCCCGGCGTCGGCATGACCGACCCCAGGCGGAACAGGGCCATAATGCCGAGGGTGAAGAGGAGCTTCGCCCTGAGGTCCGGCGTCCTGAACGCCTGCATGAACGCGCTGAGCACTCGGTCTCCTCTGGTTGCGGAAAGATGTCAGGGCGCCGACCTGCCCGCCACGGGCGCTGGCGCTCCGGCGCCGGGAGAGCACCGCACGCCACCCTACCCTGCCTCCGGCCAGTGTCACCGGGTCGCGGCTCGGCCGCAACGGGGTATCGGTCACGCCGCCGGGGCCGCGCCGCGAGAGAGCGGGAACGGGCACGCACCGGCCCCCTTCGCCGAGATCGGTCGTATTCCGGCTCGAGATCGGTCCGTTTCCGCACCGAGATCGGTCCGCTTCCGCACCGAGATCGGTCCGCTTCCGCGCCGAGATCGGTCGAGTTCCGGCTCGAGATCGGTTCCGAGTACCAGGAGCCCCAAAAATCTCTTCAGTCACACCCGTCCCGTTATGGATTACGGGCCGCTCAGCTCACCGCGGCCGATCGCAGCCCGGCCCCAGAACCGGATGTCCGTCAGAATGACATTAGAGCTCCTGGGCGCCGTCCCGCTCGACGACCGCCCCTGCAATGACGCGGCTCCCCACCGGTGCTCCGAGAGCCCGGGCGGCCAATGTCATTCTGGCGGACACCCGCCCGCCCCGGAGCCGGCCATCGAGACGGCTGACTCCGGGGCAACGAGGATGACCGGCAGGCTCCGCGAACCGATCTCGACGCGGAAGCGAACCGATCTCGGCGGAAGGGGCAGCATGGCGCCTCCCGACCCGGGTCCCGGAACGCCACCGACGACCCCCGCCCCCTCCGGCGAACAGATCCCGACGCCGCCGCGTCGAGAAGCCGGAGCCAGAACCGGAACCTAGACGATTGATTCCGGGGCGGGACCGAGCCGAGCGCCCGCCCCAACGTCAACGGAGGTTCATCGCATGAACGTACCTTTCTCGCATCCTACTGGGGGTAGAGCTCAGTAGGATGCGAGAAAGGTACGTTGACGTTGCGAAGGTACGTTCACGTTCGCCGGCGCACCCCGGGCGGACGCCCAGACGACGGGCCCCGCACCGCTCTGCGCCGCCTCGCGCCGTCTGCGGCGGCTCCTCAGGCCGGCAGACCTCCGCGTCGAGATCGACCAGATCCCCCACGAAGTCGTACCCTCACCCACCGGGTCGCACCTCAGGGGGCGCGGCCGTGCCTTTAACGTACGACCGCTCCCCCTGAGGTACGACCGCGAAGGATGCGACCGGGCGACCCGCCCTGTTGGAACCAATCATCTAAGCCCTGTTGCGAAAGTGCGGAGGTGGTCGGCGCGGGCTGGTGAGCCGTAAAGAGCGGTCGCGCACGTGGAGGCGGACCCCGCAGGAGCGGTCGCCGCCTCCCCGCATGAAGCTGCGGCGAACCGGGCATCAGCAAGCAAGGGAACGACCATGGGCGCCGTCGTTGGGGAGGCCATCGAGCAGCGTGCGAAGACCCTCATGGACGTCCCCGCCTGGATCGACGAGGGGCCCTCGGCGCCGGCTGGAACCGCTTCTGCCCCCGAGGCGCTGAGCGCATGTTCCGCACAGGGGCCTGCCGACCGCGATCGGAGCCAGGGCCCCTGCCTCCTCCGCAACAGCGAGGGCCCCGTCCTGCGGCTGAGCGGCAGGACGGGGCTCCTGGGCATGCACGGGGAGGTACCCCGCGCACGTGACGAGATATCAGCGAGCGGTGAGTGAGCCTCCGGCCGCCTCGATCTTCTCCTTGGCGGAGGCGGACCAGGCGTCGACGACGACGTCGAGCTTGACCTCCACATCGCCCGAGCCCAGGACCTTGACCAGGCGGCGCCCGCGCACGGCGCCCTTGGCGACGAGGTCCTCAACAGTGACCGCGCCGCCGTCGGGGAAGAGCTCGACGATGCGGCCGACGTTGACGGGCTGGTACTCGATGCGGTTGGGGTTCTTGAAGCCGCGCAGCTTGGGCAGCCGCATGTGCAGCGGCATCTGACCGCCCTCGAAGCCGGGACGGACCCGGCGACGGGCCTTGGTCCCCTTGGTTCCGCGGCCGGCGGTCTTGCCCTTGGAGCCCTCACCGCGGCCCACGCGGGTCTTGGCCTTCTTGGATCCGGGGGCGGGGCGGAGGTGGTGCAGCCTGATGATCTGCCCCTCCTCGGCCTGCCCCCCGGTCTTCTTGGTGTCAGCCATCTCAGGCCTCCTCAACGGTGACGAGGTGCGCCACCCTGGCGATCATGCCGCGGACGGACGCGTTGTCCTCGCGGACGACGGACTGGCGGATCTTGCGCAGGCCGAGGGACTTCAGCGTCTCGCGCTGACGACGCGTGCCGCCGATGCCCGAGCGGACCTGGGTCACCTTGACCTGCTTGGTGGTAGTGGCCATTACGCACCCACTCCTTCAGCGGCCTTGGCGGCCTCCTTCTTCTCGGCCTCGGCGCGCTTGTGGGCCTCGCCCTCGGCCCGGGCCCGCAGCATGGACTGCGGGGCGACGTCCTCCAGGGGCAGCCCTCGGCGAGCCGCGACGGACTCCGGCTGCTCGAGCTTGGTCAGCGCGTCCACCGTCGCGTGGACGATGTTGATCGCGTTGGAGGAGCCGAGCGACTTGGACAGGACGTCGTGGACACCGGCGCAGTCCAGCACGGCGCGCACCGGACCGCCGGCGATCACGCCGGTACCGGGCGAGGCCGGGCGCAGGAGGACGACTCCGGCGGAGTCCTCGCCCTGGACCAGGTGCGGGATGGTGCGGCGGATCATCGGGACGTGGAAGAAGTTCTTCTTCGCGATCTCGACGGCCTTGGCGATGGCGGAGGGGACCTCCTTCGCCTTGCCGTATCCCACGCCCACGGTGCCCTCGCCGTCGCCGACGACGACCAGCGCCGTGAAGGTGAAGCGACGGCCGCCCTTGACGACCTTGGACACGCGGTTGATGGTGACGACGCGCTCAATGTACTTGTCGTCGTTGCCGCGGTCGCGGCGGTCGCGACGCTCGTTGCGGTCGCGACGGCCGCGGCCCTCGCCGCGCTCGTTGTCGCGCTGGCCCGAGCCGCCGGACGACGCGGACCTGTCTCGCTGCGGTGCAGCCATCAGATACTCCTTTGCTTTCTCGTCGTCTTGCTCACAGCGTCAGGCCGGCCTCGCGGGCGCCCTCGGCGACGGCCGCCACGCGACCGTGGTACTTGTTGCCGCCGCGGTCGAAGACGACCGCCTCGATGCCGAGCGCTCTGGCGCGCTCGGCCACGAGCTCGCCGACCCTGCGGGCGGCGCCGACCTTGTGGCCCGGGACCCCCTTGACGGCCTCCTCCAGGGTCGAGGCGGAGCACAGCGTGTGACCGATGGTGTCGTCCACGACCTGGGCCACCATGTGGCGGTTGGAGCGGCTGACGACCAGGCGCGGGCGCTCCGGGGTGCCGTTGACGCGCTTGCGCACGCGCTGGTGGCGGAGCTTGCGGGCCACAGCCTTGGAGTTCCTGGTCCTCTTGATCGAGTAAGCCATGGTCACTTACCAGCCTTTCCGACCTTGCGGCGCACGTTCTCGCCGGCGTAGCGCACGCCCTTGCCCTTGTAGGGCTCCGGCGGGCGGATCTTGCGGATGTTCGCGGCGACCTCGCCGACCCGCTCCTTGGAGATGCCCGAGACGATGATCTTCAGGTTCCCCTCGACCTTCAGGTCGATGCCCTCGGGGGGCTCGACCGTCACGGTGTGGGAGAAGCCCACCGAGAGCTCGACGCCGGTGCCCTTCTGGACGGCGCGGTAACCGGTGCCGACGATCTCGAGCTGCTTGGAGTAGCCCTCGGTGACGCCGATGACCATGTTGTTGATGAGCGTGCGGGACAGGCCGTGCAACGAGCGGGACTCGCGCTCGTCATTGGGGCGGGTCACCAGGATGGTGCCGTCCTCCTGGCGGGTGACGCTCAGCGGCTGGGCGATTGTGCGCGACAGGGTGCCCTTGGGGCCCTTGACCGTCACCTCGTTGCCCTCGATAGTGACGTCCACTCCGGCGGGAACCGGAACGGGAAGTCGTCCAATGCGAGACATGGTTCTCCTCCGTTCCTTATCTCACCAGACGTAGGCGAGCACTTCGCCGCCCACGCCTCTGGACTCGGCCTGCTTGTCGGTCAGCAGGCCGGAGGAGGTGGACAGGATCGCCACCCCCAGGCCGCCGAGGACCTTGGGCAGGTTCGTGGACTTGGCGTAGACGCGCAGGCCGGGCTTGGAGATGCGCTTGAGGCCCTGGATGGCCCGCTGGCGGTTGGCTCCGTACTTCAGGCTCAGCGTGAGCGTCTTGCCCACCGTCGCGTCGGTGACCTCGTAGCCGGCGATGTAGCCCTCGGCCTTGAGCATCCGCGCGATGTTCACCTTGAGCTTGCTCGACGGCATCGAGACGGTGTCGTGGTAGGCGTTGTTTGCATTACGCAGACGAGTCAGCATGTCTGCGATCGGGTCTGTCATAGTCATGAGTGGGCCTCGGCCCTTCCTCGTCGTGGTTTCCTCATCGGACCTGCGACGTAAGTTCTTACCAGCTGGACTTGCTCACGCCGGGGAGCTGGCCGCTGAGGGCCATCTCGCGCAGGCAGATACGGCACAGGCCGAACTTGCGGTACACCGAGTGCGGCCGGCCGCAGCGCTGGCAGCGGGTGTAGGCGCGGACGCGGAACTTGGGCTTGCGGTTGGCCTTCTCGATCAGAGCGGTCTTCGCCATGTCACTTCTCCTTGAGGGGGAAGCCGAGCTGCTTGAGCAGCGAGCGGGCCTCCTCGTCGGTCTTGGCCGTGGTCACCACGGTGATGTCCATGCCGCGGACGCGGTCGATCTTGTCCTGGTCGATCTCATGGAAGACGGCCTGCTCGGTCAGACCGAAGGTGTAGTTGCCGTTGCCGTCGAACTGCTTCGGGGACAGGCCGCGGAAGTCGCGGATGCGGGGAAGCGCGATCGAGATGAGGCGGTCGAGGAACTCCCACATGCGGTCGCCGCGCAGCGTGGCGTGCGCGCCGATCGGCTGGCCCTCGCGCAGCTTGAACTGGGCGATGGACTTGCGGGCCCTGGTCACCTGGGGCTTCTGCCCCGTGATGGCGGCCAGGTCGCGCACGGCGCCCTCGATCATCTTGGAGTCGTGGGCGGCCTCGCCCACGCCCATGTTGACCACGACCTTGACGATGCGCCCGACCTCCATCACGTTGCCGTGCTTGAACTCCTTGCGGAGGGCCGGGTGCACCTCCTGGATGTACTTCGTCTTCAGGCGGGGGGTGATCTTGTCAGCCTTGTCAGTCATGATCACAGGTCCTCCCCGGACTTCTTGGCGTAGCGCACGCGAACCAGGCGCTTGCGGCCGTCGGGGCGCACGCCCTCCTCGACGCGGAAGCCGACGCGGGTGCGCTTCTTGGTCTTGGGGTCGATGGGCATGACGTTGGAGATGTGGATCGGGGCCTCCACGGTCTCGATGCCGCCTGTGCGGGCGCCCTGGGCGTTCTGCCCGGCCTTGACGTGCTTGGTCACGCGCTGAACGCCCTCGACGACGACGCGGTCGACGGCGGGCATCACCTTGAGCACGCGCCCCGTCTTGCCCTTGTCCTTGCCGGCGATGACGATGACCTGGTCACCCTTCTTAATGCGCGCCATATTCAGATCACCTCCAGGGCGAGCGAGACAATGCGCATGAACTTCTTCTCGCGAAGCTCACGGCCGACGGGGCCGAAAATGCGCGTGCCGCGCGGCTCCACGTCGTTCTTGAGGAGGACGGCGGCGTTGTCATCGAAACGGATGTACGAGCCGTCCGGGCGCCGGCGCTCCTTGCGCGTGCGCACGATGACGGCCTTGACGACATCGCCCTTCTTGACATTGCCGCCGGGGATGGCGTCCTTCACGGTGGCGACGATCGTGTCACCGATACCCGCATAGCGCCGACCCGAGCCGCCGAGCACACGGATGCAAAGGATCTCCTTGGCACCGGTGTTGTCGGCGACCTTCAGTCGCGACTCCTGCTGGATCATTGAGTGTTCTCCTGTCGTCGAGCCGGTTCTCGACCCTCCCGAGGGCGAGCGAGCCTGGCCGAACGTTCCTTCTTCTCTTGCGTGCTGCTCTGCCCGCCGGGGGCGGGTGGAGTCCGCGGCTCGCTCTTCCGCCAGACACAGGCGCACGAGGCACGAGGTCTCCGGCGGACGCGCCGAGGGCGCACGCAACTCCGTCACTCTAGTGCAGGCCGCAAGTGAGGCGGTACCGCGCAGCCTTCCGCCCGCCTGTGCCTTTGCTCACCGGCGCCGCCCGCTCCCGTTTCGGCTCTACGACGACGGCGCCGTCGTCGGCCGATCGCCGCCGCCCGCGCGGCCACCGGGACGGTGGGCGGGGACGCGAGCGGCGATTGACGGACGCCGCAGCGCCCGGGCGGGGTGCTGCGGCGTCGCGCGCGGTCGCCGGCCTCGGTGGGCCGGACTCAGCAAGAGGTCACTTGGCCTTCTCAATGATCTCGACCAGGCGCCAGTGCTTGGTGGCGCTCAGCGGGCGGGTCTCCATAATCCGGACAAGGTCGCCGGGGTGAGCCTCATTGTGCTCGTCGTGGACCTTGACCTTCTTGGAACGACGAAGGACCTTGCCGTACAGGGAGTGCTTGTAGCGCTCCTCGACCTCGACGACGACGGTCTTGTCCATCTTGTCGGACACGACGTAGCCGCGGCGGACCTTGCGCTGGTTGCGCTCCTTGGGCTCGGTGGCGCTGTTGTTACTCTGCTCGCTCACTTGGACTCCTGGCTGCTGGGAGCGGTACGGATGCCGAGCTCGCGCTCGCGCACGATCGTGTGGATACGGGCGATGTCGCGACGCACGGCCTTAAGACGGCCGTGGTCCTCGAGCTGTCCGGTCGCGGCGGCGAACCGGAGGTTGAACAGCTCGGCCTTGGCCTTGGAGAGCTCCTCGGCGAGGCGCTCGTTGTCCATGGCGTCCAGGTCGGTCGGGGTCAGATCCTTCGAGCCGATGGCCATCAGACGTCACCACCCTCACGAGTCACGAAACGGGTCTTCATCGGAAGCTTGTGCTGGGCGCGGCGCATGGCCTCGCGGGCGAGCGCCTCATCGACACCGCCGAGCTCGAACATGACGCGTCCGGGCTTGACGTTGGCGATCCACCACTCGGGGGCGCCCTTGCCGGAGCCCATGCGGGTCTCGGCGGGCTTCTTGGTCAGCGGGCGGTCCGGGAAGATGTTGATCCACACCTTGCCGCCGCGCTTGATGTGACGGGTCATGGCAATACGGGCCGCCTCGATCTGGCGGTTGGTGACGTAGGCGTGCTCCAGGGCCTGGATGCCGTACTCACCGAAGGCGATCCGATTGCCGCCCTTGGACATGCCCGTGCGGTGCGGGCGGTGCTGCTTGCGGAACTTGGTCCGGCGAGGGATGAGCACGGCTCAGGCCTCCGTTCCCTGGTCTGCTGCGGCAGCGTTCTTCTCGGCGGCCGGCGCCTGCTCGGCCTGCTGCTGCTCACTCTGGCGCGGAGCGCGATCGCCGCGGCGGCCGCGGCGATCGCCTCGGCCGCCACGACCGCGCGGACCGGACTCGGCCTGCTGGCGAGCGAACTCGCGCTCGGTCATGTCGCCCTTGTAGATCCACACCTTGACGCCGAGACGTCCGAAGGTGGTCTTGGCCTCGTAGAAGCCGTAGTCGATATTGGCCCGCAGGGTGTGCAGCGGCACACGGCCCTCGCGGTAGAACTCCGAGCGGCTCATCTCGGCCCCGCCCAGGCGGCCGGAGCACTGCACCCGCACGCCCTTGGCGCCGGCGCGCATGGCCGACTGCATGCCCTTGCGCATGGCGCGGCGGAAGGAGACGCGGCTGGCGAGCTGCTCGGCGATGCCCTGGGCCACCAGCTGGGCGTCCAGGTCGGGGCTCTTGACCTCCAGGATGTTGAGCTGGACCTGCTTGCCGGTCAGCTTCTCGAGCTGGCCGCGCAGACGCTCGGCCTCGGCGCCGCGGCGGCCGATGACAATGCCGGGGCGGGCGGTGTGCAGGTCGACGCGGACGCGGTCGCGGGTGCGCTCGATGTCGACCTTGGAGATGCCGGCGCGCTCCATGCCGTCCGCCATGAGACGACGGATCTTGACGTCCTCGTCCACGAAGTCGCGATAGCGCTGGCCGGACTTCGTGGAGTCGGCGAACCAGCGCGAGCGGTGGTCCGTGGTGATGCCCAGGCGGAACCCGGTCGGGTTGACCTTCTGCCCCATTACCGGGCTCCTTCCTTCGTTGCGGCGTCGGAGGCGTCCCCGACGATGACGGTGATGTGGCTGGTCCGCTTCAGGATCCGTCCGGCGCGCCCCTGAGCGCGCGGGCGGAACCGCTTGAGGGTCGGGCCCTCGTCGGCGTACACCTCGGTGATGAACAGGTCGTTCTCGTCGAAGCGCTCGCCGTCGCGCTCGGCCTTGAACCGGGCGTTGGCGATGGCGGACTCGATGACCTTGCGCACCGGCACCGCGGCGGCCTGCGGGGCGAACCGCAGCACGTTCACGGCCTCGACCGCCCGCTTGCCGCGGACGACGTTGACGATCCGGCGCGCCTTCATCGGCGTGCAGCGCACGTACTTGGCCTGCGCCTTGGCTTCCATGTTCTCTGCCTCTCTATCTTCCACCGGCGTCAGCGACGCGACTTGCGGTCGTCCTTGACGTGCCCGCGGAAGGTGCGGGTCGGAGCGAACTCGCCGAGCTTGTGGCCCACCATGGACTCGGTGATGAAGACCGGGACGTGCTTGCGGCCGTCATGGACGGCGAAGGTGTGTCCGAGGAAGTCCGGCGTGATGACCGAACGGCGGGACCAGGTCTTGATGACGTTCTTGGTGCCCTTCTCGTTCTGGGTGTCCACCTTCTTCTGGAGGTGGTCGTCGACGAAGGGACCCTTCTTCAGGCTGCGCGGCATATCAGGCTCCTATCAGCGCTTCTTGCCGGTCCGACGACGACGCACGATGAGGCGGTCGCTGGACTTCTTGGGACGACGGGTACGGCCCTCGGGCTTGCCCCATGGGGAGACGGGGTGGCGGCCGCCGGAGGTGCGGCCCTCACCACCGCCGTGCGGGTGGTCCACGGGGTTCATGACGACGCCGCGGACGGTCGGGCGCACGCCCTTCCAGCGCATGCGGCCGGCCTTGCCCCAGCTGATGTTGGACTGCTCGGCGTTGCCGACCTCGCCGACGGTGGCGCGGCAGGCGGCCTCGACGTTGCGGATCTCGCCGGAGGGCATGCGCAGCTGCGCGTACTTGCCCTCCTTGGCGACCAGCTGCACCGAGGCGCCGGCGCTCCGGGCGATCTTGGCCCCGCCGCCGGGGCGCAGCTCGACGGCGTGGACCACGGTGCCGGTGGGGATGTTGCGCAGCGGCAGGTTGTTGCCGGGCTTGATGTCCGCGTTCGGCCCCGCCTCGACCCGGTCGCCCTGGCCGAGCCGGTTGGGCGCGATGATGTAGCGCTTCTCGCCGTCGGCGTAGTGCAGCAGGGCGATGCGGGCGGTGCGGTTGGGGTCGTACTCGATGTGCGCGACCTTGGCCGGCACGCCGTCCTTGTCCGCGCGACGGAAGTCGATCAGGCGGTAGGCGCGCTTGTGGCCGCCGCCCTTGTGGCGGGTGGTGATGCGGCCGTAGCTGTTGCGGCCGCCGGTCTTGCTCAGCGGGCGCACCAGGGACTTCTCGGGCTTGGAACGCGTGATCTCAGCGAAGTCGGCCACGGAGCCGCCGCGGCGACCCGGGGTCGTCGGCTTGTACTTACGGATTCCCATGTCGATCCTCTACCTTCCGGGTCACTTCGTCACGTCGCCGAAGATGTCGATGGTGCCCTCGCTCAGCGTGACGATGGCGCGCTTGGTGTCCTTCGACTTGCCCATGCCCGTGCGGGTACGACGGGTCTTGCCCCGCCGGTTCTGGGTGTTGACGGAGGCGACCTTGACGTCGAAGATGGCCTCGACGGCCAGCTTGATCTCGGTCTTGTTGGAACCCGGCGTCACGAGGAACGTGTACTGGCCACGGTCCATGCAGGCGTAGGACTTCTCGGAGACGACCGGGGCGACAATGACGTCGCGGGGGTTCTTGGACTTCTCGAGGCTCACTTGGACTCCTCCTCGCCCCTGCCCAGGAAGCGGTCCAAGGCGTCGGCAGTGAAGATGACGTCTTCGCTGTTGAGGACGTCGTAGGTGTTGAGCTGGTCGGCCCAGGTCACGTGGACGTCGGGCAGGTTGCGCAGGCTGAGAGTGGACAGGGTGTCCTCGCGGCCCACGACGACGAGCGCCTTGCGGTCGGTCAGGTTGCGCAGCCCGGCCAGCGCCTGCTTGGTGGAGGGCCTGTCGGCCACGAGGAACTCGGTGATGACGTGGATGCGGCCGTGGCGGGCGCGGTCGGACAGCGCCGAGCGCAGGGCGGCGGCCTTCATCTTCTTGGGGGTCCGCTGGCTGTAGTCGCGCGGCTGGGGGCCGTGGACGACGCCGCCGCCGGCGAACTGGGGGGCGCGGATGGAGCCCTGGCGGGCGCGGCCGGTGCCCTTCTGCCGGTAGGGCTTGCGGCCGCCGCCGCGGACCATGCCGCGGGTCCGGGTGGCGTGGGTACCCTGGCGGGCCGCGGCGAGCTGGGCCACGACGACCTGATGCATGAGCGGGATATTGGGCTCGACGTCGAAGACCTCGGCGGGCAGCTCGACGGTGCCGGTCCTGCGCCCCTCGGAGTCGACGATCTCGACGGAGAGCGTCTCTGTGCGGTTCTCGGGCATGAGTCTCAGGCTCCCTTCACGGCGGTACGGACGAGGACGACCGCGCCCTTGGGACCGGGGACGGCCCCGCCCACGATGAGCACGCCCTTGTCGACATCGACGCCGCGGACCTTGAGGTTCTGGACGGTGGTGGTGGCGTGGCCCATGCGGCCGGCCATGCGCAGGCCCTTGAAGATGCGGCCGGGGGTGGCGCAGGCGCCGACCGAGCCGGGCTTGCGGTGGTTGCGGTGCGCGCCGTGGGAGGCGCCCACGCCCTTGAAGCCGTGGCGCTTCATGACGCCCGCGAAGCCCTTGCCCTTGGATGTACCGGTGACATCGACCCGCTGGCCGACCTCGAAGGTGTCCGCGGCCAGCTCCTGGCCGAGGGCGAACTCGCCGGTCAGGCAGGTGCGGACCTCGGCGACGTGGCGGCGGGGGGCGACCCCGGCCTTGTCGAAGTGGCCCTTGAGGGGCTTGGTGACCTTGCGCTCGTCGATCTCGCCGAAGGCGAGCTGAACGGCCTCGTACCCGTCGGTCTCGAGGGTGCGGATCTGGGTCACGACATTGGTGTCGACGCGCACGACCGTGACGGGGCGAAGGCGTCCGCCCTCGTCCCAGATCTGCGTCATGCCGAGCTTGGTGCCGAGCAGCGCCTTTGCGGGCGCGGCGGCAGCCGGCTGGTTAAGCGTAGTCATGGCCTCTTACCTCAGAGCTTGATCTCGATGTTGACGTCGGCCGGCAGGTCGAGACGCATGAGCGAGTCAACGGCCTTGGGCGTCGGGTCGACGATGTCGATCAGCCGCTTGTGCGTGCGCATCTCGAAGTGCTCGCGGCTGTCCTTGTACTTGTGCGGCGACCGGATGACGCAGAACACGTTCTTCTCGGTCGGCAGCGGCACGGGGCCCACGACCGTCGCACCAGCGCGGGTCACGACGTCGACGATCTTGCGCGCCGAGGAGTCGATGACCTCGTGGTCGTAGGACTTGAGCCGGATGCGGATCTTCTGTCCCGCCATGGCGCCCAACCTCTCTTGCTTTCGGTGACCGGTCCACGCGCTCGGGCGTGTCGCGAGGCGACGCGCAGGAGACATCCGCTGTGAAGAAGAGGTGGCCGGTCTGGACACACGGAAACCCGGTGGCGACCGGGTCCGTCAGACTGGTTCCCGGGGCGGACCCGGGAGGCGACCGGGCGGTGCTCCAGCACCGCTCGGCTCGACAACGTTAGCAGCGCCGCCCCTGGCCGTGGAAGCGGGCGGGCAGGTCGGCGCCTGTGAGACCGCCCACCCGGTCCACGCGCTCGGGCGTGTCGCGCCCGGCCCTCCGGCGGCGCGGGGCCCGGTGCGCTCCCGCCGCCGGCCGGGCGGGGCAGCCGGCCCGCCACACGTAGATCCCGTCCAGGACCACGCCGGCGCCCAGGGCGAGGGCCCACCACGGGAACCTGGGCACGTCCGGGCGCTCGCCGGCGACGTCGTCGTCCGGCGTGGGGATCCTCTCCCCCGTGACCAGGATGCGGTGGGTGTTGACCCCCAGCGGCGTGCAGGTCACCAGGGTCATGAGATCGCGGTCGGGGTCGGCCCGCAGCTCCTCGGTCTGCTCGGGCTCGACGACCTTGGTCTCCACCACGCGGTAGGTCAGCACCTCGCCGAAGACCTCGGCGGTGAAGGTGTCGCCCACCCCGACCCTGTCGAGGTTGGTGAACATGGTGGCGTTGGCCAGGCCGCGGTGCCCGGTGATCACCGAGCGCGTGCCGGTCCCGCCCACGGGCAGCGAGGTCCCCTCCAGGTGCCCCAGGCCCTCCAGGAGGGTCTGGTCGGAGGTGCCGTGGTAGACGGGCAGGTCCAGGTCGATCGACGGGATGCGCAGGCGGGCCATGAGGCCGACGCCGTTGGCGTTCAGGATGGCGTTGTAGTCCAGGCCGTCGCCGCCGGCGCTCCCCGCCCCTGTGGGGACGTGCGTGTTGGCCTCCAGGACCGCGCCTACCGACAGGGCGTCGTTGTAGGCGTGGGCCTGCGCGATCTGGGTGGCGGCGTCGGGGTCCGCGTTGTCCACGCCGCTGGAGTAGTCGGCCACGACCTTGGACTGGTTGTACTGGGACGCCCAGCTCGCCGCCGTCGGGTAGGCCAGGGCCAGCATGCCGATCAGGGCGAGCAGGGCGGGGACGAGGGAGTAGCGCGAGAGCCGCCAGCGGCGCCTGCGCCTGTCGGCGGCGTGGGCGGAGCGGTGACGGCGGGGGCTTGCAGGGTTCATGGTCGGCGGGTCTCCTGACGACGGGCGCGAGCGTGGCGGGGAGACGCAGAGATCTCCCCGCCACGCGATGTCGGTGCAGAATCTGCGCAGAGCGCCTGCTGGCGCCGGCCGGGCCACCAGCGGGTGATCGCAGCCGGCGCCGACGAGGGGGGTCAGTCCCTCTCGCGCATCTTGCGGGAGCGGGCCACGAGGGCCGCGCCGGCGGCGAGGGCGACGAGGCCGGCGCCGAGCGCCATCAGGAGCAGGCGCCCGTTGGCGCCCGTGAGCGGGAGCCGGGGCACGTCCTGCTTGGTGTTGGGCACTGTCAGGTCGTAGGAGCCAGCAGCGGTCTGCCCGGCCTTGACGGTGACGGGCCTGTCGGCGCTGGCGGGCAGCACGTAGCCGGCGGGAGCGGCCGTCTCGACCAGCACGTAGCAGCGCTGGGTGCGGTCCGGGACGACGGAGGTCTCGCCGGGCGCGCCCGTCTTCTTGTCCACGAACAGGCCCGCGATGGACACCACGCCGTCGTCGCCGGAGGTGAACTCGGTGGCGCCGTCGACCGAGATGGGCGCGCCGTCCTTGACCGCGTTGTCGCACGAGGCCGCGTAGGGGTCGGCCGCGTTGTAGACCTGGAAGGTCGCGCCCTTGAGGGCCTTGGCATTGTCGGCGTCGGTCTTGGAGACCTTGACGTCGCCCCAGCTGGTGACGACCTTGTTGGTGGGCGTGCCCGGCTCATCCGGAGGAGTGACGGGCGGGTTGTCCGGCGGACTGTCCTGAGGGACGACGTCGACGTACAGGGTCGCGGTGTTCTCAATGGTGCCGCCGGCGGGCACGGAGACGACCTTGGCGGTGAAGACGACCTCAATGGTCGAGCTCGGCTTGGTCTTCAGGAAGGCCAGCCCCGCCTTGGTGAAGCCGACCGAGACGGTCTGCCCGGGGGTGACCGTGTAGTAGGAGGAGTCCACGTCCTGGCCGTCGATCCTGACCGAGGCGACGTCGCCGCTCGACAGGTTGGAGTCCAGCGGGTCGGAGATCACGAAGTGCTTGAAGGAGTCCGTGGCGGCGATGCTCGGGATCGTCGCGGTGACCGGGAAGGTGACCTGGCTGTCGGTCTTCAGGCCGTTGGCGGCGACGTTGACGTCCTTGGCCGGGGCGAGCACGACGGTGTTCTTCGGGTAGACGTTGACGTCGTAGAGCCACTCGCCGTTGCCGTTGGCCGCGTTCGTGGCGTTGTTCGGGAAGGGCACCGTCACGACGAAGGGCGCGGCCTTGGTCTTGACGGTGCTGGGGGCACTGGTCTCGCACACGAGGTAGGCCGCCACCGGCAGGTTGCCGATGGTCGTGTCGCCCTGGGCGTTGGTCGGGGCGCCGGCGGCGCCGCCGTCGAAGGTGTGGCCGCCGAACGAGGGGCTCGCGTAGTCGGCGCCGCAGGCGTCGGCCGGGACCGCGAGGTTCTTGAGCCCATCCCAGGCGGCCTGGGTGGTCAGGTCCAGGTCGGTGATCCTGTACGCGGTGAAGACGACGTCGGCGACGCCCGCACCGCCCGTCCCCGTCTGGCCGTCGGGGGTGCCGTCGGCGCTCTGGGAGCCGGACTCGTGCTTGTGGATGATGAGCGAGCCGGTTCGGCCCGTATCGATGTTGCCGAGGTCGGCAGCGTGGGCGAGTGTCGCCCCGCCCAGGCCGACACTGGCCAGAGCGAGTGCTCCGACGGCGGCGGCGACCCTGCGCCCGAGAGCGCGAGTAGTCCTACTCATGGATGTGGTTGTCCTTTCATCGTGCGCGACCATGCACGGCACGGTCGTGCGGATGCCGGGATGGGAATTGCGGTTGCGGGACACAGGGCGGGGCCGGCCACGGGCGGAGGCCCCCGTCCACTCGGCCGAGTGTCCTCAGTGAACGGTCTGCGAGCGGCGCCTCCTCACGATTGCGGCGATCATGGCGAGGGCGCAGAGCACCGCACCGCCGATGAGGAACAGGTGCGCGCCGAGTCCGCCGGTCAGCGGCAGGAGGGGCACGCCGGCTTTGGAGTTCTTGAAGACCTCGTCGAAGGACCGGGCGAGGTCGTCCGGGGAGATGGTGAACTCGTGCACGGTCCTGTCCAGCGTGTAGCCGGCCGGAGCCTCCTTCTCCGTCAGGGAGTACGCCTGGTCGCTCCAGGCCAGTCCGCGGACCTCGAAGGCGCCGGGAGAGGGATCCTGGTCCTTGTACTCGCCCGCCTCACAGGGGGCCTGGCCGCAGTCGGTGATCACCGTGTCGGCCGGTACGCCCGGGCCGGCGAGGGTCCAGGTCGATCCCGACAGCGGCTCGGCGCTGTCCGCGTCGGCCTTCCGCCAGCTGATGGAGCCCACGAGCCGCTTGTCCACGAAGGCGCCGGCGTCCACCGTCTGGCCGACGTCGTCGGCGCTGACGGTGACCGTGTGCACGGTGGTGTCCAGCTCGTAGCCGGTGGGCGCGCTCCTCTCGGTGAGCGTGTACGTGCCGGGGGCGACGTCGTTGAGCAGGAACTTGCCCGCGGCGGGGTCCTTGTCCACGCCGGCGCACTCGGCGGCCGAGTCGGCCGTGCAGTCGGTGACCTCGGCCGCGCTGCCGCCCGGGTCCACCGGCCGCCAGGTCCATACCGAGCCGCCCAGCAACGGGCCGTCGTCGGCGTCGTCGAGCTTGGTCCAGGACACGGAGGGGAGGCGCTTGTTGATTACGCCGTTGTCGGTGACGCCGTTGACGGGCACCAGCGTCCCCTCCAGGGCCGAGCCCTTGATCTGCGTGAAGGCGAACTCGCCGGTGGCGGCGGTGTAGCCCGGCGGCGCGATGGTCTCCGAGATCGTGTAGGTGCCCCACTTCAGACCGGTGAGGCTGAACTCGCCCGGGTCGGGGTCCTGGTCCTCGTAGGCACCTGTGCCGCATGTGCCCACGCAGTCGGCCACGCGGGTGCCCTGGGGGACCTCCGGCCCCGACAGGGCCCACTCCGACCCGCCGACGGGGGTCGCGCCGTCGGCGTCGAGCTTTTTCCAGGTCAGGGAGCCCGGCTTGGTCGCGTTGGCGATGTCGCAGGTGACGCGGTCCTGGTTGTTGACCGTCAGCGTCGCCTTGCCGTCGGTGGTACCGCCGACGGCGGAGGAGTAGCTCTCCCCGCTGGTGCCCGGGGTCTCCCGGCAGGTCCACTGGCCGGGCTCGTAGCCCGCGGCCTCCGGGTTGTCGGAGGACTCGGACAGGCTCACCTCGCCCTGGGGAATGGACTGGGGGTCGCCCGTGGTGCCCTGGCCGGAGCGGGTGACGTCGCCGGACCGCCCCTGGACGGTCCACTGGTCGGCGGACAGGCCGGGAACCTCGTCGGAGGCGTAGCCGTTGTCCACGGTCTTGTTGAGCTGGAGGGTAGGGATGCGGATGGAGACCTTGTAGTCCTCCACCTCGCCGGTGGCGGTGATGCCTGTCGGCTTCTGGTCGTTGCCGTCGTTGTCCTTGGTCATGCGCACGCGCATGTAGCTGTCCGGCTTGGAGCCGGCCTCGCCATCCACGCTGCGCACGGTGTTCGTGACGTCCTGGGGGACCTTCCAGGTCAGCGTCGCGGTATTGCCGCCGCAGGGCACCTCGTCGCTCTTCTCGGTGTCGTCGAAGACGCCGTTGTTGTTCCAGTCAATCCAGCCGGCGATCTTCCCGCCTCCCTCACAGGTGACGGCCTCCGTATGGGTGGCGCCGGGCGCGGTGCGTATGCCGCCGTTCCATAAGGTGGTGTCGATGGCGTCCTCGTCGTCGAAGATGCCGTTGTCGTCATCACCGCGGGCATCGGCGCTGAACATCTGACGACCCTCGGCGTCGATGCGCTCGCCGAGGCGGGGGGCGCTCTGGTCCAGGTACATGGTGGCCTGGGGCTGCACCCCGAAGGCATCGGCGGTCGAGGAGACCTCGCCGCCCTGCCACTTGGGCTGGAAGAGCGCGCCGGAGTAGCCGTAGGACTCGGGGGCGTCGCCGAAGTCGGTGGCGACGATCAGGCCCAGCGCCACCGCCGAGTAGCCGGAGCCCTGCATGGTGATGGTGGCCTTGGTGGCGCCCTCCATGAACATGACGGCGTCGGGCCCGCCCAGTCCGTTGGGGCGGGAGTAGCTGCCTCCGCTCTGGTAGACGCACTCCTCATCGCTGGGCATGAGGCGCAGGGTCTGACCGCCGTCGGAGACCTCGGCGTCGGTGGTCACCTGCTTGCCGGTGTTCTTGGAGATGCACGGATCGGAGCGCATGGTGTCCAGGACGCGCCAGGTCACGGACTGGTCGGTGCTGGCCTGGATCCACTCATCGGTCCACTCGGTCGTCGCCCAGGACTTGATCCCGTAGCGCCGCGAGGAGGCCTCAGCGTCGGCGAAGACGAGTCCCGCGACGGGGACGGACGTGACGCTTCCGTCCGGGGCGTGGAGCTCGGCCGCGCAGGAGTAGTCCACGCTCACGCGGGCGGCGTAGCCGGTCGGCTCAGTGCTGGCCCCCGGCGTCCCCCACTTCTTCCCGTCCCAGGTATTGGCGCCGTTGTAGGCGTAGCCGTTGGCCAGACCGATCGCCATCTGATTCTTGTTGACGTAGTCGGCGGGGTAGGTCAGGCCGCTGTGCCAGACCTCGCTGCCGTCGCTCCACTGGCCGGGGCCACCGACGTTGTAGAGGTTGTCGAGGGCGTCGCCGGCCCAGGCGCCGGGGATGGTGGCCACCAGCGGGCCCTTGGACTGCGCGTCGGTCAGGTCGGGCGAGTGGCCGAGATGCTGGAGATTGGACAGGGTGCAGGTCGTCACAAGACTTCCGGCGTCGCCCAGGTCCCGCTCATTGACGAAGTCCTTGGTCTGGCCGTAGTCGAGAACGGGGACGTTCGGCTTCGCCTGGTCCTTGAACTGGGTGTCGTAGTCGCCCCACTGAAGCCACTGAATGGTGTCGACGTAGCGGCCCGAGCCTCCGGTGGCGAAGACCGCGGGAAGGCTGCCGCCGGCCGCGGGGGCGGCGGAGGCCGCTGTGGGAACAGCAGTCGAGCCGAGTGCGAGGGCCGCGCCGGCGCTGCACACGGCGACAAGACTCACGACACGGCGGCACAGGCGCGCCGAGCGGGAACGGATCACTGAAGAACTCCAATGCAATCTGAAGGCGTGGGGCTGCCTGACAACTGATCTTCTAGGAACACGAAGAACTCTATGTCCCATTTATAGGAGTTTTTAAACGATACGATGTCAATAAAGCATCGATTCGCTTACGATGCGGGCCGAAACTGGGATGATCGGATCCGGAAGCGCAGCGGAGCGCCTTCCGCTCTCCGCCGCCATGGCGCAGAGGGCCCGTGAAACTCGGCCAAAGGCTATGATGCGATGATCCTCCGCTATTAGTCTCGGAAAGATCTCGTTAGGAGCGCGATTCCGCAACGCCGGTCACCGAGATCGGTCGAGTTCCGCGTCGAGATCGGTTCACTTCCGGCTCGAGATCGGTTCCGGCTCGGGGGCGCCTCCCGGCACCAGCTCGCTGCGGTCCCACGCGCCGTCGGGACGGCGCTCGCGCCCTGCTCGGCCGCGCGGTGCGTACACAGACGGCGCGTACGCGGGCAGGACGCTGGAGCGTGATCAATCGCCTCGATCAGGTTCGTCTCCGCCATCCGGCTCCGAGAACCAGCCACCTTGCGCGCCCCATCTTCTCCGAGCCCTGTTCCAGGAGGCGCACGCATCCCGACCGCCAGCGGTCACGGCTGCCGGTCTGGACCGATCTCGACGAAGAACGAGCGCTCCCCCTGCGCCGAGATACTCGGCGCAGGGGGAGCGCTGGAGTCAGCCGTTTCGGGAACAGCCGGCGCCGGTCAGAGCGTCACTTGACGATCTTGGTGACGCGGCCGGAGCCGACGGTGCGACCGCCCTCGCGGATGGCGAAGCCGAGGCCCTCCTCCATGGCGATCGGCTGGATGAGCTCGACGCTCATCTCGGTGGTGTCGCCGGGCATGACCATCTCGGTGCCCTCGGGCAGGGTGATGACGCCGGTGACGTCCGTGGTCCGGAAGTAGAACTGCGGACGGTAGTTCGAGTAGAAGGGGTTGTGACGGCCGCCCTCGTCCTTGGTCAGGATGTAGACGTGGCCCTCGAACTGGGTGTGCGGGGTGATGGAGCCGGGCTTGACGACGACCTGGCCGCGCTCGACGTCCTCGCGACGGGTGCCGCGCAGGAGCAGACCGCAGTTCTCACCGGCCCAGGCCTCGTCCATGGACTTGTGGAACATCTCGATGCCGGTGACCGTGGTCTTCTGGGCCTCGCGGATGCCCAGGATCTCGACCTCGGAGTTGAGCGGGAGCTTGCCGCGCTCCACACGACCGGTGACGACGGTGCCGCGGCCGGTGATGGTGAAGACGTCCTCGATGGGCATGAGGAAGGGCTTGTCCATGTCGCGGACCGGGGTCGGGATGTAGTCGTCGACCGCGTCCATGAGCTCCTTGATCTTCGGAGTCCACTCGGGGTCGCCCTCGAGGGCCTTGAAGGCGGAGACGCGGATGACGGGGGCGTTGTCGCCGTCGTACTCCTGGGAGGACAGCAGCTCGCGGACCTCCATCTCGACCAGCTCGAGGAGCTCCTCGTCGTCGACCATGTCGCACTTGTTGAGGGCGACCAGCAGGACCGGCACGCCGACCTGACGGGCGAGCAGGACGTGCTCGCGGGTCTGGGCCATGGGGCCGTCGGTGGCGGCGACCACCAGGATGGCGCCGTCCATCTGGGCTGCGCCGGTGATCATGTTCTTGATGTAGTCGGCGTGGCCGGGGGCGTCGACGTGGGCGTAGTGACGCTTCTCGGTCTCGTACTCGACGTGCGCGATGTTGATCGTGATACCGCGCTGGCGCTCCTCGGGGGCCTTGTCGATCTCGTCGAAGGGGGTGAAGGGGTTGAGGTCCGGGTACTCGTCGTGCAGGACCTTGGAGATCGCAGCGGTCAGCGTCGTCTTGCCGTGGTCGACGTGACCGATCGTTCCGATGTTGACGTGCGGCTTGGTCCGCTCGAACTTGGCCTTGGCCACTGGTGTCCTCCTGGGACTCGGGTAGTTGCTCTTCGTCGTGATTCGACTAACCCTATGCTAGCCGTGACGACGCTGAGAGTCTCTACTGATGGATTGTTGGAAATCTTACTGAAAGGGGGCGCCTCGGACGCAATCGCCGAGGCGGCCCGGGGGCCGGAGGCGAATACCCGGCCCCCGGGACGCGCGATCACTCGCCCCTGGCCTTGGCGATGATCTCGTCGGCGACGGTCCTGGGAACCTCGGCGTAGGAGTCGAAGCTCATCGAGTACACGGCGCGCCCCTGCGTCTTGGAGCGCAGGTCGCCGACGTAGCCGAACATCTCGCTCAGCGGCACGGCGGCCTTGATGACCTTGACCCCGACGGCGTCCTCCATGGCCTGGATCATGCCGCGACGGGAGTTCAGATCGCCGATGACGTCGCCCATGTACTCCTCGGGCGTGCGGACCTCGACGGCCATGACCGGCTCGAGGAGGACCGGGGAGGCCTTCCGCGAGCCCTCCTTGAACGCCATGGAGCCGGCGATCTTGAAGGCCATCTCGGAGGAGTCGACCTCGTGGTAGGCGCCGTCGACGAGGGTCGCCTTGACGTCCACCACGGGGTAGCCGGCCAGCACGCCGGTGAGCATGGCGTCCCGGACGCCCGCGTCGACGCTGGGGATGTACTCGCGGGGCACACGGCCGCCGGTGACGGCGCTGACGAACTCGTAGTGGGCGACCTCACCGTTCTCATCGGCCTCGGGCACCAGCGGCTCGAAGGACATCTGCACCTTGGCGTACTGCCCGGAGCCGCCCGTCTGCTTCTTGTGGGTGTACTCGACCTTGTCGACCTTCTTGCGAATGGTCTCGCGGTAGGCGACCATCGGGTTGCCGACATTGGCCTCGACCTTGAACTCGCGGCGCATGCGGTCCACGAAGACGTCCAGGTGAAGCTCGCCCATGCCGCCGATGACGGTCTGGCCGGTCTCCTCGTCGAGCCTGACGGTGAAGGTCGGGTCCTCCTCGGAGAGCTTCTGGATCGCAGTGCTCAGCTTCTCCTGGTCGCTCTTGGTCTTGGGCTCGATGGCCACGTGGATGACCGGGTCCGGGAAGGTCATGGACTCCAGGATGACCGGGGCCCCCTGGGCGCACAGGGTGTCGCCGGTGGTGACGTCCTTGAGGCCGATGAAGGCGTAGATGTGGCCGGCGTGGGCCTGCTCGACCGGGTTCTCCTTGTTGGAGTGCATCTGGAAGAGCTTGCCGATGCGCTCCTTCTTGCCCTTGGTGGCGTTGGAGACGACGTCGCCCTGGGAGACCTTGCCGGAGTACACGCGCACGTAGACCAGCTTGCCGTAGAAGGGGTGCGTGGCGACCTTGAAGGCGAGCGCCGCGAAGGGCTCATTCTCGTCGGCCGCGCGGGTGAGCACCTCCTCCTCGTTGCCGGGCCGGTGGCCCTCGACGTCGGGGACGTCCAGCGGGGAGGGCAGGTAGTCCAGGACGGCGTCGAGCACGGGCTGGACGCCCTTGTTCTTGAAGGCCGAGCCGGCCATGACCGGGAAGGCCCCGCCGGCGATGGTGAGCTTGCGGACGCCGGCCTTGATCTCGGCGACGGTGAGCTCCTCGCCCTCCAGGTACTTCTCCATGAGCTCGTCGTCGGCCTCGGCGACCGCCTCGACGAGCTCGCCGTGCAGCTCCTCGGCCTTGGCGACCAGGTCGGCGGGGATGTCCTCGTAGACGACGACGGCGCCGCGGGTCGCCTTGCCGTCGGCGTCCTTCTCGGGAAAGCGCACGGCGCGCATCTCCACGACATCGACCACGCCGGAGAACTCAGACTCGGCGCCGATCGGGAAGTTCAGCACGATCGGCTTGGCGTGAAGACGGTCGCGGATCGTCTGGACGGAGAACTCGAAGTCGGCGCCCAGCTTGTCCATCTTGTTGATGAAGCAGATGCGCGGGACGCCGTACTTGTCGGCCTGCCGCCACACCGTCTCGGACTGGGGCTCGACGCCCTCCTTGCCGTCGAAGACGGCGACCGCGCCGTCGAGCACGCGCAGGGAGCGCTCGACCTCAACCGTGAAGTCGACGTGGCCGGGGGTGTCGATAATGTTGATCTGGTTGTTCTTCCAGAAGCAGGTGGTGGCCGCGGAGGTGATGGTGATTCCGCGCTCCTGCTCCTGCTCCATCCAGTCCATGGTCGAGGCGCCGTCGTGCGTCTCGCCGATCTTGTAGTTGATGCCCGTGTAGAACAGGATGCGCTCTGTCACGGTCGTCTTGCCGGCATCGATGTGGGCCATGATGCCGATGTTGCGGACCTTCTTCAGGTCGGTCAGCACGTCGAGTGCCACTAGTGAAGTCCTTCGTTCGTGAGGTGGGAGGAAGACGCCGGTCGGGGCGCGAGGGGCGGCCCCGGCCGACGCGCTGCTGTTACCAGCGGTAGTGGGCGAAGGCCCTGTTGGACTCGGCCATCCGGTGCATGTCCTCGCGGCGCTTGACCGCAGCGCCCAGACCGTTGGAGGCGTCCAGGATCTCGTTCATGAGGCGCTCGGTCATGGTGTTCTCGCGGCGCTGGCGGGAGAAGTCCACGAGCCAGCGCAGCGCGAGGGTGGTGGCGCGGTTGGGGCGGACCTCGACCGGCACCTGGTAGGTCGCGCCGCCGACGCGGCGGGAGCGGACCTCCAGTGCCGGGCGGATGTTGTCCAGGGCGCGCTTGAGGACGGAGACCGGGTCCTGGTCCGTCTTGGATCGCACACCCTCCAGGGCGCCGTAGACGATGCGCTCGGCGGTGGACTTCTTGCCGTCCAGCAGGACGCGGTTGACCAGCTGGGTGACGACCGGGGAGCCGTAGACGGGGTCGACGGCGAGCGGGCGCCGGGGGGCGGGGCCCTTACGAGGCATTACTTCTTCTCCTTCTTGGCGCCGTACTTCGAGCGTGCCTGCTGGCGGCCCTTGACTCCCTGGGTGTCGAGGGAGCCGCGCACGATGTGGTAGCGGACACCGGGAAGGTCCTTCACACGGCCACCGCGCACCAGCACGATGGAGTGCTCCTGGAGGTTGTGGCCCTCGCCGGGGATGTAGGCCGTGACCTCGATGCCGGTCGACAGGCGCACGCGGGCGACCTTGCGGAGGGCTGAGTTCGGCTTCTTGGGGGTGGTGGTGTACACGCGGGTGCACACGCCACGGCGCTGCGGGCTGGACTTGAGCGCGGGCGTCTTCGACGCCGAGCGCTTGGTCGAGCGGCCCTTGCGGACCAGCTGCTGAATGGTAGGCACTACTCGATCTCCATAGTGAAGTGCATCTGGACATTTCGCTGCCCGCCCACCGGCCCCGCTCCCCCATCGGGCGCGCACGCCTCCACGGAGCTGGGCCGGCCCGCCGCCGTCGGCCTGCCGACGCGCTGCGTCCGGAGCCCCGCGGAGGGGCCCGTCGGTTCCCGCCGCGGCAGACCCGCGTGGCACCGGCGTCGGGGCCCGCCCGACGGGTGCTGGGAACGGAATGGAGAACGGCGACCCGCGTGCGGGCACCGCGGGCCAGGATACGTGCTCGACGACGGCGCCCACCATCCCAGGGCGGCCCACGGTTTCGTGGTTCTCACCACTGAAGAGCCCATGAGGCGCCTATGACCCGACTCCTGACGACTGGCGCGCCAGCGGGAGCCGGGAGAGGATCCGGAGCGAGGTTCGGTGGGCCGGGGCCGGGCGAGCCTGTGGCTGTTGACGCTGATGATGATCTCTTGGAGAGGCTTGAGCGTGCGCACGAGCTTCTTGATCGACACCCCAGCATCACCGGGTAGCTTCCCATCCACCGCGGTGGACGCAAGCGCGCGCCCGGGCGCCCGCTACCGGGACCCTCGAGGAAGGAAGCCGCTTCTCCCCCAGGAGCCCGCCTCCCCACTTTCGGCCTCTCGCAGCCAGGCGCGCAGCCTCCTGCGCCCAGCCGCCCGCTCCGCACCCACCTCCACCTCAACGGACTCCGGGTGATCCTTCTCCATCTCTTGACCCGGCTTCCCACCGCCCCGAGGAGCCGGCCCACAGGACCTCGCCACCTCGGCTATCGTCCGGTCCCTTCACCCGCCACATCAAGCACGACCCGCTCCCCGAGCTCACCGCTGTAGCTCGATGCCGACACAACCAGATTCCAGCCTCATCGCCCAAGAACAGCACTCTTTCCACCACTGCCCGAGAAACACCAGGCACCTCAGATCGCCGGGCCCCAAGAACAAAGACGCGCCGATAAGACGGAGCGGGAACGACCCGCCTCGGAAGCGCCGCACCGGCGACGCGCGCGCCGAAACCTCAGCCCCTCAACATAGGATCACCCGGATGCATCAGCACGGAGGCGAGGCGGGCAACCCTCCGCAGGTACCGGTCGAGCAGCGCAGACAGACAACGGGACCCCCTCACGAGAACAAAACTCATTGTTGCGAAATAACAGGAGCTGAAGCCCCACCAGACGCTGAACAGCATGCTATCGCCGTCGCCTCGGGCAGACAATACTAAAGAACTTATACAAGCGTTCCGCGTGACATTCATGCCGTTATCGTCTAGGCAACGAGCCCTCCGCCGGCTTGCAGACACCGCACACGGCCGTTCGCGCAGCCGTCAGTACACGCCCGTCGAGCCCGTAATGGTCACGTTGGGCTCGTCCTGGCCCTCGACCCACTCGATTTCTCCCTCGAACTTGAACTCGTTCCGCTCCGGCCTGGAAGACGAGTAGCTGAGGGAGGACGTGGTCGTCACGACGATCCTGTCGCTCGTGAAGTCCATCGTCGAGTCGATGGTGACGTCCGCGGCCTCCGTTGTGACCTCCATCTTCGCTATATAGCGCGACTGCAGGGCGTAAGGGCACTCGGAGCTCATGTTGCTCGGCGGGGTGGTGCAGTCCGTCGTCTTCTGCTTGACCTTGTCAAGCACGAGGTCCTTGAGCTCCTGGGTCGGTTCGGCGCCCACCGACAGCGTCTGGGTGGATGAGCCCGGCGAGCCGCCCGACGAGCCGGAGCCTTCCGGATACGCCTCAAGCGACGTCGTGTCCGGAGTCAGGTACTTCGCGCGGGACTCACTGGCCGAAATGCTGTAGACGCCGAAGTAGACGTACTGTTCCGTCTCATAGGACCCGTGCACGCGGCCGCCGCCCTTGCTGAGCGACACCTCCTGGCCTCCGATGATCAAGGAGTCGAAGGACGAGGACAGCTCCACCTTGTTGACCAGGGCATTGTCCGCGTCATCCGTCATCTCCCAGCTGTCGAGCAGCCCGTACTCCTTGTCGCCCCTGCTCAAGGAGAATGTGTGCTCGAACTTCTGCCCGTCGAGCCGGAACGTCGCGGTCACGCGGGCCGTGTCATCGTCTCCATCGACATCGGGCTTTTCGACGTTGATCGCTGTAATACGATCGGTGGCCGCGCCGAGAGCCTCATCGGTCAGGAGCAGACGCTTGCCGTCAGGCACCCCCGGATCGACCATTTTGCCGGCCTCCTGCGCGTGGCCGTCAGCGATGAGACGGAGGTAGGTCTCGACCTGCTTCTCCGGACCCCGATAGGAGTTCAGGATGTTGACGGCGACCACTCCGGCGATGGCCAGGACCAGAACGAGCCCCAGTGCGCCGAAGCCGACCTTGAGCTGCTTCTTGACCGCCGGACTCATCGGCGCCGGATGAGGCGCCGGCGCCGGAAGCCCCATGGGAAAGGTCCCGGTCGCACCGGAGGCCGCCGAGGGAACCGGCGTGCCCGCCATCGGCACCGCCGAGAACGCCCCCGTCGCACCGGAGCCCACCGAGGGCGCGGGTGGCAGCGGAACCGGTCCGAGGGCCACCGTCGCGTCGCCTGCCGGGCCCTCCGTGTCGGCCGGCGGCGGAACAGGAGCCAGGGCCGGGTCGGGCCCGCTTCCCAGAGCCGCCGTCTTGGCAGGCGGCGGGGGAACCGGTCCGAGGGCGGCCATCGCGTCGCCTGCCGGGCCCTCCGTGTCGGCCGGCGGCGGCGGAACAGGGCCCAGAGCCGACACCACGTCGTCAGCGGATGGCTCCGGCTCCTCGGACTCCTCGGACGCCGACGGCGTCGATACCGACTCGACCGTTGGAGGCGCACCGACTTCGGAAACCGGCGTCTCAGCGTCGCCGGCGTCAGGCTCCGCAGAGGCATCGGCCAGCATCGCGTCACCAGCGGATGACTCAGACTCCGGCTCCTCGGACACGCCGTGATCGGACGGGACTGGGGTCTTGCCGCTCATACTGAGACCTTCCTGGGAGAGGGTATGAGTGCATTGTGATCCACCACCCACCGGATGGCCAAATGCGTCCGCATCTCAAGCAGTGCACGCACGCAACGGCATCCGATGCAGCTGGGCCCTTAGAAAGTGGAGTAGCCTGCGCGCGCGATCTTGAAGCCGTGACCGTTCTGCTGGTCCCAGCACCTGACGCCGTCGTCGGCAGAGGTGCAGGCGAAGGCCCCGCTCTTGACGCTCTCGCCGTAGTCCAGGGTCATCGCCGTGCCGTCGGTCGCGAACTCCGAGCCGCAGGCCAGGGACGTGCTGTCCTGGACGGTCATGGAGAAGTAGACCTCATCGCAGTCTTCCAGCCCGGCGTCCCCGTAATCTCGCGCATAGATTGAGCAGGCGGCCCGGTTGTCGCCGATCTCGCAGGAGATGTTCTGCGAGGGCGACTGGAATCGGCTCGCCGAGACGGCGTTCGACGGAGCGGGTGAGACACTCGGCGTCGGCGTGGGCGACGTACGCGTATGCGAACTGGTAGAATGCTCAAGCGACTGCCCGCAAGTGCGTATGACTACCGCGATACCGATGATCGCGATGGCGATGACCAGCCAGCGGCCCAGCTGAGCCTGGAGCCTACTCGACGAAGCGCTCGAGGGCTGACGCTAGTCGTCTGGCTGCTCGTGGGCTGCCGCTGCGCCTCGTCCCGCTGCTGTGCCTCGGCCTGTTGGCGAGCGCGCTCAGCGGCCAGGTGATCCTTCCACGTTTGGTCTGCCTTCGGCGTGGTCGATCGCATCCACTCCCGCAGGTCCTCCGGACAGGACGGATTCAGCACGAGAACCGGGTGGAGCTCCGGGTAGAGGTCCGCGATGTTGCCGAGCCGCTCCGGGGAAGTCGATGGATCGGCGGCCTCAGTCGCCTCTGGAATGTCCCGGATCTTCATCGGCGTACATCTTCCAGAGCGCAGCACCCCGGTGCATCAGGATCGAGACGCCGCCCCACGCGTGCCGCACACGCGGTGGAACCGCCCGCGACCGCCGGGAACGCACTGTGATGAGAGACCGGAACCATGAGGGAACTCCTGGGGATGGTGGAGCGAAACCGAGCAATGTGATCGCACCATCGTGCCCCCTCGACAGGACGATGACCAGTACAAGTTCTTATACATCCGCCAGGAGACACCCGTCCGAGGCCCGGGGAGGGGCGCTGCGGGCGGCAGGCACATGCCGGTCGCCCGCAGCGCCCTGCGAATCACCCGTTGCCATCACCGCCGTCGCCGTCACCGGCATTGCCACCACTGTCGTTATTACCGACACCGTCGCCGTCGCCGGCATCACCGCCGTTGTCGTTACCGGCGCCGTTGCCACCGCCGTCGTAGCCGCCGCTGCCGGCACCACCATCGTTGTTACCGCCGTCGCCGTCACCGGTGGTGCCGCTGCCGTCCTGTCCGGTGCCGCCCTGGCCGTTCTGGCCGTTCTGGCCGTCCTGGCCGATGCCAGTGCCATCGGCGCCCTGAAGAATGCGAAGCAGGTCGTCACGCCAGGGCACGTTGACGCCCATGCTCTTGAGCTGGTCGAGAATGCCAGTGACCTGGCTGATATCGACCTTGCCCTTCATCTGCTGGGCCTCGGCGAGGGTCTGATCCTTCAGCTGGGTGCCGCCGAAGTAGGCCGCAGCGGCGGTGGAGCCCAGGGGCAGCACCAGGCTGCCGAGCAGCAGCATGATGGCCGCTGTCTTGGGCCGCGCCCGGGCGCAGGCGACGAGCGCCGCAACGAAGGCGAAGAAGGCCAGCAGCGCCCCCGCCCCGACGGCGATGGCCGCCGGCATGTTGACGATGTCCGACTTGCCGAGGACGATGTCGAAGACGCGGAGCGAAGTCAGGAACGTGTAGACCCCCCACCCCAGCAGGACCACCGAGGCCACGAGCAGGACGGTCCCGATCGGCAGGGCCGCCGTGCGCCGCCTGAGCGACCGGTTCGGCGGCAGCACCTCGGACTCCGGCTCGGGCTGCCGTCGCGACCTTCGCTCGGACCGGGGCTCCGGTGCCGGCTGCGTCGCGGGCTCGTTCCACTGCGCGGGAGCCCCGGGGGTCTGAACCGACGGCGCCGGAGCGTAGGCGGGCGCAACAGTCGTGGGCCGGCTGTCCGCCCACTCGTCTGCCCCGGTCGGCATGACAGAGGTCGCGGGCTGCCCGCCGGACCAGTCCCCCGCCCCGGTCGGCATGACAGAGGTCGCGGGCTGCCCGCCGGACCAGTCAGTCGGAAGGGCCTGGGTGGGCATTGAGTCGGCCGGGTCCGGGGACGCAGATCCCTCGGGCACTCCATCGGTGCGCCGCAGGATGCTGGTGCGCTCCGCAGGGCGCGGTGCGCCGGACCTGGGGTCGTAAGAACGAGGTTCGGGCGGTGTGGAGACAGACAAGGTGAGCGCTCCTGTAGCGGGTAGGCGTGCTGTCGTCACGAGGCTACGCCCTTGACCCGCGGACGTCACCAGCCCGCGCCCCGGTGACCTTTCCCATGCGCCGTTCTTCAGGGCGTCGGCGTCCCCTTCGCTGAGATCGGTCGTACTCCGGCTCGAGACCGGTGGCGGCCTCTGCCGGCTCCGCCGAGCCCGTCTCCGACCGGGCCCGGAGCTGGGCCCCGGCCCGGTCGGACGGCTTGTGCGCGCAGAATGCGCTCAGAACTGGTAGTCCTCGCCCGCGGAGGAGAAACCGGTGCGGAAGTCGTCGGAGAAGTCCGCGCTGAAACCGCCGCCGAAGGAGAAGTCGTCCAGCGCGACCGCCTCGCCGACGCCCAGCATGTTCTCGCCCGCACTGGCGCGGGCGAAGACCTCGGCCTTGACCTCCTCGGTGGGCTCCACCTCGATGTCGGAGTAGCGGGCCAGGCCCGTGCCGGCCGGGATGAGCTTACCGAGGATGACGTTCTCCTTCAGGCCCAGCAGCGGGTCCGACTTGCCGTTCATGGCGGCCTCGGTGAGCACGCGCGTGGTCTCCTGGAAGGAGGCGGCGCTCAGCCACGAGTCCGTGGCCAGGGACGCCTTGGTGATCCCCATGAGCTCGGTGCGCCCGGAGGCGGGCTTGCCGCCCTCGGCCACCACACGGCGGTTCTCGGCGCGGAAGTGCATGACGTCGACCAGGTCCCCCTGGAGGAGGTTGGTGCCCCCCGCCTCCAGCACGGTGACGCGGCGCAGCATCTGGCGCACGATCACCTCGATGTGCTTGGAGTGGATGTCCACGCCCTGGGAGCGGTAGACCTCCTGGACCTCGTCCACCAGGTGGCGCTGGGTGGCGCCCACCGACCGCAGGCGCAGCACCTTCTTGGGGTCCACCGGCCCCTCGGTCAGCGCGTCGCCCGGCTCCACGTGGGCGCCGTCGACGGCCAGCAGGCGCTGGCGGCGCGAGACCGGGACCACCAGGTCCTCCTCGCCGTCGTCGCGGGTGATGAGCAGGCGCTTGCCATCGGCGTCGTCCTCGATCTTGAGGGTGCCGGCGGCCTCGGCCACGGCAGCCTCGCCCTTGGGCGTGCGGGCCTCGAAGAGCTCCTGGACGCGGGGCAGGCCCTGGGTGATGTCCGCGGCGCCGGCCGCACCGCCGGTGTGGAAGGTGCGCATGGTCAGCTGCGTGCCGGGCTCGCCGATGGACTGGGCGGCGATAATGCCGACCGCCTCGCCGATGTCGACCCGCTTGCCGGTGGCCAGCGAGCGGCCGTAGCAGGCGGCGCAGGTGCCGACGGCGGAGTCGCAGGTCAGCACCGAGCGGCACACGACCTCCTCGATGCCGGCGTCGATCGCCCTGGTGATGGCGCCGTCGCCCAGGTCGGTCCCGGCGGGGATGACGACATTGCCCTGAGCGTCGACGGCGTCGCGGGCCAGCGTCGTGCCGTAGACGGTGGTCTCCAGGATGTCGGAGACCTCCCGGATGCGCTCGCCGTCCTCCTCCTTCCAGGTCACCAGGCGCTTGGTCAGGCCCTTGCGGGTGCCGCAGTCGTCCTCGCGGACGATGACGTCCTGGGAGACGTCCACCAGGCGCCGGGTGAGGTACCCGGAGTCGGCGGTGCGCAGCGCCGTGTCCGCCAGGCCCTTGCGGGCGCCGTGGGTGGCGATGAAGTACTCCAGGACGCTCAGACCCTCGCGGTAGTTGGACTTGATCGGGCGCTCGATGAGGCGCTGCCTGGGGTCGGCCACAAGCCCGCGCATGCCGGCGAGCTGGCGGATCTGGTCCCAGTTGCCGCGGCCGCCGGAGGCCACCATCTGGAAGACGGTGTTGCGCTGGGGGAAGTTCTCGCGCATCGCCTCGGCGACCTCGGTGGTCGCCTTGGTCCAGATGTCGATCAGGGACTTGTAGCGGTCCTTGTCGGTCAGGGCGCCCATGCCGAACAGGCTCTCGATCTCGGCGGCCTCGGCCTCGTAGCGCGCGAGGATCTCGGGCTTGGAGGGCGGGGAGACGACGTCGGCGAAGGCGACGGTGATGCCCGACCAGGTCGACCAGTGGAAGCCGTTGGCCTTCAGGGCGTCCAGCGAGGAGGCCACCTCCACGCGCGAGTAGTTCTCCGCCAGGGCGTTGATAATGTCGCCGAGCCTCTTCTTGTCCACCGTGTAGTTCACGTAGGGGAAGGACTCGGGCAGCGCCGTGTTGAACAGGGCCCGACCCAGCGAGGTGCGCAGGGTGATCGCCTCGCCCTCGCTCCAGTCCTCGGGGGCCTGCCAGTCGGCGGGGGCGGTGATGCCCTCCTCGAAGCGGATGTCGCAGGCGGCGTTGACGTCGAGCTTGCCGAAGTCGTAGGCCATGACCGCCTCCGCGAAGGAGGAGAAGGACGGGACCACCGGCTCGCCGGAGCCGTCGACCTCCACCGGGACGTCCGGGTCAGGCTCCTGGGTGAGGTAGTAGGTGCCGATGATCATGTCCTGGCTGGGCATGGTCACCGGGCGGCCGTCGGAGGGCTTGAGGATGTTGTTGGAGGAGAGCATGAGGATGCGGGCCTCGGCCTGCGCCTCCGCCCCCAGCGGCAGGTGGACGGCCATCTGGTCGCCGTCGAAGTCGGCGTTGAAGGCGCCGCAGACCAGCGGGTGGAGCTGGATGGCCTTGCCCTCGATGAGCTGGGGCTCGAAGGCCTGGATGCCCAGGCGGTGAAGCGTGGGGGCGCGGTTGAGCAGCACAGGGTGCTCGCCGATGACCTCGGCCAGCACGTCCCACACCTTGGGGTTGGCGCGCTCGACCATGCGCTTGGCGGCCTTGACGTTCTGGGCCTCCTTGAGCTCGACCAGCCGCTTCATGACGAAGGGCTTGAACAGCTCCAGGGCCATCTGGCTGGGCAGTCCGCACTGGTGCAGCTTGAGCTGGGGGCCCACCACGATGACGGACCGGCCCGAGTAATCCACGCGCTTGCCCAGCAGGTTCTGGCGGAAGCGGCCCTGCTTGCCCTTGAGCATGTCAGACAGGGACTTCAGCGGCCGGTTGCCCACGCCCGTGACCGGCCGGCCGCGCCGCCCGTTGTCGAACAGGGCGTCGACGGCGTCCTGGAGCATGCGCTTCTCGTTGTTGACAATGATGGTCGGGGCGCCCAGGTCCATCAGCCGCTTGAGGCGGTTGTTGCGGTTGATGACCCGACGGTAGAGGTCATTGAGGTCGCTCGTGGCGAAGCGGCCGCCGTCAAGCTGGACCATGGGGCGCAGGTCCGGCGGGATGACCGGGATGTTGTCCAGGACCATCGCCTCCGGTGCGGTCTTGGTCAGGCGGAAGGCGTTGATGACCTTCAGCCGCTTGATGGCCCGGGTCTTGCGCTGGCCGGTGCCGCCGGCCACGACCTCGGCCAGCGAGGCGGCCTCGGCCTCCAGGTCGAAGGTGCGCAGGCGCGCCTGGATGGCCTCGGCGCCCATGGCGCCCTTGAAGTAGATGCCGTAGTCGGCGACCATGTCGCGGTAGAGCACCTCGTCGCCCTCCAGGTCGCCGACCTTGAGGGACACGAAGCGGTCCCAGACCTTGTCCATGTGCTCCAGGGTCCGGGCGTTCTTGCGGCGCAGGGCCGTCATCTCGCGCTCGGCCGTCTTGCGGGCCTTGTCCCGCTGGGAGGCCTCGGCGCCCTCGGCCTCGAGCTGGGCCAGGTCGGCCTCCAGGCGCTGCTGGCGCGCCTCGACGTCGGCCAGACCGGCCTCCTCGATGTGCTTCTTCTTGACCTCGAGCTCATTGCGCAGGGACGGCAGGTCGTCGTGGCGGCCCTCCTCATCGACCTCGGTGACCATGTAGGCGGCGAAGTAGATGACCTTCTCCAGGTCCTTGGGCGCGAGGTTGAGCAGGTAGCCCAGGCGCGAGGGCACGCCCTTGAAGTACCAGATGTGGGTCACGGGCGCGGCCAGCTTGATGTGGGCCATGCGCTCGCGGCGCACCTTGGAGCGGGTGACCTCCACGCCGCAGCGCTCACAGATGATGCCCTTGTAGCGCACGCGCTTGTACTTGCCGCAGGCGCACTCCCAGTCGCGGGTGGGTCCGAAGATCTTCTCGCAGAAGAGCCCGTCCTTCTCCGGCTTGAGGGTGCGGTAGTTGATGGTCTCGGGCTTCTTGACCTCGCCGTGCGACCAGGACTTGATGTCCTCCGCGGTGGCCAGGCCGAGCTGGATCCTGTCGAACACGTTGGCGTCGAGCACAGTTCCTACTTCCGATTAGGTGGTCAGCTCATGAATGTTGTGGGCGGGCGACCGCGTCGCGTTCCACGACGGCGCGGGGCCCAGTGGCGGCCCGGGAGGCGCGGGGCCGGTGCGCCCCCCGGAGCCGGCCTGCAGCGGGTCAGATCTCGTCGACCGAGGAGGCGGTCGAGCCGCCCGGGCGGCGGCCCAGGTCGAAGCCGAGCTCCTCGGAGGCGCGGCGGGTGTCGTCGTCGGTGTCGTCCAGTCCGATGACGTCGCCCTCGGCGTCAAGGGCCTCGACGTTCAGGCACAGCGACTGCATCTCCTTCATGAGCACCTTGAAGGACTCGGGGATGCCGGGCTCGGGGATGTCCTCGCCCTTGACAATGGCCTCGTAGACCTTGACGCGGCCGTTGACGTCGTCGGACTTGACCGTGAGCAGCTCCTGGAGGGCGTGGGCGGCGCCGTAGGCCTCCATGGCCCACACCTCCATCTCGCCGAAGCGCTGCCCGCCGAACTGCGCCTTGCCGCCCAGCGGCTGCTGGGTGATCATGGAGTACGGACCGGTGGAGCGGGCGTGGATCTTGTCGTCCACGAGGTGGTGGAGCTTGAGGATGTACATGTAGCCGACCGAGACCGGGTACGGGAAGGGCTCTCCGGAGCGGCCGTCGAAGAGCTGGGCCTTGCCGTTGGGCTGGACGAGCTGGACGCCGTCGGGGCTGGGCAGGGTGGAGTCCAGCAGGCCCATGAGCTCGTCGTCGCGCACGCCGTCGAAGACGGGGGTGGCCACCGGCGTGCGCGGCTCGGCGACCACACCGGCCTCGGGCAGCCGGGCGGCCCACTCCTCGCCGGCCTCGCGGGCCGCCGAGGCGTCCCAGCCGCGCGAGGAGACCCAGCCCAGGTGGAGCTCCAGGACCTGGCCGACGTTCATGCGGCTGGGCACGCCCAGCGGGTTGAGGATGACGTCGACCGGGGTGCCGTCGGCCAGGAAGGGCATGTCCTCGACCGGGTTGATCTTGGAGATGACTCCCTTGTTGCCGTGGCGGCCGGAGAGCTTGTCGCCCACCGTGATCTTGCGGCGCTGGGCGATGTAGACCCGCACCATGCGGTTGACGCCGGCGGGCAGGTCGGCGTCCTCGGTGGAGGCGTCGAACTCGCGCACGCCGGTGACGATGCCGTACTCGCCGTGGGGCACGCGCAGGGATGTGTCGCGCACCTCCCGGGCCTTCTCCCCGAAGATGGCGCGCAGGAGGCGCTCCTCGCTTGTCAGCTCGGTCTCGCCCTTGGGGGTCACCTTGCCCACGAGGATGTCGCCGCTGCGGACCTCGGCACCGATGCGGATAATGCCGCGCTCGTCGAGGTTGGCCAGGGTCTCCTCGCTGACGTTGGGGATGTCGCGGGTGATCTCCTCCGCCCCCAGCTTGGTGTCGCGGGCGTCGACCTCGTGCTCCTCGATGTGGATGGAGGTGAGCAGGTCGTCGGAGACCACGCGCTGGGACACGATGATCGCGTCCTCGTAGTTCAGGCCCTCCCAGGTCATGAAGGCGACCAGGAGGTTCTGGCCCAGGGCCAGGTCGCCGCCCTCGGTGGCGGGGCCGTCGGCCAGGACGGAGCCGACCTCGACCCGCTCGCCCTCGGTGGCCACGACCCGCTGGTTGTAGCAGTTGCCCTGGTTGGAGCGGCGGAACTTCGCGGCCTTGTAGACCTTCTCGGTGCCGTCGTCGGCGGCCACGCGCACGAAGTCGGCGCACACCTCGGTGACGACGCCGGCCTTGTCGGCCACGAGCACGTCACCGGCGTCGACGGCGGTGCGCCGCTCCATCCCGGTGCCCACCAGCGGGGCGTCGGGGCGGATGAGCGGCACGGCCTGGCGCTGCATGTTCGCGCCCATGAGGGCGCGGTTGGCGTCGTCGTGCTCCAGGAAGGGGATGAGGGAGGTGCCCACCGACACCATCTGGCGCGGGGAGACGTCCATGAGGTCGACCTGGTCGGCCGCCACCAGGGCCGGCTCGCCGCCGGTGACCCGGCACAGGACGTGGTCCTCGGCGAAGTGGCCGTCGGCGGTCAGCTCGACGTTGGCCTGGGCAATGACGTGGCGGTCCTCGTCGTCGGCCGTCAGGTAGTGGGTCTCGTCGGTGACCTGGCCGTCGACGACGACGCGGTAGGGCGTCTCGATGAAGCCGAAGGGGTTGATGCGGGCGAAGGTCGCCAGCGAGCCGATGAGGCCGATGTTGGGGCCCTCGGGCGACTCGATGGGGCACATGCGCCCGTAGTGGGAGGCGTGGACGTCGCGGACCTCCATGGAGGCGCGCTCGCGCGACAGGCCGCCGGGGCCCAGCGCGCTCAGGCGGCGCTTGTGGGTCAGGCCGGCCAGCGGGTTGTTCTGGTCCATGAACTGGCTCAGCTGGGAGGTTCCGAAGAACTCCTTGATCGCGGCGGTCACGGGCCGGATGTTGATCAGGGTGTTCGGGGTGATGGCCTCAACGTCCTGGGTGGTCATGCGCTCGCGCACCTGGCGCTCCATGCGGCTCATGCCGGTGCGCACCTGGGACTGGATGAGCTCGCCCACAGCACGGATGCGGCGGTTGCCGAGGTGGTCGATGTCGTCGAACTCGACGACGATGTCGACGATCTCGCCGTCGCGCACGCCCTCGATCCTCTCGGCGCCGGCGTGCAGGGCCAGGAGGTACTTGATGGCGGCGGTGATGTCCTCGATGCGCAGGACGGAGTCGGTCAGGTCCCCGGCCAGGCCGAGCTTCTTGTTGATCTTGTAGCGGCCGACCTTGGCCAGGTCGTAGCGCTTGGCGTTGAAGTAGAAGTTCTCCAGCAGGGTGCGGCCGGCCTCGACACTCGGCGGCTCGCCGGGGCGGATCTTCTTGTAGATGTCCAGCAGGGCGTCGTCCTGGGTGGTGACCTTGCGGTCCTCGTCCAGGGCGGAGGTCAGGGCCGGGTAGTCCTTGAACTCCTTGCGGATCTCGGACTCGTCCAGGCCCAGGGCGAGCAGGAAGACGGTGATGTCCTGCTTGCGCTTGCGGTCCACTCGCACGGCCACGTGGTCGTTCTTGTCGATCTCGAACTCGAGCCAGGCTCCGCGCGAGGGGATGAACTTGACGTTGTAGACGTACTTGTCCGAGGCCTTCTCGGTGGTGCGCTCGAAGTACACGCCCGGGGAGCGCACGAGCTGGGAGACGACGACGCGCTCGGAGCCGTTGACGATGAAGGTGCCCTTGTCGGTCATGAGCGGGAAGTCGCCCATGAAGACGGTCTGGGACTTGATCTCGCCGGTGGAGAAGTTCTCGAAGTCGGCGACGACGTACAGGGGGGCGGAGTAGGTCAGGTCCTTCTCCTGGCACTCCTCGGCGGTGTACTTGGGCTCCTCGAAGCGGTGGTCGTGGAAGGACAGGGCCATGGTGGCGCCGAAGTCCTCGATCGGCGAGATCTCGTCGAAGATCTCCTCCAGACCGGAGGTCTCGGGCAGGGATACCGGGCGCTTGGCGTTGGCGGCGTCCACGCGAGCACGCCACTTCTCGTTGCCGACGAGCCAGTCGAAGCTCTCGGTCTGAAGGGCCAGAAGGTTAGGAGCCTGCATGGGCTCGGCGATCTTCGCAAAATTGATACGACGCGACGCGGTGCGCGCGGCGATGTCAGCGGCGGTAGGTGCAGAGGTGCGCGAGGCAGCCAAAGGGGATCCTTCCCTCATCTCGGGGACCACTCGACGTCCGCGGCGGGTACGTGTCATAACGACTTTCCGTTGAGACTCCAGCGATAAACGCCGCAGACCTGACGGTGTGCAAATGCCAGTACACACAATGGACGCAAAGCGCTAGCGTACACGCCCGATACACCACGGGCCATGCCGGAAGGGACATTGGCCCTTGCGATTCGCGCCACAGTCGCGCATACTACCCCGTTCCGCCCGCCCGGGCCCCGGCCGCCGTCGACCGCGCCGGTCCGGTGGGTGCCGGTCGCGCCGACCGAGCTTCTGGGCCGGGCGGCCGGAGCGCGGCCGCCCGGCCCGCACTCGATCTCCAGCAGGACGAGGCTCAGCCGCGCAGCGCACAGGGGCGGGGCCGCCCCATGACAATCGGCCCCTCCACCGCATCGCCCCGACTGCGCGGCGCACGGGACGAGCCGGGCCCCTTCCCATGCTGGAGCCGGTCTCTTCCAGGGCCGCGCCCCAACATCAACGGAGGCTCGTCGCGTGAACGTACGCTCACGTTCCCGGACCGGGCGGCCCGCCGAGCCCTGCCGGCCGAGCAGCAGGACCCGCCGTCGTCCGTAGTCCCCCGGCATGCGAACCGGGCCCCGCCCGCGTGGTGCGGACGAGGCCCGGTCGGCGCCGACGCCCCTGCCGTCGGACGGCTCGAGCAGCAGCGGCCCGGGCCCGAACGGCTACGGGGACGGACTCACTTGAGGGAGACGGTGGCGCCGGCGCCCTCGAGCTGGGCCTTGGCCTTCTCGGCGGCCTCCTTGTTGGCGCCCTCCAGGACGGCCTTGGGGGCGGAGTCGACGAGCTCCTTGGCCTCCTTCAGGCCGAGGGAGGTCAGGGTGCGCACCTCCTTGATGACCTGGATCTTCTTGTCGCCGGCGGCCTCGAGGACGACGTCGAACTCGTCCTTCTCCTCCTCGGCGGCGGCCTCAGTGGCCCCACCCGGGGCGGCGGCGACGACGGCGGCCGCCGGAGCGGCGGCGGTGACGTCGAAGGTCTCCTCGAAGGCCTTGACGAACTCGGACAGCTCGAGAAGGGTGAGCTCCTTGAACTGCTCAATGAGCTCTTCGGTGGTCAGCTTCGCCATAGTGGGCGTTCCTTCCTGAAAACGGGCCCTGCACTGTCGTGTCGGCTCTTGTCAGCACAGGTTGTGTGGTTGGGGATGACGCGTGCGGCCTCAGGCCGCGGTCTCCTGCTTCTCGCGCAGGGCGTCGACAGTGCGGACCGCCTTGGAGGCGGGCGCAGCGAAGAGGTACGCGGCCTTGGACAGCGACGCCTTGACGGCGCCCGCAGCCTTGGCGAGCAGCACCTCACGGGACTCGAGCGACGCGAGCCTGTCGACCTCGGCGGCGTCCATGACGTTGCCGTCCATGATGCCGCCCTTGACGACGAGGTTCTTGTTCTCCTTGGCGAAGTCACGCAGCGCCTTGGCGGCCTCGACCGGCTCACCGGTGACGAAGGTCAGGGCCGTGGGGCCCGTGAACTCGTCCGCGATCGCCTCAAGGCCGACCTGCCGGGCGGCGATCGCAGCGAGCGTGTTCTTCACCACGGCGTACTCGGCGTTACCGGCCAGGGAACGGCGCAGCGTCCGGAGCTCGGCGACGGTCAGCCCGCGGTACTCGGTCAGCAGGACAGCGCCGCATGCGCGGAACCTGTCCGCCAGCTCGGCAACAGCCGCTTCCTTGTCAGGCCGTGCCATGGGCCCTCCTTCCGTGGTCTGCCGCAGGCGACCGGCACCCATCGGAAAAGCCCCGCGCCGGTGGGCACGGGGCTCGCACTCCGCATACGGAAATGGGCTCGTCTCTCACCTGCGCGGGCTCCGACACCTCGAGACCCGCTGGCGGGTCTGCGGCGTCGGACTTGGCCCCACCGGGGTGGGAGACCTGCGGTCTTTGGCGGGGCTCAGGATACAGCGGGCCGGGGGCGACGGCGCAAGCACGCCCCAGTCCCGCCGGCTGTGCGCTTAGTCACCCCCCTCACCCTCGCCGAGGTCGGTTCACTTTCACACTGAAATCGACAAGCATCCGCTCCGACGACGACTCCTCCACATCCCCGGCGACAAGATCCCCGACAGCTCGTCACCGCGAAGATTTCTCCGCGGGCACCGAGTCCGCCCCCCTTCCACAATCCGCAAGCGCACCTCGCCATAAGGGCCGTTCCCACATTCCGCCCGCGGCCGGCACCCTTGGGGCTACGCGGCGACTCACCTTTCCCGGGCCTCCGGACGAATGCCGCCAACAGAAACCGCGTGTGCGCCGAATATCGGTCCCGGGCCGAGGCTGAGCCGATCTCGACGCGGAGGTCTACCGATCTCGGCGCCCCAGGGGCGCTGGGGCGATCGCCCCTGACCCCGCCGCGGCCCTCCTCCATACCATCCGGTTGTGAGTGTGACAGCACCAACGTGGTCAACCACGCCGGTCGAGGCGCTTCCCCGCCTCGTCGTCAACGGGGAGGACACCGGCGTGCCGCTGTGGACCGCGCGCACCCGCCACCAGCGCAGCAAGGGGCTGCTCGGCACCGACGGCATTGACGGCGCCCTGTGGATCCCCCGCTGCAACTGGGTGCACTGCATGGGCATGCGGCATACGATCGACGTCGTCTACGCGACCCGCTCCGGCAAGGTCCTGGTCGTCGCGCCCCTGCGGCCCGGCCGCATCGGGCTTCCGCGCCTGCGCGCCTCCGCCGTTGTCGAGATGGCGCGGGGTGAGGCGGCCCGGCTGGGCATCCGCCCGGGCGCCGTCCTGTCGGCTGCGCCCGTCGCCCGCACCACGGACACAACGGATTGAGAGGCCCCCATGTCAGCCATACCATCAGCGGGTCCCTGGATCCTGGCCGCCTGCTCGGCGGCGCTCGTGGCCGGCCCCGTCTCGGCGTGGACGCGCCGCTACATCCGCGAACCGCTCACCGACCACGACGGTGGGCGCGAGGACGCCCCGGAAGACTGCTCAGAAGGCCGGAGCCCGGAGCCGAGACCGCCGGCACACCCGGCCCTGCGGCACCCCGGCCTCCTGGCCGTCGCCCCGCAGGGCACGCTCGCGCTGGCGCTCTGCGGATTCTGCGCCTGGTGGGGCATGAGGCTGGGCGCCGTGGGCGCGGCGCTCGTGGCCATTCCCGTCTACGCCCTGCTGGGCAGCGCCGCCAGCGTCGACGCCGTCGCCCACCTCCTGCCCAACCGGCTGCTGGGCGCGACGACGGTGTGGCTGACGGTCTGCGGCATTGCCGCCGTGATCGTGGAGCCCGAGCACATCCATGCGGTGCGCCGAGCGGTGCTGTGCGCGCTCGCGGCCGGAGGAGTCAGTCTGCTGCTCGCATTCATCCGCGCCGGCCTGGGCCTGGGGGACGTCAAGCTCTGCGCGCTCATAGGCCTGTGGCTGGGCTGGTACGGAGCGCCCATGCTTGCCGCCTCCCTGTGCCTGGGAACCATTCTCGGCGGCCTGGCCGCCTTCGCCCTGCTCATCACCCGTCGCGCTGGCCCGAAGGACCCCATGGCCTACGGCCCGTACCTCGTCGCGGGCGCCCTGCTGGGCTGGCCTCTGGCCATCACCTAGACGATTGAGCCCGGAGGCGGCCTGCGGCCTCTTCCTCGGCGAGATCGGTTCGAGATGCCCCGCCTGACGCTGCAGCCTGTCAAAAAGGTGGCTCCCACGCACTTTTAACACCGGCCCCCGCTCCGCTCTCAGCGCAGAACCGCGGAATCACGCCGATCCCCGCTGTGTCCGGGACCGGCGAGCGCCTTAAAAGTGCGTAAGAGCCACCTTTTCCGGTCGATGTCGGCCTCCTGGGGGTCCCGGAGAGTCCCGGGGACCGGCTGGGGCCCGCCGGCGGGCCCCGCCGAGCCCCCTCGGACCGAGCTCGAGCCGGCATACGACCGATTTCAACGAGCAGGGCGGCAGGGGACCGCCGGGGCCGAGAGGGCGCCGGACGGACGCAGCATCCGGGCGCCCGATCCGAGCGCTCCGCAACGCGACGAGCCGCCATTGACGTCGGGCGCGCGTCCCGCCGGGCCGGCCCTTGGCCACCACCCAGACCCGCCCAACCAGTCGGTCGCATTTCGCTCACCGGACGCATCACCGAGCACTCGGTTTCCAGCAGTCCCGACACAAGCATGTTCGTAGCCGCATTTATTCTGAACTATAGAAAAATACCTCTAGCCCGCGTCGCGGGCCAAAACAGGAAGCGAACCGGGTGCGCGTCTCGCATGTCGAGCCCCACCCAACCGAGGTGCATGGAGGCGCCTACCAGCAGGACCATTGTTTACCGGTACGACAATACAGGCAAACGGTGCATCGTGATCGCATCGTAATGTTATAGTGCCGAATCGGTACCTCTCCGTATCGTCACGATCACCGTCCGAAACTCATACGTCGACTCCGCAGGAGTCCCATCTCCTCGGCGTCACCGGTACCGCGCTCCCGGCGCGGCAGCGACGAACAGAAAGCCCCTGCGAATGCTTGTGCTCACCGGCTCCCAGCCCCAGGCCGAGGCCGCCAGTGACCGGGACGTGCTTCAGGCCATCGAGCTCCTCGAGGGCCTGGGACCCGCCCCCGTCCTCCTGCTGTGTCGCACCGGCAAGGACGAGCACGACGCCCGCCTGGTCCGCGCGATCCTGAGCCGCAGCGCGCCGGGAGTGCTCCCGCTCGACGAGCCCGAGACCCGGTTCCGGGTGCTCGCCTACTGCCTGTGCCTGCTCAGCCGGCACGCGCTCGGCCAGGCCCCGGTCGTCGCCGACGCGCTGCGCACCGCGCTGCGCACCCGGGTCGTGCTCACATCCGTCAGCAGGCTCACCAGCCCCGCCCCCTCGGTCGGCCAGCACCTGCAGAGTATGCTGCCCGGGTCCCGCTTCGAGCTGGACCTGAACCGGGGGCGCGTGGTCAGGCTCGGCAGTCCCACGTGGACCGCGCCCGACAAGGGCCGTCTGGCCGTGTGGGCCGCCGACGACGAGTCGGGCCGGGTCACCGCGAACCTCGCCCGGCTGGGGCTCCACCGCGAGCCGCTCCTGCCAACGTCCCGGCGCTGGCCGACGAAGGCGTGGGCGGAGATGACGGTGCTCGACGCCGATCCCAGCCCGCTGGCCAACGAGGCGCTGGCCCGCGTCGCCCGGACCACCTGCCCCCGTTGCGGCCTGCTGGCCACCCCCGCAGGGTGCCTCATGTGCGGCACCTGGCCCTACGCGGACGCGTCCCGTCCCGCGCCGGCGTCCATCGCGTCCGGCTCCATGCCGCCCGCCTTCGCCCCCGACCCATCAAAGGAGACCCGATGAATCCGCGTCAACGGCGAGGGGTCCTGCTCATCCTCGTCACGATCCTCGGAGCCATCCTCACCTTCGTGGCGGTGTTCAACTACGTCCAGTCGGTCTCCTCGCAGGTCGGCCCCAAGACCACCGTGCTGGAGCTGTCGAAGGACGTGACCGAGCTGCAGGAGGTCACCGCCGAGGACGTCACCGCCGTTGAGGTGCCCGAGCGCTGGATCCCCGAGGACGCGGTCCACAGCCTGTCCGACTTCGAGGGCAAGGTGACGGCCTCCTCCTACAGCAAGGGCGCCGTCCTTCAGGCCAGCATGCTCCAGGACCCGCCGCAGCTGTCCGAGGGCTACCGCGAGGTGACGATCATGGTCGACGCCGAGACCGGCGTGGCGGGCAAGGTCGCGCCCGGCTCGCGCGTCGACGTCGTCTCCACCATAGAGGACCCCAACACCAAGCAGCAGACGGCGCAGGTCATTATCCAGAACGCGCTCATCACCGACGTCGGCGTCGCCACCAAGGTGGAGGATGAGAGCTCCTCGGGCGACTTCACGGAGTCGGAGGCTGTTCCCGTGACCTTCTCCCTCACCCCGGAGGACTCGCTCAAGCTCGCCTACGCCGAGAGCTTCTCCAAGAAGGTGCGCCTCCTGCTGCGCCGCGAGGGCGATGACGGCTCTGTGAGCAACCCCGAGTACTCGACGGGCGCCTCGGCCGCCCCCGGAGGCAACCAGTGATGCAGTACCTGCTGACCAGCGACGAGCAGATCCGCCTCCAGGCGACGGCAGCCATCGCGGAGGCCGAGGGGCTCGGCGAGGTCGTGGCCACGGACTCCTTCGACCGTCTGCGCGAGGCGCTCAGCACCGGCGACGTCTCCTGCGTCCTCGTGGACGAGGCCCTCGCAGACGTCTCCGCCATGTCCGCGGTGCAGGAGATCTCACAGGCCCACCCACTCCTCCCGGTGGTCCTGCTCACCCGCGGCCGAAGCGCCGAGGTCCTCACGGCCGCCATGGACGCGGGTGCGCGCACCGTGCTCTCGCTGCCGCTCTCCCTGGAGGAACTGAGCAACCGCCTTCAGCCGGTGCTGGCGTGGTCGCAGGCGGTCCGCAGCGAGGCGGCCTCCCGGGACGGCCTCAGCACTCACCGCATCGGCACCGTGGTCGCCGTCGTCGGGGCCAAGGGCGGTGTCGGCGCCTCGACGGTGGCGCTCATGGCGGCCGCCCAGCTGGCCCGGCACGCCCGCACCTGCCTGGTGGACCTCGACGTGCGCGGGGGCGACCTCGCCGCCATGACGGGCCTGTCCGTACGGCGCTCGATCACGGACCTGGTGGACATCGCCGCGGAGGCGAGCGCCCGGGAGGTCTCGGAGGTCATGTACCCGCTGCCGGGCGGGATCGCCCTGCTGCCCGCGCCGGACCACGGCGAGATGGGCGAGGCCATGACGGAGGCGGCCACCCGCCAGATCATCTCCATGCTGCGCTACCAGTTCGACCACGTCGTGCTGGACTGCGGCAGCCGCCTGGACGACGTGCTGGCCATGGCGCTCGACTCCGCCGACCGGGTGCTCGTGGTGACCACCCCCGACACCCCGGCCGTGCGCTCCGTGCGGCGGCTGACGGAGGCGCTCAACCGACTCGACATCGCCCGCGGGCGCTCGATGGGGCTCATTGTGAACCGCAGCGGCCGCCAGCGCGAGATCCAGCCCAAGGCGGCCGCGAGAATGGCGGGCGTCCCGCTGGCGACCAGTATCCCCGACATCACCGGACAGATAGAGATGGCAGTCAACTCGAACGCATTGCTCACAGCCAAGGTGCCGGTCCTGGCCAAGGCCGCCCGGTCCGTCGCCGCCGCGGCGCTGGCCGGTGAGGCCGGCGCCCTGGGACCGGCCTCGCCAGAGGAGGCGCAGCCGGATCAGCAACGTCCTCAGCGGCGCCAGAGCAGACGACGGCGAGGGCGAGGGCGCTCCGAGAAGGGCCAGGTCATGGTGGAGTTCCCCGTGGTCTTCGCCTTCGCCACGGCGGCGCTCCTGCTGTGCGTCCAGCTCCTCGGCTACGGGGTGTCCTACATGTACGCCAACCACGCCGCCGAGGAGGCGGCCCACGGCTACGGCGTCGGCATGAGCCCGGGCGAGGTCTACCAGGAGGTCGCCGACCACCTGCCCGAGGCCTACAGCTCGGACATGACCATCACCCGGGGCGCCGGCGACAGTGTCACCGTCACCCTGCCGGTGCCCTCCGTCGTGCAGCTCCGCACCTCCGCCCACGCAGGAATCGTCCGGGAGACGCGATCATGACCACATCGACCATCTCGCCAGCGCCCTCGCGCTCCTCGCGACGCACCTGTCCGGGAAGGCTGCTGGGCAGGCTGTACCGCAGCGAGCGCGGCGTGCTCGACATCGAGCTCGTCCTGTTCGTCCCCCTCCTCGTCATTATCACGCTGTTCCTGATCCAGGGCTTCCTGGCCGTGTCCACCGTGACCTCCGTCAGCGCGGCCGCCCGCGACGGGGCCCGCGCCGCCATGCTAGGACGCTCGGCCACCGTCGCTGCGGAGAAGTCGCTGCCGAACTGGGTCGCTCTCGAGTCGGTCACCGACGGCTGCGGCCGCGAGCACTGCGTGCAGGTCACGGCCCGAGTCCCCATCGGGCTGCCGTCCATCACCACCAAGCACGTCACCGTGACCCGGACCGCCTACTTCCCGGAGGACTGAGATGGCGCTGCGAGAGCGCGTGGCGCCGCCCATCGGCGGCAGGCGGCAGGTGTCCGGCAGCAGAGAGGACCTTGTCGCCCAGTACCGGACTCGTCTGCTGGAGGAGGTCGACCTGGATGAGGTGGCTGGGCTCGAGCGGCCCCAGCAGCGCGCACGGCTGGAGCGGGTCCTGTCCCGGATCCTGTCACTCGAGGGGCCGGTCATGTCGCCCCGGGAAAGGACGTGGCTGGTCAAGCGCATTATTGACGACGCCGTCGGCCTCGGCGTCCTCGAGCCGCTTATCGCCGATCACAGCGTCACCGAGATCATGGTCAACGGGGCGGACGACGTCTTCGTGGAGCGATCCGGACGGATCGAGCGGGTCCCCACCCGCTTCACCTCCGAGGCCGAGCTCTACCAGGTCATCGACCGCATCGTCTCCTCGGTCAACCGCCGCGTGGACGAGTCCAGCCCCATGGTGGACGCCCGCCTGCCCGGCGGCGAGCGCGTCAACGTCATTATCCCGCCGCTCGCCCTCGATGGGCCGACGATCACCATCCGCCGCTTTCCCGAGCCCTTCCGCCTCCCGGATCTTGTGGCGCGCCGCAGCCTGCCCCAGGAGGCCGCGGACCTGCTGGGCGCCCTGGTGGCGGCGAGATTCAATATCCTCGTCTCGGGCGGAACCGGCTCCGGCAAGACCACCTTCCTCAACGCCCTGTCCGGCACGATCCCGGACCGTGAGCGCATTGTCACCATTGAGGACGCCGCCGAGCTCTCCCTGCAGCAGCCGCACGTGGTGCGCCTGGAGGCCCGCCCCGCCAACACCGAGGGGCGCGGCCAGGTGACCATCCGCGACCTCGTGAGGAACTCGCTGCGCATGCGCCCGGACCGAATTATCGTCGGCGAGGTCCGCGGCGGCGAGACCCTGGACATGCTCCAGGCCATGAACACCGGCCACGAGGGCTCGCTCACCACGGTCCACGCGAACTCCGCGATCGACGCGCTCAGCCGGCTGGAAACTCTCTCGTCGATGTCCGATGTCACTCTTCCGGTCGAGACCGTGCGGGACCAGATCAACGGGGCCATTGACATTATTATCCAGCTGGAGCGCGATGCCACGGGCGCGCGCAGGGTGAGCACCATCGAGGCGCTCACGTCCCGGCGCCGTGAGGCCTATACGACCACGCCCCTGTTGCGCTACCGCCACGCGATGCGCCGCAGCAGCCAGGGGACGTTCGAGTTCCGCGGTATTCCAGAGCCCATGGCGCAGCGGGTACTCCGCCACAGCCAGTCGCTCCCGGACAGCCTCACAGTGATTGGAGCGGCGTCGTGAGCAGTATCGGACTCATCCTTCTCGCCACGACGGCGACGGTGCTCGCAGGCGGGGCGGCGACTCTCACCCTCGGATTCAACGCGAGCCGCGCCGCCGAGGTGGCCCAGGGCCTGGGCGTTCCCGGCGACGACGCTCGGATCGGCCCTGTTGCACGGCTCCTGGCCCTCATTGGGAGACTGCGCGTCAATCGGCCAGTGCGTAGGCGCCTGGCCAGTGCCGGGCTCAGCTGGGGCGTCGCGACGACGGAACTGGCTCTTGCGGCGGCGGTTGTGCTCGTGTACCTGGGAACCAGGCCCCTTATCGGCAGGATCGCCGGAGGGATTCTGGCCGCGGCGGTTCCTTTTGTCTTCTTCAGGTGGTTGCGGCGCCGCGCCATCCGAAGAGCCGAGCGCTTCATCGCCCAGCTTCCGGAGGTGTCGCGGGTCCTGGCCAACGGAACATCCGCCGGCATGTCCATGGAGCGCGCTCTCGCTCTGGCCGCCAAGGAGATGCCCGTCCCGGCCAAGGAAGAGCTGGGGCGTGTTGTGTCCCAGCTGACGCTCGGGTGGGCGTTGGACGACGCACTGACCGACCTCTCCGAGCGAATGCCCTCCCGAGAGCTCAATGTGCTCGTGCGCACCATCGTCATCCAGGCCAAGGCCGGGGGCGCCCTGGTCTCCGCCCTGCAGGACATTGCTATAGCCCTGGAGGACCGCAAGCAGCTGCACCGTGAAGTGCACACGGCAATTCTTGCGTCAGCATTCAGTGGATACATCGTACCCGTTCTCGGCCTGACCTCTGTGGTGCTTCTCAATCTTATGAAGCCCGGCGTCCTTGACGACATGGTCGCATCATTCATTGGGCGCCTCATTCTTCTTGCGGCTCTTATCTGTTTCGGCCTGGGCATGCTGCTCATGCGGCTCGTCTCACGGGTGGAGGTCTGAGTATGCTGGCGCTGCTGATCGCCCTCCTCTCCACCCTTCTGGTCCTCATGGGGGCCAATGGCATTCGCATGATGCGGGACGACGGCACCAGCCAGATCCTCGGAAGTCCCACCGACGACACGCCGGGCACCGAGAGTCGAGGCCCCATGATCCGCCTCATTGACACTCTCGGAACGCGCGCGCAACGCGCCCTCCGCCGCATCTACGGACCCGTGCGACTGCACTCCCTGGATAGGTGGCTCAGGAGCGCTGGAAACCCTGAGGGGCTGACCCTTGATCTCTTCATTCAACGCGAGGCCGGCTTTATCGTTCTGAGCCTGATCCTGCTGGCCCTGTTCATCCTCGTCGGCCATCCGGTGTACGGGATAATTAGTGCCGCCATCTTCTCAGGATGGATGTATATATGGCTGCTCCAGGCCCTCCGCGCGCGGCAATCGGCGATCGACCGCGACATTCCTGACTTCCTTGATGTCCTCGCCGTTGTCGTCCGCTCGGGCCTGTCCTTCCGCGGAGCGCTCGAGCGCGTGTGCGAGAATTTCGGAGGACCCGTCTCCGAGGAGATGCTCACAACTCTGAACGAGATGCGCCTGGGCGTCTCCCGCAGAGACGCCTTCACCGCCGCAAAGGAGCGGTGCCGTTCGGAGAATGTGGACACATTCGTCAGCGCTCTTCTCCAGTCCGAGGAGCTGGGCACCCCGATCGGAGAGGCCCTGACCGCCATTGTCAAGGAGATCAGGCGTGAGCGCGCCCAGCAGGTGAAGCGCGCTGCAAGCAAGGCACAGCCCAAAGTCTCCCTTGTGGCTTCGACCACCATGGTACCTGGCGCTGTCATCCTCATGACAGGCGGCATGCTGTACGCCAATCGTGATGTTTTTTCCCGCCTTTTCGGAGGTTGATTATGACAACACAAGTAGCGTCACACCCAATCCAGTCGGCATCGATACACGATCAGAGCCTGTTCAGCACTATAGGGCTTGTCTGTGACATCAGGATCGGCATTCTCCTCGCTGGAGAGCTCGGACTGCTCACGAGCAGATCATCCACAGTCCCCACGATAATATTGTTGATGGGCGCCGGAATGAGTTGGATTCCCATGTGGCTTGTCCGCAAGAATCCAGGATTTTTAATAAGAAAATGGACCTTCCCCTGCGCGGACCTGGCGATCACCATTGCGATCATTATCGCTTTGCCAACTCTATTCAATGACGCGATCTACCTGTCACTGGCCTACGTTCTCACCTCTGCCCTGCTTACTGGTCTTATTACAACCACGACCTGGGCCACGACATGGGCCGCAGGCGCTATCGTCCTCACCCTCACAAGATCCAGCAGCGCACCCATGGCCCCAAAAGCAATGATTGCAGCGGCGCTGGGCATATGCGCCGGAGTTGTCCTTGGCAATCGCTTACGCACGCAATTCGAGCGGGCCGGCCGCCTCTCCGCCGCCGCGACCGCTGCCCGAGCCGACGAACGCGCCCTGGCCGAGCGACTCACTATCGCCCGCGATCTGCACGACTCACTTGCCAAGAGCGTGCACGGAATCAGAATGCTCACCGAGACCCTTGACGCCTTGCTTCAGGCCGAGAATCATGAGTGCGCCCCCCTCAGTCACACGCTTTTCGAGTCTGCGGATGAGGCGAGCCGCGAGGCACGGCTCGTCCTGGACGGGCTCCGAGTGAGCGCCGAGAACAATACGATTGGCGCCTTGGCGGACGAGGTCAGCCGCTGGAGCAGCCGAACTGGAATTACGGCGACTTGTAACGACGCAGAGCCTGAACCGCGCTTGTTGTGCTCACCGGAAGCCATGTGGCAGCTCCAACGCATACTCGGAGAGGCACTCACCAATATTGAAAAACATGCACATGCTCGCACCGTGCGTTTCTCTGCCCGGGTGAAGAACAACGCATTGCTTGTGGAAGTGACCGACGACGGCGTCGGACTCAGGGGGGCGGACGCCGATTCTTCTCACTCTAAAGGTCACTATGGTCTAGCAGGCATGCAAGAACGTGCGCACGCGCTGGGCGCCGCCCTCACAATCGATTCGCAGCCCAAACCTAGCATCGGTCTGCGCACGCGCCTCCGGGTCCCTCTCCACTGTCTCACAGCAAACATGACCAGCAGAACCGACGCGACTGACGGGGAGGAATAAGTGACAAAGGTTCTGGTGGTGGACGACAATGCAATTGTGCGGGCCAGCCTCCAAGCGGTTCTGGGAAGAGTGGACATGGTCACAGAGGTGCTGGAGGCCGAGAACGCATTTACCGCACTTGAGATGACGTCCGCCCACTCTCCGGACATTATTCTTCTGGACGTATCCATGCCGCCGGGCCGAAGCGGCCTGGATATACTGCCGGAACTCGTCGGCAGTGCCTCCGTTATTATGCTCACCTCCATGAAGGATCCCGCACTGATTCGGCGCGCCTTGGACGCAGGGGCACGCGGGTACCTGGTGCACGGTCAGCTCGGCGTCAACGAGGTGGCGGGCGCGATCGAGACCTGCCGGCATGGCGGACTGGTGCTGGGCCGAGAGGCGGCCGACGTCATGCTCCACTCTTCCGACGATAATCGCCCAAACCCCTTGCGCGAGCGTCTGACCGACCGGGAGGCGGAGATCCTTGACCTCGCCGCCGATGGCCTGTCCAACGCGGAGATCGCCGGTCGACTGTTCCTGTCCGAGCGAACGGTCAAGAACTACCTCAACGCCGCCTACCCGAAGATCGACGTCCACAACCGCTCCGAGGCCGTGTCCGCCTGGTTGGGGCGCGGTCAGGGGCGCTGATCGGGGCATTCGCCCCTGCCGCTAGGGGCATCGTTCCCATATGTTTCACCTGTCAGGAGGACGAGAAAGCAGTTCGTCTTCAAGCAGTCATCTAGTTTTCATATGAGGAGTTCTCCATGAACAACAGTTCTCTGCTCCGCCTGCAGATTCGTGTTCAGCAGGCATTCGCAGACTTGCGCGATGACGAGCGCGGTCAGGCCATGATCGAGTACGCCGGCATCGCTCTTATTGTCGCAATGCTCGTGGCCGTCGCCGGTGGCGCCCTGACATCGCAGGGGCGACAGATCGGCGACATTATTGCCGCCAAGATTATGAAGGCCGTCGGTAATCTCCACGTCGGCGATTGATTGCCACTAAGGTCATGGGGGCCCATCGGCAGTCTCCATGTCTGAATATTTACACATGGCAGGCCGCATCGATTCATGGCACTGGGTGCAGAGGACACTCTCAGTCGCCTGCACCCAGTGCTGCATGTATATAATGGCGAATAAGCGCCGGCTATAGCCGAGAAATTTCGCATCGAATGACTATCATGAGAGGAGCTGCCATGCAACGTCGTTCGTTCGTGTCCGTCTCGGCACTGACCGCAGCAGGAGCGCTTCTGGCGGGGTGTCGTGGCGGGCTCGGGTCCGGCTCTGATGGTGGTGTGTCTGGGGACAGTGCGTCAGATGGTGCGTCATCCGGCGGCGGCGCCTCGGACGGGGCATCGTCTGATGGTGGAGCGTCTGCTGCTCCGGCCGAGTTCCAGGAGCTGGAGGCCCACATTATGGGGCAGCGGGTCACTGCGCGCGTGTCTCCGCTGGTGCGCCTGGACGAGACCGCCACGGCCCTGGTCGTCGAGCTCACCCGAGCCGCGGACGACGCCGCGGTCAACGACGTCCAGGAATTCCAGCACTTTGACGACATTCTTATCGCCAGCAACTATCTGGGAACGCCTCCGCTGGGCACGGGCGCTGACGGGGTGCGGCTGATCGACACCGCCGGTGCGGGGCGAGTGTGGGTCGCAGGCTCGGCAACCGGAGGCGGCCTGAACCTCAAACCCGGTGAAACGGCCGCCTCCGCCGTCATCTTCGCACCGGTCGACATCGACCAGGTCACCGCGCTTATCCCCCAGACCGGCTTCGTCACGGTGAGCGTCATCGGCCGCGACCAGGCCGACACGGCCGGCATCAGCTCCGAGGTCCTGGCCGAGGCCGACAAGACCCTCAAGGACAACAGCGGCCCCGGTGAGAAGGCCGCCGTGGTGGACCTGGAGCGCTACACCCGTGCCATTGACGACTCGGCCAGCACGCGCACCACCGACAAGGACGTCACCGTCACCCTCGCCTCCGATGTCACCTTCGACCCCGACTCCTACAACCTGACCGACAAGGCCGACTCCCAGCTCCAGACCGTGGCCGACCAGATCGCCCAGTACCCCGACGGCGGGAGCCTGGACATCGTCGGCCACACCGACGACGTCGCCGACGACGCCCACAACCAGAAGCTCTCCGAGGACAGGGCCGCCGCCGTCAAGGACCGCCTGGGCCAGCTCGCCGACCTGAGCAAGTGGCAGGTGTCCACCGCCGGCAAGGGCGAGAGTGAGCCCGCGGTCAAGGACACCACCGACGAGGCCCGCGCCGCCAACAGACGCGTCGTCACCACCATCACCCCCACAGGCGGCACCCAGACCAGCACGGCCCCGTCAGCCATACCCGACAGCAGCAGCGGCCTGCCCGAGGCCAAGGGACCCGTCGGGGCCGGCCCCGACGGCGTCACCGTCAATGGCCCCGACAACAAGGGCCAGATCACCGTGTCCCTGGATCACGCCACCCGCATCGGAAGCCTCCTGCTCGGCCAGCTGGAGGTCACGACCGGTCCCGGCGGCACCGGCCCCGACACCGCTCTGACCGCCTGGCTCAAAGACCGCGCATAGGCCTTCGCCAGCTCCCGCGGCGAGAACGGCGGCATCAGCGCCGGTGGCATGTCCAACGGGCTCACGCTCCTGGCCGACGGCCAGTGCGTCTACACCGCCGACTACCTCCCGCCAGGCAGCGACTGGCACCACCCCCTGACCGAACGAATGCTGGGGGAGGCCCTTGACGAGGGCGCCAGCACCACCGTCTGCGTCGTCTGGCCCGACACCGGACAGGACACCCTCACCCTCGACCACCCGAAGGCCGAGCACGCCCCGGCACCGGCCTTCCGCCTCACCGACATCCCCGTCACCGACAGCTGAAGCCAGCCGGTGGGGCTCAGCGGCGGGACTCAGCTGGCGACGACGGGCACGTCGGTCAGCCGCCAGGGGCAGGGCAGGGCGCCTCCGGCGGGGTGATCGACCATGACGGTGTCCTCCCCGGTGTCCGGCCAGGCGACGCACACCCGGCTCGTCTGGCCGTCGGCCAGGATCTCGGTGAGCTCGAGCTCGGTGAGCGCACGGTGCGCCGACGACCCGGGCAGGAGGTAGTCGACGGGGTAGATCCGGTCCGACCCCGACAGCAGGGTCAGCCCGTCGGAGGCGAGCAGGCTCGTGGCCCCGCCCGGCTCGCCGCGAACATTGTTGAGCACGCTGCCCGGGTCGGAGAGCCAGCCGGTGCCCAGGGGGGTCAGCGACCCGCTCTTGCCGCCGGTGACCTCGAGAACACCCAGCAGCAGGCTCCCCCGGCGCAGCACCTGGTCGAGCCGGACCGTGATCTGCCCCAGCCCGAGGGCACCGCCCCCGATGGTGGCGCCGTCGGGGCCCTTGGCAGTGGGCCCGGTGGCCTCGGGGATCTCCGCCCCGCCCGCCGAGCGCACCAGGGAGCCGTCGGTCCCGTCCGTCGGGGCGATGACCACCTCGACGCGCCGATTGGCCTGGCGCCCCTCCTCGGTGTCGTTGGCGGCCTTGGGCTCGGTCTCGCCCTTGCCGACGACGGTCTGCGTCCAGGCGCCCAGGTCGGTCAGCGTCCCGAGCCGGTCGGCCACGGCCTGCGCGCGCTGCTCGGACAGCGTCTGGTTGTGGGCGTCGTCGGCCACGTCGTCGGTGTGCCCGGTGATCGTCAGGCTCCCGCCGCTGTAGCCGCCGATCGTCTCGGCGACACCCTTCAGGGCGTCGTCGGCCTGGGCGCTGAGCTCGGCGGAGTCGGTGGCGAAGGTGACGTCGCTGGAGACGTCGACGGAGGTCTCGTCCCCGTCGGTCAGCCCGCTGGAGGAGCCGTCCAGGGCGACGGAGTAGCGCTCGATGGACACCGGGTCGCGCAGGGAGTCCTGGGGCTGCGCCTTCGAGAGGACCGAGCCGATGTCCAGCGCGGGCGCCCGGGCGTCGTCGGAGCCGACGACGGGCACCTCGATGAAGCCGCCGTGCGACAGGAGGACCGTCACCGCATCGACGTCGACCGGGCCGAAGGTCGGGTCGAGGTCCATCTCCTCACCCGGGCCGAGGGAGTCGAAGAGGGACTGCACGGTGGTGGTCGACCAGATGCGCGAGCCCTCGGGGTCGATCAGGCGCAGCGGCTTGTAGACGCCGACGGTGGAGACGAGCCCGCCCAGCACGACGGCGGCGGCGTCGAGCGTCGCGGCGGCCGCGTCCGCGGGCCGGGCGACGCTGAGGGGAAGCACCGTCAGGTCGGTCCCCTCGTGCGTGACCCGCACAAGCGGGCCGACGGTCGCATTGAGGGTCTCCCCGGCGGTGAGCGCCACCGCGGCGGCGGCGGTCGGCGTGGGCGAGGGGCCGGCGCCTGTCGCCGGGACGATGGGCGGCTCGTCCTTGCCGCAGGCGGCGAGTCCGCCGGCCACGGCCAGCGCGGGCAGCGAGAGCACGACCCGGCGCGAGAAACCGGAGCGCGTCGCGTGGGGATCGAAGCGGGGAGTACTCATTGGGTCACTTTCCTGAACGTGTTGTCACATGACCGTATCGCGTCGCGCGTCCGACGGCGATGGGCAGCGCTGCACCGCCGGCCCGCACGGCTCCCGCACCCGCCGGGCCGTGCCGTCGGGGCTCAGTCGGGCACGACGGCGTTGACAACCAGCTCGGCGTTGAAGCTCGACCCCCGGGCCACGAGTATGCGCGGCTGACCCGCCGCGTCCCCGGGGGCGTCGCCGGACGGCGGCAGCGCCCTGATGAGGACGCCCGCCGCCTGCCACAGCTGTTCGCCCGTCTTGAGATCGTAGGCGACCGCGTGGGCACCGGTGTCCTTGGAGCTGCTGCTGGGCTTGCCCATGGCGAGCAGGGCCGCGGAGTCCCCTCCGATGAGCCCCTTGGGCGTAATGACGCACTCCTCCCCGCCGGCGAGTGCGGGCGGGGTGAAGGTGACGTCCTTGTCGGAGCGGGTGGCCCGGCAGCCCACGGTGTCCACCGCGACGGGCACCGACGTGCCCGTCCCGACCATGGCGACCGTGCCGGGCGCGCCCTGGGTCTTGGACAGGTCGTCGGCGAAGTCCTTGGCATCGCGGTTCCCCGACGTCGCCCAGGCCGGCTCCCCCGAGGCGGAGCCGGGGATGTCGGCGATCTGCTTCCCCTTCGAGTCGTAGACGGTGGCGCCCGCGCTCCCCCGCACGACGAAGGCGTTGGTTCCCGCGTCGAGATTGATGCCGTCGACCTCGAAGGTCTTGTCGCCGGGCTCGGGGTCCCGGGCGCTGCCGTAGGCGTAGAAGTCGGGGACGCGATCGGTGCCCTGGGAGTAGAGGACGTCCCCGGTGGCGGCGGACAGCACGTACAGGCGCTTGGAGTGGTCCTCGTAGGCGAGGACGAAGCCGTTCCTGACGCGGGCCTTGGAGTAGTGGCCTTCAGAGCGCCAGGACTCCTTGCCGTTCTTATCGACGGCGACCAGGGAGCCCCCCTCAATGCTCATGCCATGGGCGTCACCGTCAATGAGAACAGCGCGTTCGCCGTCGGAGCCCATGAGGTGGTGGCCCGCTGGGCCAGGCACGTCGGTGGAGACGGACCCGTCGAGCGAGATCAGCGTCGGCTCGTCAGTGCCGTCGTCGCACGCCAGCCTCGTGTTGTCCCAGAAGCGGACCTTGTCGCAGTCCCCCGTCCACACCGGCGCCTGGTCCGCCGAGTCGAGGTTGTACAGCGACCAGTCCCCGGAGGACTTGACCGCCAGGGAGCCGCCCCCGGGCGAGGAGACGTAGTCGGACACGTCAGTGATGTGACGCAGCTCGACCACCTTTGCCTTGCCCGGCAGTGAGGCGAGGGTCCCGGCCAGAGCACCCTGGTTGCGGTGGCGATGCCACAGGAGCAGGCCGCCGGCACCGAGAACCAGGGCGATGACGACGGCGGTGGCGATGCCCCCCACAATGAGTGCGCGGCGACGACGGCGGGGCGGCGGCGAGGCGGCGGCGACGAGCGTGGCGGCGGGCGGGCCGGCGGCGGGGCCCGTCGGGGGAGCCACCGCTGTCGCCCCGTTCGGCGAGGGGGGCGCGACCATGGTGGGCTGGTACCAGTTGGCGACCGTCGGGGGTGTCTGGCCCTTGGGACTGGCAGGGTTCGCAGCCGCATCGGATGCGGCGGGCTCCTCGTTCCACACGTACGGCGCGGCCGAGGGCGCCGACGGCGGCGGCTCCTGGATGCGCGCGGCCGCGGGCAGCCCCGCCAGGGCGGGGACGAGGGCAGCCAGGGTCTGGGCGGTCTCCGGCGCCCCGGGCCGGGCCTCCGGCCGCTTGGCGAGCATCCTGTCGATCATCGCCCACAGTGGGTCGGGCACGCCCTGCGGCCGTCCCGGCGCGCGCCGGGCGTGCTGGGCCAGGACCTGGGAGGGCGCGCCGACGAAGGGCGGCACACCGCACGCCGCCTCGTACAGGACGATGCCCAGGGAGTAGATGTCGGCCGCTGAGGTCGGGGCGTGGACGTCGAGGATCTCCGGCGCCATGTACAGCGGCGTGCCTATCGCGCCGGTGGCCCTGGAGGAGGCGACCGTGCTGCAGATGCGGGCGACGCCGAAGTCGGCCAGGCGCGGGGTCCATGCGGGGACCTGGGCCGGACCCTGGGGCGAGGCGCTCATGGCGTCGATGAGGACGTTGGCCGGCTTGACGTCGCGGTGCACGATGCCGGCGGCGTGCACCATGGCCAGCCCCTCGGCCAGGAGCGCCCCGAGCCCGGCGACCTCGGCGGGCGGCAGGGTCCCCCACGACTCCAGGAGGCGGCGCAGGTCCCCGCCTCCGACGTGGTCCATGACGATCGCGGCCGTCTCCCCCTCGACCACCATGTCCTGCACGCCGACCACGTAGGGAGAGCGCACCCGCATCAAGGTGGCGCGCTCGCGCACGAAGCGCTCAATGACCCCGGGGTCCTGGAGAAGGTCTGCGCGCAGGAGCTTCACGGCGAGGTCGGTCGCGGCGTCGTTGACACGATGCCCGAGCCAGACCTCCCCCTGGGCGCCTGTGCCGATCAGGGAGATCAGGACGTAGGCGCTGCCGAGGCGACGCGGCTCGCCGGGGGCGGTCGGAATGGGAGCAGTCATGCAGGTTCCACTCGGGTCGGGGCTGGTCGAGTACGGGGCCAACCTACAGGGTCGTGACCCGCTCGTGATGCTCACGACCCAGGGCTCCCGCGAGCCGCGCAGCGGCCCGGCGTCCTCTCCCTTCGCCGAGATCGGTCGGGCGCCCGCGCGGCCGTGCCCTCGTCCGCCTGGTCGCAGCTCAGGGGCCGCGGTCATACCTCTGATCCACGACCGCGACGGTTGAGGAACGACCGCGCGAGGTCGTGGAGGCGAGAGGGCGCTCGGGACCGGCTCACCCAGATGAGTGGTTCCGGGCCGGTGCCGGCGGGCGGCGTGGCAGGGGCCGGGCGGTCGGGCTGACGCCGTCGACCGAACGCAGCCACGCCGTCGTCCGTCCTCCGCGCCACCCGGACGCTACACGAGCGCACCATCGCCGTGCCCTTCCCGCCCGAGCCATCCTCCGCGCCGCCCGGACGCTACGCCCCTCCCCGCCCGCGCTCCAGCACGAAGAGCCGGCCGCGCAGCCCACCGAGCGGACCAGGCCGCACAGATGCCCGTTGTCCGTCAGAATGACATTGCCCCCTCCGAGGCCCGAAGCCCGAGCAGAGAACCGCGTGATTACAGGGATTCCTTCAACACATGTGACGTCTTGAGCCTTCAATGTCATTCTGACGGACATCCGGACCACGAGCCGACGTAGGACCACATGCGAGAAGGCACGACCCGGCCGGCACTGCGGACCGATCTCGGTGCGGAAGTGAACCGATCTCAGCGAAAGGGGACGGGATGTCCGGGGGTCGGCAGGCAGCCCGGCCCTCAGGCGCTCACGACGGGAATATCGGTGAGTCGGTAGGCGCGCATGGTGGACAGCAGGCTGCCGTCCTCTCCTCGCGCATTGGCCAGGAGGAACTCGCTGTCGTCGAACCAGGCCGACAGAACCGAGTTCTCGTCGGCTCCCCGAGGGCCGACCGTGACCGAGAGCCAGCCGAACAGGAGTCCTCCGGCGCGCACGACCTGCGGCAGGGGGATGGTGACCTGCTCGTCGGAGTCGAAAGAGCCGGACGAGGTGCAGACGGCGGTGACGCCGTCGGGGCCGGCCCCGACGGGGCCCTTGGGCTCGGGCAGGGCGGTGCCGTCTGGTGCGCCCGACGACGACGGCGCGGCCGGCGGGGCCGACGACGGCGCGGCTGTGGGCGCGGCGCTGTTCCGGGTGCCGCTGGTGGGGGTGATGGTGATGACGACTCTGCGGTTGGCGGCGCGGGCCTGGTTGGTGGCGTCCTTGACGGCCGGCTCACTCCCGCCCTTGCCGGTGGCGGTGACTTGCCAGGGGTCGAGGTCGGCGAGCTGGGCGAGACGGTCCTTGACGGCGGCGGCGCGGTCCTCGGCGAGCTTCTGGTTGTGGGCGTCGTCGGCGACGTCGTCGGTGTGCCCCACGATGTCAAGGCTCCCGCCGTCGGGGTGCTCTCGGGCTTCTGCTTCGTCAGCTCTTTGCCCATGACGTCGAGGTCGATCCCGAGTCCGGCGGCCTCATCACGGCCGATGACGCGGACCGCGACGAAGCCCGCCTGGGGCACGAAGGCGGTCACAGTCTCGACGTCCATGGCCCCGAACGCGACGTAGGAGGTAGCCCGGCCTCACCGCGAGGAAGACTCCGGTCCCCGCGGTGGTGCCCCAGGACATGCGCGTCGAGCCCCTGCCGGTCGAGCGGAGCGCTCGCACCGCTCAGTGCGGGAGCGGTGCCGGCGGCAGCACCGCCCGCATCGGCGTCGGGCGAGCCGAACGCCCTGGCCCGCAGGGGCCCGAGCGCTCGCACGCTGTCAGCACGGGCGCTCCCAGGGCGGCCAGCACCGACCGGGTCGGACAGACCGCCGCGAGCATCGCGGCGGGCGCCGACGGGCAGAAACAGGCAGGTCGCCAGACATATATGGACTCCTCCGAATATCGGGAACAGCAGTTCCCCGCCCGTCACCGTATGTGTTCGCCGTCGTGCCCGCGATGGGCAGGTCCCTATCGCTCCCCATCCGCTGCCCGTCGCTCCCCGTGGAGCCGGCAGCACCACGGGGACCATCCATTTCCTCCCCGTGGACAGCACGTTTTCTCCCCATGCACGTCTTCCCATTCTCCCGAGTGCGAAGAATTCCTATGGTGGCGCCGTCTTTCGAGCCGATGTCCTCAGACAGACATGGCGAAGAAGCACGAGGACATGCTGATTCGTGCGGCTGAGAACAGCCGCGCACAACCAGTGGAGGTCTTTATGAGGATTCCGGGACGAGCCCTGGCCGCGGTGAGCGCGGTCGGCCTGGCGGCAGGCCTGGCCGGGTGCCAGCTCCCCGGGCGCGGCGGCAACGGGGACTCCGGCGCCGCGCACGCCACGACATCCCCGGAGGTGAAGGACGCTCTGGCCTCGACGCAGGCCGCCGCGGGCTCCAAGGATCCGGTGGAGGTGAGCTCCGAGCTGCCGGTGATCGCCGGCCGCCTACGACACCGCCGGCGGCTGCCTGTGCTCCAATACGGAGGGCGTCCATATCGCCCCGACGGCCACGACGGTTCTGCAGACTTCCTTCGCGGCCGTGCCGGATGATGTTGACACCGATGTTGACACCGTGACCGTCGCCATTCCGCTGGCGGGCGCGTTCGAGAACGTGCCGGTGACGCGATGAGCGCCCGCACCACGCACCAGAGCCTTCTCCCGCCGCTCCGTACAGCCGGCGCGACGGCCCTGGCGGCGGGCCTGCTGGCCCCCGCCGCGGGCTCAGCGGCCGGGGAGAGCGACTCCCCGACAGCGCCAGCGCCGACGCTGACCAGGTCGATGTCGCCCGCGGCGACCAGGGCGATCCCTCCGGAGCCGGTGGACGCCGACATCAAGCCCGTCGTGAAGACCGCGTCCCCCTCGCTCCAGCTCGTGCTGCGCACGGGGGCCTCCGACGGGGCGGTCACCACCGAGTCCGGCAAGGGCAAGACGAGGGCCACTCTCAACAGCGCCGTCACCTTCGAGACGGACTCGGCGACGCTGACGCCGCGCGCCACCGAGGTCCTCGACGGCATCGTGTCGGGCTGGGGCGGGACGCCGCCGGCCTCCATGGCGGTGGTCGGCCACGCCGACTCGGTGGCCGACGACGCCCACAACCAGACGCTGTCCGAGCAGCGGGCCCGGGCCGTGGCGGACTACCTGACCTCCAAGGAGCCCTCACTCAAGGTGGAGGCCTCGGGGAAGGGGGAGACCCAGCCGGTGGCCGGCGAGAGCAACGACAACGGCAGCGTCAACGAGGCGGGCAGAGCCGCCGATCGCCGCGTAGAGCTCACCTGGGACCAGTAGCGCGACGGCGTCGGGCGGGGGCCGGGTGAGGGCCCGGACCAGCCCCGCGGGAGGTTCCCCCCTCCTCCTTCGCCGAGATCGGTAGGCTCGAGATCGGTGAGCCTACTGATCTCGGCGCGGGAGTGAACCGATCTCGGCGAAGGAGGCTGCGGCGCTCAGGCCCCTCGGGCCTTGGTGACATCCATCGGGATGCCGGGGCCCATGGTGGTGGCCATGGTCGCCTTGAGGATGTAGCGGCCCTTGGAGGTCGACGGCTTCAGGCGCTGGACCTCGTCCAGGACGGCCTGGAGGTTCTCGGTCAGCTGCTCCTCGGTGAAGGAGGCCTTGCCGATCAGGAAGTTGAGGTTCGCGGCGCGGTCGACGCGGAACTCGATCCGGCCGCCCTTGATGTCGGTGACGGCCTTGGCCACGTCCATGGTCACGGTGCCGGTCTTGGGGTTGGGCATGAGGCCGCGGGGACCGAGGACGCGGCCCAGGCGGCCGACCTTGCCCATGAGGTCCGGGGTGGCGACGGCGGCGTCGAAGTCGGTGTAGCCGGCCGCGACCTTGGCGATGAGGTCGTCGCTGCCGACCTCGTCGGCGCCCGCGGCGATGGCCTGCTCGGCCCGCTCTCCCTGGGCGAAGACGACGACGCGGGCGGTCTTACCGGTACCGTGCGGCAGGGACACGGTGCCGCGCACCATCTGGTCCGCCTTGCGGGGGTCCACGCCCAGGCGTAGGACGACGTCCACGGTGGAGTCGAACTTCGTGATGGACGTGGCCTTGGCGAGCTTGACGGCCTCGGCCGGGGTGTAGAGGACTCCGGACTGAATCTTCTCAGCGGCGGCTCGGTAGGCCTTGCTGCGCTTGGTCATCTGCTTCTCCTTAGCAGTCGTGGTGAACGGGCCGCGCCGGCCCTTCCACAGGGTCTGATTGGGTGTGCCAGGTGCCGGCCGGCATCAGGCCTCGACGGTGATGCCCATGGAGCGGGCGGTGCCGGCGATGATCTTGGAGGCGGCCTCGACGTCGTTGGCGTTGAGGTCGGCCATCTTGGACTCGGCGATCTCGCGCACCTGGGCGGCCGTGAGCGAGCCGACCTTGTCGGCGTGGGGGCTCGGGGAGCCCTTGGCGACGCCGGCGGCCTTCTTGATGAGCTCGGCGGCCGGCGGGGTCTTGGTCACGAAGGTGAAGGAGCGGTCCTCGTAGACCGTGATCTCCACCGGGATGACGTTGCCGCGCTGCGACTCGGTCGCGGCGTTGTAGGCCTTGCAGAACTCCATGATGTTGACGCCGTGCTGACCCAGCGCGGGGCCGATCGGCGGGGCGGGGTTGGCCTGACCGGCCTGGATCTGGAGCTTGATGAGCCCGGAGACCTTCTTCTTGGGAGCCATGCGAATGGATCTCTTTCTTGTCCGGAAGAGCTGCACGCCTGCCGTGCAGCGGAAATGCGCGCACGACGCATGCGCGCACACGAATGCTCATCCTATCCCGAGCCGGAGTCCACCAAGCACCCGGTGCACGGAATCACAAGGCTCGCCGCCTGTGAGACGCGCCGCCCGCCGTCGTCCTCACGGGGCCGACGGCGGGCGGCGCGGTGGCCGGGATGCGCCGGCCTCAGATCTTGGCGACCTGGGAGAAGGACAGCTCGGCCGGGGTGTCGCGACCGAACAGGGAGATGAGGACCTGGAGCTTCTGGGTCTCGGGGTGGATCTCGGCAATGGTGGCCGGGAGGGACTCGAAGGGGCCGTCGGTGACGATGACGGACTCGCCGGCCTCGAAGGCGACCTCGTAGACCTGACCGTCGGCGGCGACCTGGGAGCTCGCGCCCTCCCGGGGAGCGGCCTTGGCGGCGCTCTGCTTGGCGGCGATCTCCTCGGGGGTGGGGCCGAGCTGGGAGACGGCCTCCTCGAAGGTCAGCGGCACGGGGTTGTAGCGGTCGCCCACGAAGCCGGTGACGGCCGGGGTGTCCTTGATGGTGCGCCACACCTTGTCGGAGGTCTCCGGGTCGTCCAGGTCCATGCGCACGAAGACGTAGCCGGGGATGCGCACCCGGGAGACCTCCTTCTTCTTGCCCGCGTTCTTGATCTCGATGACCGTCTCCATGGGGACGACGGCGTCGAAGACGTAGTCCTCGACCTCGAAGTTCTCCGCGCGGGTCTTAATGTCCGTGGCCACGCGACGCTCGTAGCCGGAGTAGGTGTGCAGGACGTACCACTCGCCGGGCAACGAGGACATCTGCCTGCGGAACTCCTCGACCGGGTCGACCTCGGGCTCGGGAGCCGACTCGGCCTTCCCGCCCTCCTGGCCGGCGGCCTCCTCGACCTCGGCCTCCACGGCCTCCTCGGAGCGCTCCGCGGCGGCCTCCTCGGCCTGGGAGTCGAGGGACTCCGGCTGCGCCTCATCCGCCTGGATGGCCTCGCCGTCGACGACGGGGGCGAGCTCCTCGGGAAGGATCTGCTCGGACTGCTCGGACACGATGTACCTGCTTTCCTCGGGCGGGTGGCTGAGGGCGACCGTCGGCTTCAGCGGGTCGGGAGCTGGGTGGGCTGAACGCCTCCGGAAGAGGCGGGGCGCGAGAAGGCCCACATCACCAGCCGGTCGAAGGCGTAGTCGAGGACCCCGGTGAAGGCCATGATCGCCACGATGAACACGACGACGACAATGAAGTAGGTCCACAGCTCATTGCTGGTGGGCCACACGACCTTGCGCAGCTCGTCGATCACCTGACGGAAGAACAGGGCGATACGACCCAGGGGGCCTCGCTTGGTGCCCTGCTTGCGCCTGGCGACGCTCGCGCTCTCGCTCATGCTCTGAGTCCTCGGGTTCGACGGTTCGATCATGCCCTGGCGGGCGAGAGGACGGAACCGACGGGATCTCCCGACAGATCCGCCGTTCTCAGCAGGGCAGGCGGGACTCGAACCCACAACCGCCGGTTTTGGAGACCGGTGCGCTACCAATTGCGCCACTGCCCTTCAGCGGTGACCAATCTTGTCACAGGTTCACCTGGATCGCTAAGCCCCGGGACGTGGACTGCGCCACGCGGCCCGTCCCCGCCCTGCCCCTTCGCCGAGATCGGTCCAGCTCCGGCTCGAGATCGGTTCGAAGGACCGATCTCGCGATCTGCTATCTCATATGACGAGCACATGACACCCGGTCGTGGGACCATGGGCCCATGAGCACGACACCCCGGAGCCGAGTCTCCGCGCGCCTAGCCGCCATCGCCCCCTCCGCCACCCTCGCCGTCGACGCCAAGGCCAAGGCCCTGAAGGCCGCCGGCCGCCCCGTCATCGGGTTCGGCGCCGGAGAGCCCGACTTCGCCACCCCCGACTACATCGTCGAGGCCGCCGTCGCCGCCGCCAAGGACCCCGCAAACCACAAGTACACGCCCGCCAAGGGCCTGCCCGCCCTGCGCGAGGCCATCGCCGCCAAGACCCTGCGCGACTCCGGCTACGAGGTCTCGCCCGACGACGTCATCGTCACCAACGGCGGCAAGCAGGCCGTCTTCGAGGCCTTCGCGGCGCTCGTGGACCCGGGCGACGAGGTCATCCTCCCCACCCCCTACTGGGTCACCTACCCCGAGTGCGTCCGCCTGTCCGGCGGCACCCCCGTCGAGGTCTTCGCCGGCGCCGACCAGGACTACAAGGTCACCGTCGCCCAGCTCGAGGCCGCCCGCACTCCGCGCACCAAGGCCGTCCTGGTCTGCTCCCCCTCCAACCCGACGGGCTCGGTCTACACACCCGAAGAGCTGACCGCCATCGGCCGGTGGGCGCTGGAGCACGGCGTGTGGGTCATCACTGACGAGATCTACGAGCACCTCCTGTACGAGGATGCCGTCAGCGCCCACATCGTCGCCCTCGTCCCCGAGCTGGCGGACCAGACCGTGGTCCTCAACGGCGTCGCCAAGACCTACGCCATGACCGGCTGGCGCGTGGGCTGGCTGATCGGCCCGTCCGACGTCGTCAAGGCCGCCACCAACCTGCAGTCCCACATGACGAGCAACGTCGCCAACGTCTCCCAGCGCGCGGCCCTGGCCGCCGTGTCCGGGGACCTGTCCGCCGTCGAGACCATGCGCGAGGCCTTCGACCGCCGTCGCCGCCTCATGGTCTCCATGCTCTCGGCCATCGACGGCCTGAGGGTCCCCACCCCCAGGGGCGCCTTCTACGCCTACCCCAGCGTGGAGGGCCTCATCGGGCGCACGCTGCGGGACCGCACCATCGACTCCTCCATCACGCTGGCCGACGCGATCCTCGAGCACGTCGAGGTCGCCGTCGTGCCCGGCGAGGCCTTCGGCCGCTCCGGCTTCCTGCGCCTGTCCTACGCCACCGGCGACGACGCCATCACCGAGGGCGTCGGCCGCGTCGCCGAGCTGCTCGCCGAGATCGAGTGAGCCACCGCGCCCGCCCGCGGCACTCGGCGCGACGCCGGCCGCGCCAGGATGCGACGACGGCGGGGCCGGTGCCCGGTCCGCAGGCCCCGGCCCCGCCGTCGTGCCGCGGGCGCCCCACCGCCGCGAGCGGGCTCAGCCCGCGTCGGCCCCCTGCGGGATGGAGCTGAAGTCGTCGCCGCGGCGCCGCAGGTGCGGGTCCTGCTCCAGGTAGGCCCTGGTCTCCCGGGCGATCAGCCCGGACAGGACCAGCAGGCCGATGAGGTTGGGGATGGCCATGAGGCCGTTGGCAATGTCGGCGAAGGTCCACACGTCCTTCAGGTCGGTGACGGTGCCCAGGAAGACGACGCAGGTGAAGATGAGCCGGTAGGGCAGCACGCCGTGCACGCCCGCAAGCCGCTCGACGCAGCGCTCGCCGTAGTAGGCCCAGCCCAGGATGGTCGAGGCGGCCAGGAACACGATGGCCACCGACACGATGTAGTGGCCCCACTCCCCCGGCAGGCCGTGGGTGAAGGCGTCCCCGGTCATGGTGGCCGGGTCCGAGTCCGTCCAGGTCCCGGTGGACAGGATCACCAGCCCTGTGCAGGTCACTACGATGATCGTGTCGATGAAGGTCTGGGTCATGGAGACCAGCCCTTGGCGAGCGGGGTGGCTGGTCTTGGCCGCGGCGGCCGCGATGGCGGCCGAGCCCATGCCGGACTCGTTGGAGAAGATGCCGCGCGCCGCCCCGTACTGCATGGCCATTATGAGGGTCGAGCCGGCGAACCCGCCGAGCGCGCCGTGCCCGGTGAAGGCCCCGGCGAGCACCAGGCCGAGCGCCGCGGGGATCCCCGAGACGTTGGCGACCAGGATGTACAGGCAGCCGCCGACGTAGAAGACGATCATCATGGGCACGAAGGCGCTGGTCACCGTGCCGATCGCCTCGATCCCGCCCAGGAGGACGGCGCCCACCGCAATCGCCAGGACAATGCCGACGACGGCGCCGTCCCAGCCGAAGGAGCTGCGCAGCTGGGCCGCCACGGCGTTGGACTGCGTCATCGAGCCGATGCCGAAGGAGGCCAGGATGGCCGCGCAGGCGAAGAAGACCGACAGCGCCCTCCCCGGGCGCCCGGGCACGGCACGCCCGAGGTAGTACTGGGGCCCGCCGGACTGCTGCCCGCGGGCGTCGGTGGTGCGGAACCGCACCGCGAGGAAGGCCTCGGAGTACTTCGAGGCCATGCCGAACAGCGCCGTGACCCACATCCAGAACAGGGCCCCGGGCCCGCCCAGGTGGATGGCGGTGGCCACGCCCACGATATTGCCCACGCCCACGGTGGCCGCCAGCGCCGTCGTCAGGGCCTGGTAGTGGGAGATGTCCCCCTCGGCGCTCGCGGCCTCACCGCCACCGTCGCGCTGGAGGAAGGCGAAGCGCAGCGCGGGGCCGAGCTTGCGCAGCTGGAGGCCGCGCAGCCGTACCGTCAGCACCACGCCGGTGCCCAGCAGGAGGGGGATGAGGAGCCATGGGCCCCACAGGAGGGTGTCGAAGGCGGCAAGGCCGTCGCTGAGGGCGCCGGCGGGCGCAGGGCCGGCACCGAGACGGGCCGTCGCAAAAGCGGTGTCGAACATGGGAGGCGCCTTTCCGTCTCCGGGATGGGGTGTACGTCGTCGCACCGTAGGCACAGGGCGTATGACGACAATGTGACATCCGCCATGTGGACGCGGGCGGCCGTCGCGGAGCCGCAGGCGCCCGGTCTCGCGCTCAGTGCGCGCCGCGCCTGGCCTGGATCTCCCGGGCCTGGGCGAGCCAGGTCTCGGCGCGCGCGAGCCGCCCCTCGGCGTCGGGCCTCCACGGGCCGCCGTCCTCCCGGCGGGCGCCGGCGACCAGGGAGAGGACCACGCCCGCGCAGCGGGCCCGCAGGGAGACCGGGTCGGCCTGCTGCTCCGCCAGGCGCGTCCACACCTCCAGCACCGGACGCAGGTGCGGATAGGAGGCCGGGGCCAGGTGGTCCAGGACGCTGACGTGCCCGAGCAGGCAGGCGAGGTCGTCCACGCGGCGCCCGGGTCCCAGGGAGTCCACGTCGAGCAGGCTGGCCACACCCTCGCCCTCCATGAGCACGTTGGCCTCGTAGAAGTCCCCGTGCACGGGGACCACCGGGCCGGGGTCGCAGGCCGCCATGAGCTGCTCGACGCCGTCGGCGACGGCGCGCGCCCGCAGGGCGTGCTCGGGCAGCACCGTCGAGGCCGCGTGGGCGTAGTGGCGGGCGCGCTCGGACCAGGCCGGGTGAGGAGTGAGCTGCAGGGCGCTGGCGGGCAGCGCATCCAGCAGAGCGGTGAGGGAGGCGAAGACGCGCGCGGCGCGCCCCTTGTCCATGCCGCGGGACAGCAGGCCCGACAGGGCCACGCCGCGCCCGGTCGACAGCAGGACAAGGCCGTCCGGGTCATCGCGCAGGACGTCGGGCGCGGGCACGCCCGCGGCGCGCAGCATACGGTGCCGCTCCGCGAAGGCGGCGGACTGACCGGGCCGCAGCACCTTGGCGTAGGCGGTCGAGGAGTCCGGGTAGGTCACCCGCACCACGGCCCGCCGAGTGGGCCGGTAGGCGACCATGGTGGCCTTGATGGCCGTCCCCAGGCGCCGGGAGAGCAGGGAGGGCGTGCAGGCGACCGCGAGCGCCGGCAGCTCGGGATCGGCGGGGTGCCGCCAGACGTGGACGACCGGTCCGTCCCCTCCGCGCGGCGAGACCCGGGTCAGGCCCGCCGCCTGGGGGTTGGACAGCCGCGCCGTCGTCGCGCACAGGTACTCAGTGCTGCGCGACCCGTTCGGGGAGGCCACGACGGCGGTGTAGCCGACCGAGACCCCGGCGCCGGGGCGGTGGTGGACCGAGTGCACCTCCCAGCTCAGCAGCTGCTGGCCTGCCGGGGCCAGCGCCCCGGAAAGGACGGACGCGGCTCGCGGACCGGTCAGGAGGGCGACCTCCTCGGGCTCGCGGGCGGCCTGCGTGCTGCTCATAGGAGTAGTGTGCCTCACCGAGCGGCACCAACCGTCCCACATGGGTGCGCTCTTCGGGCCTGGACGACTGAGTCCGGGTGCTCGTCTCCGTCCGGCCGGAGCGGCCGGACCGTCGCACGCCGCCGGCGCCGACCTCCGGCCCCGGCTTTCGCAACAGCGCCTGAGGTACGACCGCACCAGGAGCCGTTGGAAGACTCCCGCCGGACGCATGGCACAATCCGCCCATGCGCGACCTGTCCCTCCTGCCCAAGGCGCACCTGCACCTGCACTTCACGGGGGCGATGCGCCTGGAGACGCTGGTGGACCTGGCCCAGACCTCGCATACGCGCCTGCCGTCGTCATTCATTGACGGCGACCCGCTGCACGTGCCGGCCGACCACCGCGGCTGGTTCCGCTTCCAGCGGGCCTACGACACCGCTCGCCAGCTGGTCACGGCCGAGGAGACCATGCGCAGGATCGTCATGGAGGCCGCTCTCGACGACGCCGCGGAGGGCTCGCGGCGCCTGGAGATCCAGGTGGACCCGACCTCCTACGCCCCTTTCGTGGGCGGCATCACACCAGCGCTGGAGATCATCCTGGACGCGGCGAGCCAGGCCACGATCCTGTCGGGGGTGGAGGTCGCCGTGGTGGTGGCGGCCTCCCGCATGCGCCACCCGCTGGACGCGCGCACGCTGGCCCGGCTGGCGTCCCGGTACGCGGGGGACGCGCCGGGCACCGTCGTCGGCTTCGGGCTGAGCAACGACGAGCGCGCCGGGCGGACCGGCTCGTGGGGGCCGGCCTTCGCCATCGCCCGGCGGGCGGGACTCGCCTCGCTGCCCCACGGCGGCGAGCTGCTGGGGCCCGAGCACGTGCGCGACGTGGTGACCGCCCTGGGGCCGACGCGCCTGGGCCATGGGGTGCGCGCGAGCGAGGACCCCGAGCTGCTGGACGCCGTGGTCGCCGCGGGCATCAGCCTGGAGGTGTGCCCCGCCTCGAACGTGTGCCTGGGGGTCTACCGCGCCGCCGACGACGTCCCGCTGGCGATCCTGCTGGAGCACGGGGCGCAGGTGGCGCTCGGCGCCGACGACCCCCTCCTGTTCCACACGCGCCTGACCGACCAGTACGAGATCGCGCGCCGGCTGGGCCTGGACGACGCCGCCCTGGCCGAGCTCGCCCGAGGAAGCATCCGGGCCTCACTGGCCGCGCAGTCCTCCAAGCGGGCCTGGCTCGCCGAGGTCGACGCCTGGCTGGCCGCGCCCGATCCGGTCTGAGCGGCGGTCGGGCCGGGCGATCAGTCGGGCCGGGCCCGGCGGGCCCCGCCGTCAGAGGGCCGGGCCCGCAGCGAGGAAGGGGTAGACGTCGGTGAACACGCCGGTGCACCCCCAGTTGAACAGCTGGTTGGCGCGGTCGGGCCGGTTGACGGTCCACACGTTGACGCCGTAGCCGGCCGCGCGGGCGGAGCGCACCATCGCCTCGGTCAGGCCGGCGTCCTCGGGGTGGATCGCGACGGCTCCGCACAGCTCGGCGACCGAGCGCCAGTCGGGGCGGATGGTCGCCGACTCGTACAGGACGGCGGTGGCGTACTGGGGGTGTCGCTGGTGGAAGGCCATGAGCAGGGGCTGGCTGAAGGAGGACACGAGGACCTGCCTGCCCGCGTCGAGCCGCCCCAGGGCCGCGGCGAGGGCGTCGACCAGCTCGATGCTGCGGGCCGCCCCCTGCTCGTTGGCCTTGAGCTCGATATTGGCGTTGAGGCCACGCTCGTTGACGAAGTCGAGGAAGGCCTCCAGCGTGGGCAGGCGCTCGCCGACGAAGTCGGGGCCGAACCAGCGCCCGGCGTCAATGTGCTCCAGGTCCGCGGCCCGCAGCCCGTAGATGCTGCCGCCGCGGTCGGTGGTCCGCTCCAGGGCGGTGTCGTGGATGAGCACGGGCGTGCCGTCGGTGAGCAGGTCGACGTCGGTCTCGATCCAGCTCGCCCCGGCGTCGGCGGCGGCTCGGAAGGCCGCCATGGTGTTCTCGGGCGCGGCCGAGGGCAGCCCGCGATGGGCGAGCACCGCGCGCTCAATACACGGGACGTTGCGGCCGGGGCGCGCCGGCGCCCAATCACGAGGAGCCGGCATGCGCCTCTCCTTTCCCTCCGTCGAGGTCGGTTCACTTCTGGCGCGAGATCGGTTCAGCTCCGCGCCGAGATCGGTCCCGCCTTCCGCTCGCCGCCGCCCGCGGCGAGCGGAAGGGCGGTCGCGCGGCGGTTGACGTGGTCCAGGATCACCGCGGTGACACAGCCGACCGCCGCAGCGGTCCCGGTGATCATGAAGATGATCCGGTACCCCGGAGCCGGGTCGCCGCCCGCACAGCCGTCAATGATACGGCCGTTGAGGTTGTAGCCCCACAGGATCGCGGCGTAGGCCAGCAGGGACCCCACGGCCATGGCGGAGCCGTCGATCTCCTCGGGCAGCTCGAGCTCACCGATCGGCGCCAGGATGACGGACTTGCCGAGGAAGGTGGCCAGCGCCACCAGAATGAGCAGCCCGACGACCGGCACGATGAGGGCCGGCCTGCTGGACTCGTCGCCGATCGGGAGCATGAGGATAATGGCGCACCCCACTGTGACAATGCCCAGCGCGACCATCATCATCCTGGTGGACGACCTGAAGACGTAGTCGGCCACGACTCCCGAGACGAGTCCGGCGACCATGGCGATCAGCCCCACATTGAAGATGCCGAAGGCCGCCGCCACGGTGGTGGAGGCGTTGAAGACCTGCTTCAGGAACGGGGCGGATATGTACATGAGGTTGATGTCGCACCAGTACACAGCCATTGCGGCGACACCGGCGAGCCAGATGCGGGGAAGGGCGAGCACGTGCAGCAGGCCCTTGAGTGCGGCCACCGAGTGCGAGACGTGCTCCTCGGTGGCGATCCTGGTGTCGGGGACGTAGCGCGCCACGGCAAGCATCATGGGCATCAGGAGCAGGGCGTAGATGATGGCGAAGGTGCGCATGACGGTCGTTGTCGCCGACTCGGGGAAGAGGACGAGAGCCACGATGACGATCCCGTTCAGGCCGAACTCGGCCAACCGGCGGACCGCCTCCAGCATGCCCATGGCCATGCCCTTGCCCTTGCGGTCCTGGTCCGCCGACAGGATGCACACGCCGTTGGCGACGGCGGGCCAGATGATCGCATCGACGACCGCCCAGGAGATCGCGATGGCCTCCATGACCCTGAAGGGCGGGATGAGCACGAACAGGATGAGATAGGTGAATAGCCTCCACACCATGCCGCACAGGATGATGGTGCGCACTCGGACGCGGTTGTTCACCCAGCCCGCGGGCACGTACAGGAACATGGCCAGTCCGAGGTAGGTCATGAGCTGGCCGAACTGGGTCTGGGTTATTCCCAGCGTCTCCTGCAGGGGGATCATCAAGGAGCTCTTGAAGGACTCGAAGCTGCTGTAGAGGACCTGCCCGGACAGGGCGACGACCAGGAAGGGGAGGAAGCGGCCCCGGCGCATGAACGCCGGGAGAAGGGACATGACGCGCGTACTCATCGGAATATCTCCTCGGAAGAGACGGGGTAGTGGGACGGGGAGGGAGGCCCAGGGCCTGGCGACGGCGCTCGCGTCGTACCCGATCGCGGCCTTGTGAGCCTGCGGCGCGGGGCGGCCGAGTCGGTGGTGCAGAGAGGTTGCGGAGAGGGTGACGAGGGTCGCGCGGTGCTGCGCGGAGACGCGGAGACACGGTGGGCGGTCGGCCTCACCACCCCACGGCGACGGGCTCGGGCACGAGGGTGATTCCGAAGCGCTCGCGGACCCCGGCGATGACCGTATCGCGTAGGGCGACCACATCGGCCGCGGTGGCGCCGCCCCGGTTGGTCAGGGCGAGCACGTGCCTGGTCGACAGGCTCGCCCGCCCGTGCGCCCCGGGCGCGGCGAAGCCCTTGGGGAAGCCGGCGTGGTCGATGAGCCAGGCGGCCGAGGTCTTGACCAGCCCGTCGACGACGGGGGCGTCCTGGAGACCGGCGACGACCCGGGTGCGGTCGGTCACAGGGAACCGGGGGGCGCCCTCGGGCAGGGCCTCGGCCTCGGCCGCGGTGAGGATCGGGTTGGTGAAGAAGGAGCCGGCGGACCAGGTGTCGTGGTCGGCGGCGTCGAGCACCATGCCCTTGGAGCGTCGCAGCGCCAGGACCGCCTCGCGCACCTCGCGGGCATCGACGCGGGCGCCCATGTCGACGTCGAGCGCCCCGGCCAGCTGCCGGTAGGCGATGGGGGCGGACAGGGAGGCCTGGCGGACGTGGAAGGTCGCCGAGAGCACGACCCAGCGGCCCGTCGGGCCCCAGGTGCGGCCCGCCCCGACGTCCGGGTCGGTCAGGGACCGCTTGAGGGCGGAGTCCCGGTAGGTCAGGCGCAGCTCGGACAGGGGGATGTGGACCGTGCGCCCCGCGGCGCGGTCCCAGGCGCGCACGGAGGCGAGGAGCTCGGCGACCTCGGTGCCGTAGGCGCCGATGTTCTGCACGGGGGCGGCGCCGACGGTGCCGGGAATTCCCGACAGCGGGGCGAAGCCGCCCCAGTGGGAGGCGACCGCCCGGCGCACGAGGTCGTCCCAGGTGGCGCCCGCGGTGGCGGTGATCTGCACACCGCCGCAGGCGCTGTCGGACACAAGCTCGACCTCGGTGCGCGCGTCCCGTACGACGATGCCGTCGAAGCCGGCGTCGGCGGCCAGGATGTTGGACCCGCCGCCGATCACGAGCAGGGGGATGCCCTCGGCGTCGGCCCGCCTGACGACGTCGATGAGCTCGGCCTCGCCGGCAGCCTCGACGTAGCGGCCCACCGGTCCGCCCACGCGCAGGGTCGTCAGCTCGGCCAGGTCGGGCGCCGTCGTCGGCGTCCGCCCGCCCGGGACCCGGCCGAGCGCCTCCACGGGCGCGGGCCAGTCGGCGGGATCGGCGTGAACGGACAGGGGCATGGCGCACATCTCGTCCTCGGTGAGCGGCTCATGAGGGCCGGGGGGGCTGGGTGCGTCGGACTGGCTCATGACTGACTCCTGGGATCGGGCGGGCGGTGGCGGCCCCGGCTGGCCTTCGGGCACAAGAGCGCCCCGCGTGGCGCAGTGCGGAGCCTGCGATCACGACGGGGCGATCATCACTTCTTGTTGCGGCGCTGGTGGCGGGTCTTGCGGAGCAGCTTGCGGTGCTTCTTCTTGGCCATGCGCTTGCGGCGCTTCTTAATGACAGATCCCATGGGGACTCCTAGTTGTGGTGCATCCGGGGGCTCGACCACGTGTCGGCATCAGCCGCCGACGCCGACCGGGGGCCGAGCGGGCATGAGCGAGCACGAGTAAGCGTAGCGGCCAGGAGGCGGGGCTGCCCGCAGACAGCCCGTGCTCCGACCACACTGGTGACTGGCGTGAGTCTAGCGGGTATCAGGAGCCCGTCGACTCCGACTCCTCGTGTCCCCAGTCACCCAGCCCGGCAGACAGGTACTGCCGGACGGCGCGCTCGGGCACGCGGAAGGATCGGCCGACCTGCATGGCCGGCAGGTCGCCGGAGTGGACCATGCGGTAGACCGTCATCTTGGAGACGCGCAGCATGCTGGCGACCTCAGCCACGGTGAGGAAGGAGGGGGCGCTCGAAGCGCCGGAGGGAGAAGGGATGCCCGGTGCCATGGGTCGTGAGTTTCCCGTCGTCGGATGTCGGTGGCGCAGCGGTCTTGCCTCCGCGGCGCGGGACCGCGCAGCCGCGGCCCCGTGCACAATATAACCTGAGCCTCTCGCGACGCATAGGTCATTTCCTCTCACAGGAGCCACACGCGTCGCATATCACATTTTGGTTACGACGACGCCCGGCTGCGGGCGCCGGGGCGTGGCGCGGTTTACCGCCGTCGGGCAGTGCGGACAAGAATAGCCTTGTGCCCCCCTCGCACCGCCACCCCGGACGCACCGGCTCCCCGCGCCCCCGCGGGGAGGAGGGCGCGCGCGCCTCCGCGCCCCGGCACTGGCACGCCCCGATGCCGGCCTTCGCCAGGTGGCGCCGACGGCGCTCCGCCCTCCTGCCGGCCGCGACTCCCCCCTCCCCCGCCGCCCCCCAGAGCCCCACCGGGCGCGAGTCCTCCGGTCTCCTGGCGCTCCTGGAGCGGTGGGACCTGCGCGCCCGCCTGGCCCGGGCCGCGCGCTTCACGCCCGCCCGCCTGGCCGTCGTCGTCTTCGCCGGCATTATCGCGGTGGTCACGGCTCTGCTCAGCCTGCCCGTGGCCACGGCGGACAACCACCGCGCCGACACGATCGACTCCCTGTTCACGGCGACCTCGGCGGTGTGCGTCACCGGCCTGACGACCGTCGACACCGCGACCTACTGGTCGCCCTTCGGCCAGGCGGTCATCATTATGGGCGCCGCCGTCGGCGGGCTGGGCATTATGACGCTCGCCTCGCTGCTGTCATTCGCCGTGTCCCGCCACGTGGGCCTGACCCAGCGGATGCTCGCGGCCAGTGAGAACCAGTCCCGCCTGGGCGACGTCGCCGCCCTGCTGCGGGCGGTCATGTACACCGCCATCGGCGCGGAGAGCCTGCTGGCGCTCGTCCTGCTACCCCGTTTCCTGTCCCTGGGGCTCGACCTGGGGCACGCCTGCTGGTACGCGTTCTTCATGGCGCTGTCCATCTTCAACAACGCGGGCTTCGTCGTCATGCCCGGGGGCCTGGCGCCCTACGCGACGGACTGGTGGATGGGCCTGCCGATCGCGGTGGGCACCTTCGTGGGCGCCGTCGGATTCCCCGTGATCCTGGACGTCATGCGCCACCTGCGCCGCCCGCGCCAGTGGACGCTGCACACCAAGCTGACCCTGTCCACCTACTCCGCCCTGTCGGCCGTCTCCGCGCTGGCCATCGCCGCCTTCGAGTGGACAAACCCCCGTACCTACGGCGCGCTGCCGACCGGCGGCAAGCTCCTGACAGCGCTGATCAACGGCGTCAACGCGCGCTCGTCGGGGCTGACCACGATCGCGCCCGAGCACATGCGCGAGGCAACCTGGTTCCTCCAGGACGCCCTCATGTTCGTCGGCGGCGGGTCGGCCTCCACGGCCGGCGGCATCAAGGTGACGACCTTCGCGGTCCTGCTGCTGGCCATCGCCGCCGAGGCCCGGGGCGACCAGGACATCGAGGCCTTCGGGCGGCGCATCACGCTGTCGACGGTGCGCCTGAGCGTGGCCGTGGCCTTCATCGGGGCCTCCATCATCGGCACCGCGACGCTGCTCATGCTGGAGATGACCAACCTGACGCTGGACCGCGTCCTGTTCGAGGTGGTCAGCGCCTTCGCGACCGTCGGGCTGTCCACCGGGATCACGCCGATGCTGCCGACCAGTGCGAAGTACCTCATCGTGGTGCTCATGTTCGTCGGGCGCGTGGGCACCATGACAGCGGCGACGGCCCTGGCCATGCGCGAGCGCCGCCGCGTCATCCGCATGCCCGCCGAGCGCCCGCTCATCGGGTGAGGACGCCATGTGGTACGACGACATCCTGGAAGAGGTCTCCAGCCCGGAGACGCTGCGGCTGCGCTCGCTGTCCGTGCGCGCCATCACGCAGGGCATGTACGACGACGGCGCTCGACTGGCCATGCGCGCCAGGACCACCGCCATGGCGGGCCGCAGCCGGGCCGAGCAGGCGGACCTGCGCGTGGACCTGATCACCTACGGGCCGGCCCGCAGCCTCGTGTCCGCGGCCGTCAGGCACCTGCTGGCGCACCAGTACGAGGAGTGCCTGCACGCCGCGCAGCTCGCCGGCACCCTGTACGAGTTCGCCGACGCCTCCGACTACGACCTCAAGGAGTACTGGCAGATCGTGGGTCAGGCCTACCGGGGCCTGGGCGACGAGCGCGAGATGGACAACGCCTTCATGCTGGCCAGGCTCTCGGACTCCGACCTCCAGCGCTCGCCGCGCCCCGACCCGCCCGAGCAGTGAGGAGGGCGGGACTCAGGCGCTCAGGAGGCGCGCGACCGCGCGGGCCGTCGTCACCGCATCGGTTCGGCCGCGCTCGCCGGCGACGGTCCGCTCAATGACCAGCCCCACGGCGGCGTTGTGGACGGCGGCGGCCGCCTCATCGGGATCGATGCCCTGCGCGATGACGCCCCTGGACTGCCAGCGACGAACCACATGGGCGATCTCGGCGCGCACGCGGGCGTAGCTGGCCGCATACGCCTCCCGCAGGTCCGGATGCCGCGCCAGCTCCGCCCACACGCCGATCATGAGATTGATCTGACCGGTCTCCGACGAGGACTCGTCCGCCCCGACGCCGTCGGCCTCGCCGGCCCCGGCGCCGTCGGCCCCCTCGACAGGGCCCGAGAAGGGCCGCCCGAAGACCCAGGAGTGCTCGACCGCGCGCACGAAGACGTCCTCAAGGCCCGGGAGCTCGTCAAGGTCGGCCAGCGCCGTGATCCACTCCACGACCGGGTCCATGGCCCTGACGATGACGGCGCGCACCAGCGAGCGCTTCCCCTCCGGGAAGTACCGGTAGACGGTGCTCGACGACATGCCCGCCTCGGCGACAATCTCGTCCATCGAGGCGCCGTCGAAGCCCTGTCGGGCGAAGCAGACCGCCGCCGCCGCCAGGATCCTTGCCGTCTGCTGGTCTCGGTACGACTGCGTGACACGGGGCATGGCACCAGGATACGGCGGCCCGGCGAATGCCGGACGTCACACCGCCTCCACAAAACGAAACGACCGTTTTGACGTGGGCGACTCCGGGCACTACGGTCAGCATCACAAACAATAACGAGTGTTTCGATATGGAGGTGCTCATGTCTCCTGCACCCGTCACAGCAACCACCGCGGTGCGCGGCCGCGCACCGCGCCCGTCCTCGACCCCGCGCTCCCGGGAGCGCGCCCTCGTCGCCGGCTCCCTGATCACCCAGCTCATGATCGTTCTCGACATGACGATCATCGCGATCGCCCTGCCCAGCATGCAGGCCGATCTGGGGCTGACGTCCTCCCAGCGTCCGTGGGCCATCACCGCCTACACCCTCGCCAACGGCGGCCTCGTCCTGCTCGGCGGGCGCCTGACCACCGTCATCGGCATTCGGCGCTCCTACTGGCTGGGACAGGCCGGCTTCGCCACCGCGAGCCTCATCGCGGGCACGGCGTCCTCCTTCCCCGTGCTGGTGACCGCCCGCACCGCCCAAGGCGCGTTCGCCGCCCTGCTCGGCCCGACGACACTGTCACTGCTCAACTCCGCCTTCCCCGCGGGGCCCCGACGCAGGCGGGTCTTCGCCTTCTTCGGCGCCACGGGCGGCGTCGGGGCCGCGGCCGGGCTCCTGATCGGCGGGGCGCTCACGGACTGGCTCAGCTGGCGCTGGTCGCTCTACGTCAACGTGCCGATCGCCCTGATCGGCTTCCTCGTCGGCCTGCGCGGCCTGCCCGCCTCCAGCGTCCGTCGCGAGGGACCGGCCCTGCCCGACCCGCTCGGCCTCGTCCTGGGCTGCGCCGCCTGCTTCAGCGCGGTGTTCGGCCTGGACCGCGCCGAGCAGACCTCCTGGGGATCGGCCCCGACCATCGGCTGGCTCACAGCCGCGGTCGTGCTGGCGCTGACGTTCCTGGTCAGGGAGCGCGCCGCCTCCGACCCCACCCTGCCGCTGTGGATCGTCTCCCGGCCCGCGCGCGCCGCCTCCTACGTCGGCGCGGCGACGGTCGGCGCGACCCAGATGGGCGGAGCGCTCTACCTGACCTACTACCTGCAGAACCACTTCGGCTACTCGCCCCTGCGGACCGGCGTCGCCTTCCTGCCCATGATCGGCGCCCTCGTGGTCACCGCGCCGCTGGCCGGGCAGCGCCTCCTCCACCGCCTGGGCACGCGCGGCACGCTGCCCCTGGGCATCGCGATCGAGGCGGCGGCCTCCGTCCTCCTGTCCCGGATCGGCCCCGACTCGAGCTACGCCGGGGCAGTCGTACCCGGGATCATGGTCCTCGGCGTGGGGATCGGCTTCGTCATGCCGGTCACGTTCAACTCGGGCACCCGGGGCGTTCCCGTCTCCCACACCGGTCTCGCCTCGGCGGTTCTCACAGTCGCCCAGCAGATCGGCGCCTCGCTGAGCGTCGCCCTGCTGTCGACCTACGCGAGCAGGCACGTGAGCGCCTATGTCGAGGGGCACGCCGAGCAGACCAGGGCCCGGGCCATGAGCGCGCTGAGCCAGGCGCAGGCGACCCCGGACTCCGACGCCGGACGGGCGATCGTCGCCAGGCTGACCGCCGAGCTGGCCGACCGCGCGCAGATCAGCGCCTACAGCGGCGGATTCCTCCTCATGGCCTGCATCCTCGCAGTCGTGGCGGCGCTACTCATTGCGGCCGCCGTTCTGCGGGCCCGTCGCCACCAGGCCACTTAGCCGACTGATTCCGACCACGGCGCATGCCGGGCCCGCCCCGCGCCCCTCCGCGCCGAGATCGGTCGTATTCCGGCTCGAGATCGGTCCAGTTCCGCACCGAGATCGGTCCAGTTCCGCACCGAGATCGGTTCGGAGCGCCGGCCCGACGCCCGCCGGCCCGACGCCGCGCCTCGGACAGTGATCGTCCGGCGCGTCTTCAGCGCCCCCGCGCCATCCGGCCCGCACCGCAAGACCTGGAATCGCGCCGATTCTCACGGTGTTCGGGGCAGTCGACCGTCTTGGAAGCACGCGGGAAGATCGCTTCCCCCACCCTGTAGCCAGTCGTCGAGATGACTAACGCCGGGGCGATCAGTAGACCCCGCGGACCGATCTCGACGCGAAAACGGACCGATCTCGAGCCGGAAATGAACCGATCTCGGTGAGGGGTAACGGGTGCGGGGACGGGCGGGCGTCCGCGTGGAGCGCAGTATCCGGGCGCCCGCGTGGAGCGCGCCAGAACGCGAACGTACCTCCACAGTCGACGTCGGGGCTCCCGGCCCGCCCGGTCCGCCCCGCGTCCGCGCCTGCACTACGGTGGGCACCGGGCCGCGGCGCTCCGCCCGGCCGTTCGCCGTACCGCGCAGGAGAACCCATGGCAGCTCCCGTCGACCGCACCGACTCGACCCTCGTCATCGGGCTGGGGCGCTTCGGATCCGCTGTAGCGGCGACCCTGGACCGGCTCGGCCGGGAGGTCCTCGCCGTGGAGTCCAACCCGACGATCGTGCGCCAGTGGACTGGCCGAATCCCCCTGGTGGAGGCCGACGCCACCGACATGGAGGCCCTGGAGCAGGTGGGCGCCACCGAGTTCGGCACCGCGGTCGTGGGGGTGGCCACCTCCCTGGAGGCGAGTGTCCTGATCACCGGCAACCTCGTGGACCTGGAGACACCGCAGATCTGGGCCAAGGCGATCTCGCGGGCGCACGGCCGCATCCTGCGCCGCATCGGCGCCCACCACGTGGTCTACCCCGAGTTCGACGCCGGCCAGCGCGCCGCCCACCTGGTCAGCGGCCGCATGCTGGACTACATCGAGATGGAGAAGGGCGGCTTCACCATCGTCAAGATGCGCCCGCCGGCCGAGCTGCACGGCTTCACCATCGGCGAGTCCAAGATCCGCTCGCGCTACGGCATCACGGTCTTCGGCCTCATGAGCCCCGGGGAGCCCTTCGAGTACGCGGCGGCCGAGACCCTGGTCAGCGCCGAGGACGTGCTCGTCGTCGGCGGGGACGCCACGCTGCTGGAGCGCTTCGCCAACCGGGCCTGAGCGAGTGAGGGCCGGCCCTCACTCGCTGGAGCGGCGCACCTGGAGGGTCGGCGCGATGGAGTGGGCCGTCCCCGCGGCACCGCCGATCGCCTCCAGCAGCACCTCCATACACAGCCGCCCGAGCTCGTCGAAGGGCTGGCGGACCGTGGTCAGCGGCGGCGAGAAGAAGGCCGCTCCGGCGACGTCGTCATAACCGGCCACGACCACGTCCGCGGGCACGCGGATCCCCCGGTCGCGCAGCGCGGCCAGCGCGCCCAGCGCCATGAGGTCGTTGGAGCAGAAGACGCCGTCGGGAAGTCCGCGCGCCACGAGCTCCGCACCGGCGGCATAGCCCCGTTCGGGAGTCCAGTCCCCCTCGAGCAGGTCGCCCGACGGCGCCCCGGCGTCCTCCACGGCGGCCCGCCACCCGCGGATGCGGGCGGCCGCGTCGAACCAGTCCGGTGGTCCGCACACGTGGGCCACGGACCGGCACCCGCCGCCCAGGAGGTGTCCGACCGCCATGCGCGCCCCGAGCTCCTGGTCGATGGAGACGACGTGGATCCGCCCACCGGCCGGGAAGCCGTCGGCCACCACCACCAGCGGGACCGCCCGGGCCGCCCGCTCGACCGCGGTCGCAATGTGCGCCCGGGGGGCCACGGCGATCATCCCGTCCACGCCTCGACCGACGAGGAAGTCGAGCGCCTCGGCGACCTCGTCGCCCGATCCCCGGGTCAGGGCGGCCACGACGGTGGCGTAGCCCTCCCGGCGGGCCGCGGCCTCAATGGCCGCCGCCGCCGAGGCCGGTCCGAAGTAGCGCGAGCCGGCGGTGATGACCCCGATGGTGCGCGTGGAGTCGGTCACCAGTGCCCGAGCCGCCATATTGCGGCGGTAGCCCAGCCGGGCGATGGCCGCCTGGACCTTCTCGCGCGTGGTCGGGCGCACCGAGTCGGGCGCATTGAGCACGCGGGAGACCGTCTGGTGACTCACTCCCGCCAGCCGCGCCACGTCCATCATCCCGGGTCGCCGCCCCGGCTCGCCGCCGGCCATGACTACCTCCTGCGCCTCGGGCGGCCGGTCAGCCGCGTCGCCGACCGCCGCGGAAGGGCCTCACTCCTCCTCGCGCAGCGAGTAGGCGAAGGAGTGGGACTGTCCGGCCTGAAGCTCGACCAGGTCGCGCCCGCTGTTGAAGGCGTCGGGAGGGCAGGTCATGGGCTCCACGGCGACGCCCCGGCGCCCCAGGTGCTCGGCGGTGTAGATCTGCACCCACGGCGCCTCGGCGCTCATGACCACGGTGCGGCCCGCCTCTCCACCGGTCAGGCGGGCCTCCCAGGGGCCCTGGGGCAGGCCCGTGTAGGCGTTGTCGGTCGCGATCCGCCTCACCAGGCGGCCGGCGCGCCAGTCCCAGTCGGTGCCGGTGATGTCGCGCTCGCCGGCCGGCGCCATGCGCCCATCGACGTCGAGGACCCGCGCGGCCGGCACCTGCAGGATGCACTCGTCCAGCGGGACGGACCGGGTCAGGTAGGGGTGGAAGGAGACGCCGTAGGGAGCCGGCGCGAGGCGGCCATCGGCCTCGGGGGCGCCGACGGCGCCCGGTGCCGGTGACGCGCCCGCCCCGAGGCTGGTGGTGGTGGCCGTCACGGTCAGCCCGGTGCGCGCGTCCAGGGAGAAGCGCACGCCGACCCGCAGGCTCCAGGGGTAGGCGTACGAGCCCGGCAGCGTCAGCTCGAGCGCGACCGACGGCGCCGGGTTCGCCGGGCCGCCGCCGGCGGCCCCGGCCCGGGTTCCTTCGCCCGTGGCGACGACGTCGAAGTCGGCCCAGCCCACCAGGCCGTGCAGGGCCGAGCCGGTCTCGGGCTCGTTGCAGGGCACCAGGTAGCTCGCACCCCAGTAGGTGTAGCGCGCCCCGACGATCCGGTTGGGCCACGGCGCCAGGGTCTTGCCCTGCCAGGCCCCGGGCAGCGAGGCCTCGGCGTCGAAGGGGATGATGAGGTCGTCACCCGCCTTGCGCAGGTGGACGAGTGTGGCGCCGGCAGTGGCGATGCGGGCCGCGTAGTCGCCGGCGGTCAGGTCGATGAGTTCTCCATTGATCATGCGTGCCGTCCAAGGTGGTGGTCGAGGTAGCGGCGGGTGCGCTCCCGCGCAATACGGCCTACCGTACGGCACCGGGCCGGTGCGCGCTCGCCGTGGGACCGCCCGGCGCCGGCCGCCCCCCTTCGCCGAGATCGGTCCGGTTCCGCACCGAGATCGGTCCATGGCTCCCGGCCGGCGCATGCCGCGCGCCCCAGGGCCCCGTCTGCCCGGAGTCGGTCCTCCAGGGTCCGCGCCCGAGGGGCGGACCTCATCCTCGGGGACATCCAGAGGCTCTGGGCCGACCAGGGTCCGCGCCCGAGGGGCGGACCTGCAACCTCGGGGCCCGACCGCGACCGGGTCCGACAGCGTGGAGCGGACCTGCGACCGCGCGGGCCGAGCGAGGGCCGGGCGAGGGCCGGCGGCCCCGCCGGCTCACTGGCCTCCCAGACCCGTCGTGGCGACGGCCTTGATGATCTGGCGCTGGAAGAGCATGAACAGGATCGTCAGGGGCAGGGCGGCGATCACGGCCGCGGCCATGGTCTGGGCGTAGATGACCCCGTAGGCGTTCTTCACCGTGGACAGCCCGACCGGCAGGGTCATCAGGTCGGGATTGTTGGTGATGATGAAGGGCCACATGAAGTTGTTCCACGCGCCGATGAACACGAAGATCGCCACCGCGGTGACGATGGGCCGGGAGGTCGGCAGGATGACGTTCCAGAACAGCCTCCAGTTCCCGGCGCCGTCCACGCGCGCCGCGTCCTCGATCTCCTGGGGCACCTGGTCGAAGTACTGCTTGAAGATGTAGACCATCATCGGCGCGATGGTCTGGGGAAGGATGATGCCGGCGAAGGTGTCGACGGCCCGCAGAAGGACCATCTCCTTGAACAGCGGGACAATGAGGATCTGGCCGGGCACCATGATGAGGGCGATGGTGGCGGCGAACAGGAGCCTGCGCCCCTTGAAGACCGTGCGGGAGAAGGCGTAGCCGGCCAGCGCGCAGATGACGACGGTCAGCGCCGTGACCAGGCAGGCCACCAGGAGCGTGTTCCACATCCAGGTGAAGACCTCGCCGCGGGAGAAGACGATCCGATAGTTCTCCAGGGTGAAGCCGCCGTCGGGCAGCCACCTCAGCGGAAGGGACTGCGCCTGCACCTCGGTCTTGAACGAGGTGTCCACCGCCCAGGCCAGCGGAAGCAGCCAGCCGAGGGCGAGCAGCGCGAGGATCGCGAAGGCGACCGCGCGCGCCGCCCGGCTGCGGCCCAGCAGAAGGCCGCGGGTGCGCCTGGTCTCCGCCCGGCGCTCGGCCCGCGAGCGGGTGCGATGGCTGCGGAGCTGGAGAAGGATGTCAGCGCTCATTGGACGTGTCCTTCCGGGTGCGGGCGATAAGTCGCGGGGCCACCGTGACGAGGATGATGACGGCGAAGAAGATGTAGGACATCGCCGAGGCGTAGCCCATCCGGTAGTTCGTGAATCCGGTGTCGTAGATGTACTGGAGGATCGGCCGGGTCGAGCCCTCGGGGCCGGAGCCTCCGGAGAAGGCGATGAACATCTGGTCGAAGATCTTCAAGGAGGCGATGACCTGGAGGGTGACCACCAGGACCGTGGTGCCGCGCAGCTGGGGCAGGGTCACCGACCACAGCTTGCGCCAGAAGCCGGCGCCGTCGACCTCGGCGGCCTCGTAGAGGAGGTCGGGAATCGCCTGCAGGCTCGACAGGTAGAGCAGGAAGTTGAATCCGACCGTCCACCACACGGTGAGGATGACGATGGACCACATGGCGACATCGACGTCGGTGAGCCACCCGACCGCGTCCAGCCCGAGCTGCTGGAGCCAGTAGTTGACGAAGCCGACGTCGGAGTTGAACAACCAGGTCCAGACCTGGACGACGACGGCGACGGGCAGCAGGTAGGGGGCGAAGAAGGCCAGGCGCCAGAACCACTGCCCGGGGATGCCGATGTAGACCAGCAGCGCCATGACCAGGGCCAGGAGCACCAGTGGGATCGTGCTCATCACGGTGAACAGGATCGTGTGCCACAGGGTGGTCCACATGGTGGCGTCGCCCATGGCCTCGGCGTAGTTGCCCAGGCCGATCCAGCCGCCGTTGCCCATGAGCGACTGCTCGGTGAAGGACAGCCACAGCCCGTAGGCGACGGGGATGACGAGGAAGATGAGGGCCACCAGGATGAAGGGCGCGAGGAAGGGCAGGCCCGAGCCGAGGCGCCTGACCGTCCGCGCGGAGGCGGCGTCGCGCTCGAGCCGAGCGGAGACACTGGTTGCCATGAGTGGGTTCCTCTCTGTCAGGCGGGCGGGTTCTGGGCCAGGGCGTGGTTGAGGCGGTCGATGAGGCCGTCCACGGCCTGCTCGGGCGTGATCGAGCCGGACAGCCAGCACGCCTGCATGACCTCCGAGACCCGGGACTGGAAGTCCGAGCCGGAGCCGGTGAACCAGGCGGCGGGCTCGAAGACGGCCTGGCCCATGACCTCGGCGTAGTGCGACTGCGGCTCCAGGGCCCGGTAGGCGGCGGACTCGGTGATCCTGAGGTTGGCCGGGGTGTGCCCGCCGTCGGCCCACTCCAGGGAGCCGTTCAGCATGCCGGCGACGACCTCGTAGGCGGCCTCGCGCCTGTCCTCATCGACGCTCGCCTGGTGGGGGAGCACGAAGACGTGGCAGTCGCCGAAGGAGGCCGGGGTGCCGAAGACGGCGGGCATGGGCATGGCATCGAAGGGGACGCCCGCCTTGAGGAAGGACTGCAGCTCCCAGTTGCCCATGAAGGTGATGCCCGTGCGCCCGGTGGAGAAGGAGGCGACGGCGCCCCCGTAGTCCAGGTCGGGCGCGGCGATCTCGCTGTCGAGCATGTCCTTCACCAGCTGCGCGACCCCGATAGCGGCGTCGCGGTCGATCTGCGCCGGCTGCCCCGGGGTGAGCGTGCAGGTGGCCCCCGTCTGGGCGTACAGGCCCCAGAACATGCGGCAGACCTGCGCCCCGTCGCCGGTGTAGCCGTAGGACATGCCCTGGCCGCCGGTGACCTCGGCCAGAGCGCGCCCCGCGTCCAGAAAGGCCTCGGGCGAGCCCAGGCCGGTCAGCCTGCCCCTGGCGTCGAGCAGGCCCGCCCTGCCGCACAGGTCGGTGTTGTAGAACAGCAGGAATGCGTGGAAGTCCAGCGGGATGGCCATGAGGCGGCCGTCGACCAGGCACTTGTCCCACAGCAGGTCGGGGAACATGTCCCGGGTGACGCCGTGGTCCGCCAGGCGGTCGGTGTCCCAGGTGTCGAGCAGCCCGCCGGGGGCGTAGCCGACGACCCGGGTGGCGTGCATGACGGCCAGGTCGGGTGAGCGCCCGCCGACCGAGGACATGGCGAGCTTGGTGTAGTAGGGCCCGCCCCAGGTCAGGACGACGGGGTCGATCTCGATGTCGGGGCTCTGCCGGCCGACGGCGTCCATCATCGACTGGAAGACGCCGCCGTCGCCGCCGGTGAACAGGTGCCACAGCTGGATCCGGGTCCGGCCGCCGGCCGACGCCGGGGAGCAGCCGCCCAGAAGTGGGGCGCAGGCGAGCGAGGCGCCCCCCAGGAGCGCCCCGGCCAGCAGACTGCGCCTGCTGGGACCGTCGGGCAGCCCTCCTGACGGCGGCAGTGCCCACTTCCTTCGTTTCATCACTGACCTCCTTGTCAACGATCTGCACCAATGGGGAGGGCGCCCGGCCGCGAAGCGGGTCAGGCGAGCTCGACCGCGAGCCAGCCGGCCGGCGGCAGGACGGTGGTGAGCGTGGAGCCGGCGAGCTCGACCGGGTGCGCCACCGGGACGACGACGTCGGGCGCGTCCGCGGTGTTGACGGCGTCGAGGTCGTCCGGAGCGAGGATCTGCGCCGCGACGACCCGGCTCGCCCCCAGGCCCCCGAGAGCGGCGCTCACCTCCACGGGCTCGGTCAGGGACCGGTTGAGGGCGAGCAGGCAGCCGCGGCCGGCGCCCGCGCCGTCGGCGTCCCAGGTGGCGACGGCGTCGAGCTGGTCGACCTCGCCGTAGCGCTCGGTACGGGTGGGGGGGCTGGCGACGACGGCGTCGTAGGCGGTGCCGCGGGCGATGCGCGAGGCGATGGCGAAGGGGTGGAAGATGGTCTGGCGCCAGGCCCTCCCGCCGTGCGCGGCGGGCTCGGTCATAATGGGCCCGATGACGTTGACCAGCTGGGCCAGGCTCGCGGCCCTGACCCGGTCGGCGTGCCGCAGCAGGCAGATGAGCAGCCCGCCGACGACGAGGGCGTCGGCTCCGGTGTAGACGTCCTCGATGCGCGGTGCGGCCTCGGGCCAGTCGTCGGGCGCGAAGCCGTGCTCGACGGCGTTCCAGGCCGACAGGCGCCACACGTTCCACTCATCGACGCTGATCTTGATCCTCTTGGCGGAGCGGTGCTTGGCGCCGACGGCGTCGGCGGTGGCGATGACCCCGTCGATGAAGCGGTCGAGGTCCACGCCGGCGGCCAGGAAGCTGGCGCGGTCCTGGGCGTCGGGGTCGACGTAGCGGTGGAGGCTGATGTAGTCGACCTCGTCGTAGGCCAGGTCGAGGACGGTGCGCTCCCAGTCCCCGAAGGTCGGCATCTCCCAGGCGGAGGACCCGCAGGCGACCAGCTCGAGCCCCTGGTCGACCATGCGCATGGCGCGGGCCGTCGACAGGGCGAGGTGGGCGTAGTCCTCGGCGTTCTTGTGCCCGACCTGCCAGGGGCCGTCCATCTCGTTGCCCAGGCACCACATGCGCACGTCGTAGGGCTCGGCGCGCCCGTTGGCGCGGCGCAGGTTGGCGCAGGCGGTGTCGGCGCGGCCGTTGACGTAGTCCAGCAGGTCCACCGCCTCGCTCTCGCCGCGGGTGCCGAGGTTGACGGCCAGCATGGGCTCGATGCCGGTCTTGGCGCACCAGTCCATGAACTGGTCGGTGCCGAAGGCGTTGGTCTCGGTGGTGTGCCAGGCGAGATCGAGACGGCGCGGCCGCTCGACCGCGGGGCCGACGCCGTCCTCCCACCGGTAGCTGGACACGAAGTTCCCGCCGGGGTAGCGCACAGTGGTCACGCCGAGCTCCCTGACCAGCTCCATGACGTCGCGGCGCAGGCCGGCCTCGTCCGCGCTCGGGTGGTCGGGCTCGTAGATGCCCGTATAGACGCAGCGACCCATGTGCTCCACGAAGGAGCCGTACACGCGGGGGTGGATCCGGCCGATGGGGCGGTCGGGATCAATGGAGATGCGGGCCTTGCGCGAAGGCGTCATGGGGTCCTCCTGTGGGTGGCGGCCGTTCCGTCAGGAGCAATGCTCACCCATCTGATTCATCGTTGTCAACACCTGAAGTCCTGGTCATATACAATACATCGCCGCCATTGCAGGCGTAAGTGAGAACCCCGCCCATAAGACATCGTTGAATATGCCCTCCGGCATGCCCCCCGTTAGGATTCGTCACATGACCAGCACGCTGACCGACGTCGCAGCACGCGCCGGCGTGTCGCCGAAGACGGTCTCCAGGGTCGTCAACGACGAGCCCGGCGTGTCACCCGCGACTCGGGCCCGCGTCGCCGCCGCCCTGAAGGAGACCGGCTACTCCCCCGACCCCGCGGCACGATCCCTGCGCACCGGCCGCTCGGGCGTCATCGGCCTGGCCGTGCCCGAGCTCGGGCAGCCCTTCTTCGCCGAGATCGCGGACCGGATCGCGGCCTGCGCGCGACGGCGCGGCCTCGCCGTCGTCATGGGCGTGACCGGGGAGCGGGGCGAGGGCGAGGCGGATTTCTTCGCGCGCAGCACCGCCCTGGACGGCGTGATCCTGTACTGGCAGGGCCTGTCCCCCCGGGCGCTCGCCCAGGAGGCGCAGCGCTGCCCGCTGGTCCTCCTCGGCGAGAACGAGCACGCCGAGGCTGACCGCGTCACCATGGACAACGAGCGCGGCATCGACCTGGCGCTGGCGCACCTGACGGCCCTGGGCCGCGAGCGCATCGCCGTCATCGGGGTTCCCGACCCGGCGCTCCGCAGCCACGCCGCCGGCAGGGCCCGCGCCACGGCCTTCCGCACCGCCGCCGAGCGGCAGGGCGTCGCCGTCGACGAGCGCCTTCTCATCGCCTCGGCGGAGTGGCGACGTCCGGACGGCGCGGCGGCCGTCAGGCGCCTGCTGGCCTCGGGCCTCCCCTTCGACGCCCTGATCGCCTTCAACGACGGCCTCGCGCTGGGCGCGCTGCGCGCCCTGGCGGGCGCCGGGGTGCGCGTGCCGGACGACGTCGCCGTCACCGGCTTCGACAACCTGGAGGCCTCCCGCTACTCCGTCCCCTCCCTGACGACCGTCTCCCCCCGCCTGAGCGCCTACGCCGACGACGCGGTGGACCTGCTGGCCGCGCGGATCGAGGACGCCGGCGCGCCGGTGCGGACCCTCGTCGAGGGCGTGGCCCTGCTGCCCCGCGACTCCACCATCGGAGGTGACGCGCCGTGGCGGCCCAGGTGACGATGCGGCAGGTCGCGGACCTGGCGGGCGTGTCGGCCAAGACGGTCTCCAACGTCATGCGCGGGACGGGCGGCGCCTCGCAGGCGACCCGCGAGCGCGTCCTGGCCGCGGTGCGGGAGCTCGGGTACCGGGTCAACCCGCGGGCCGCGGCCCTGCGCTCGGGCAGGCACGGGGCGATCGCGCTGGCCGTGCCCACCCTGCAGCAGCCCACCTACGCGCTCCTGGCGGCCGAGCTCATGCGGGCGGCCGAGCCGGTCCCGGTCGTCCTCGAGCTGACCCGGGCGGAGCGGAGCACCGAGCTGGCCCTCCTCCAGGGCTCGTGGCGCAGCCGGTGCGACGCCCTCGTGCTGGTCCCGCGCGGTACGGACCCGGCCGCGCGGGCGTACGAGGACGCCGACGACGCCGTCGTCCTCATCGCCGACGACGGCCCCGCGGGGCTGACCCGGATCACCTGCCCGCCGCGGGCGCAGGGCGATCTCGTCGCACGCCACCTGAGCGGCCTGGGGCGGCGCCGCGCCGCCGTCCTGGGCATCACCGACCCGGCGGACCGGTGGACCGAGGCCTGCGAGGCGTCCCTGCGGCGGGCGGGCCTGGAGGTCCCGCCGCAGGCGGTGATACGGCTGGCCGAGCCCGACGGCGTGCGCGGCGGCGTCGAGGCCGTCACGCGGCTCCTGCACCAGGGCTCGGACGTGGAGGCCGTCGTCTGCCACAATGACGCCATCGCCTCGGGAGCGCTGAGCACCCTGCTGCGGCGCGGGGCGCGGGTGCCCGAGGACGTCGTCGTCATCGGCCGGGGGGACACGGAGACCGCCGCCTTCGCGACCCCGCCGCTGACCAGCGTCTCCTGCGCGGCCGAGGCCACCGCGGCCGCGGCCATGGCCCACTTCCGGGCGCGACTGACGGACCCGCTCCCCCGGCCGCGCACCATTGAGGTCGCCCCGGCCCTCACGGTCCGCCGCTCCTCATCGCCCACGCCTTCAGAGCCCTCAGGGTCCTCAGGGTCCTGAGGGCCGCCTCCGACCAGCACGCCGACACGACCCGTCATCCGACCGAAAGGACGCACCATGGCCGACACCGCCAGCTCCACGGACCGGTCCGCCGATCCCTCCGGGGGCCATCCCTTCCCCCAGCTGCGCCGCTCCCACTGGTGCAGCCTGGACGGCCCGTGGAGCTTCGCCTACGACGACGACGAGACCGGCCTGGAGCGGGACTGGCCCTCCTGCGGCGTCAACGAGCGCACCATCGCCGTGCCCTTCCCGCCCGAGAGCGAGCGCTCCGGAGTCGGGGACACCGGCTACCACCCCGTCGTGTGGTACTCGCGCACGCTCGCCACCGCCGACCTGGTCCGCGCGGGCCGGCCGGCGCAGGGCGAGCGGGTGCTGCTGCACTTCGGCGCGGTGGACTACCGGGCGAGCGTGTGGATCGACGGCCAGCTGGTGGGCGAGCACGAGGGCGGGCACGTGCCCTTCGCCCTCGACATCACGCGCGCCCTGCCCGACGGCGGCGAGGACGCCCTGCTCGTCGTGCGGGCCGAGGATCGGCCGCTGGACGCCGGCCAGCCGCGCGGCAAGCAGGACTGGCAGCCCGAGCCGCACAACATCTGGTACTCGCGCACGACAGGCATCTGGCAGAGCGTCTGGCTGGAGGCGGTGCCGCGCACCGCGATCGCCGAGCTCGCCTGGACGCCGAGCAGGGCCTGCGACGCCGTCGAGCTCGCGGTGACCACGACGCGCCCGGTCCCGGCGGGCTCGCGGATCACCGCCCGGCTGACCATCGAGGGCCACCTGCTGGCCGAGGCGACGGCGAGGCTGCCGGAGACGACGACGGCGGGGCTGACCATCGACCTGCGCGAGCAGGTGCACGGCCAGCACTACGAGAAGCTCCTGTGGTCGCCCGAGCACCCCCGGCTCATCGGGGCCGAGGTCATGCTCGCCCCCGCCAAGGCCCCGCTCACCGGCGGGCGGGCCGCGACGGTCGCGCCGGGCTCGGTGCCCGACGTCGTCGCCTCCTACCTGGGGCTGCGCTCGGTGGGCACCCGGCACCGCCGCTTCCTGCTCAACGGCCGCCCCTACTACGTGCGCGCCGTCCTTGAGCAGGGCTTCTGGCCGGACTCGCACCTGGCGGCGCCCGACGACGGGGCCCGCCGCGACGAGGTCGCCCTGATCAAGCGGCTCGGCTTCAATGCGGCGCGCCTCCACCAGAAAATCGAGGACCCGCGCCTCCTGTACTGGGCGGACCGCCTGGGCCTGCTCCTGTGGGGCGAGATGCCGGCGTCCTACGAGTTCACGACGCAGTCGATCACCCGCCTGGTGGCGGAGTGGGGAGCGGCGGTGCGCCGCGACCGCTCCCACCCGAGCATCATCACCTGGGTGCCGATCAACGAGAGCTGGGGCGTGCAGCACCTCGCCCACCGCCCCGAGCAGCGGGCCCTCAGCCGGGCGCTGGCCGACCTCACCCGCGCGATCGACCCGTCCCGCCCGGTGGTCTCCAACGACGGCTGGGAGCACACCTGCTCGGACATCATCTCGATCCACGACTACGACGCCGACGACCTGGCGGTGACGCTGCGCTACGCCGAGGAGGACAGGCTGGAGGCGCTCCTGGCCGGCCTGGGCCCGGCCGGGCGGAGCATCACGGTGCAGGGCCCGGTGGACCGCGAGGCGCCGGTGATGGTCACGGAGTTCGGCGGCATCCGCTACCTCCCCGACGGCGAGCGGACGGACGGCGGCGAGGGCGCTGCGGGCGCTACGAACGGCAGGGCCGCTGCAAGCAGTGCGGGCGCAGGGGGTGCCAGGAGCGCTGCAGGCGCCGAGGAAACCGGCACGAGCGAGGACTGGGAGGATGAGGAGGACGAGACCACCTGGGGCTACACGACCGCCGACGGGCCGGAGGACTTCGAGGCGCGGCTGCGCCGGACCTTCGGCGCGCTCCAGGCGAGCCCCCACCTGGCCGGCTTCTGCTACACCCAGCTGACCGACACCATGCAGGAGGCCAACGGCCTGGCCGACGCGTACCGCCGCCCCAAGATCAGCGCCAAGGTGATCCGCGAGATCGTCAGGACGCCGGTCACCTCCTGAGGGCGCGGGAGGCGGCGCCTCGGAAAACGGCCCGCCGGCCCCGGATCAGGCGCCCTGGGCCAGGTGGTGGTAGACCTGGTTGAGGCGCAGGGCCTGGGCGAAGGCGCGCGCGGTGGTGGCGCCGTCGATGACGGCCAGCTCCAGGCCGGCGATATCGGCCAGGTCGGCCCAGGCCTCCAGGCCGGAGGCGGTGTCCATGACGGTGTGGTGGGCGGCGCCGGCCAGCATCCAGCACTCGGCGGAGGTGGCGAGGTCCGGGGAGGGCTCCCACACGGCCCGGGCCACGGGCAGGTTGGGCAGCGGCTCGTCGGGGCCGACGATCTCGACGACGTTGGCGGTCAGACGGAAGCGCTCGCGCAGATCGGACATGGCCACGACGACGGCGGGGCCGGGGTCGGCGTCGAAGACCAGGCGGACCGGGTCCTCGCGGCCCCCGATGCCCAGGGGGTGGATCTCCAGGCGCGGCCTGGCGGTGGTCAGGGTCGGGCAGATCTCGAGCATGTGGGCGCCCAGGATCTTCTCCCTGCCCGGGGTCATCTCGTAGCAGTAGTCCTCCATGAGGGAGGCGCCGCCGGCCAGCCCGTGGCCCATGACCTTGGCGGCGCGTACGAGGAGGGCGGTCTTCCAGTCGCCCTCGGCGCCGAAGCCGTAGCCGGCCGCCATGAGCCGCTGGACGGCCAGGCCCGGCAGCTGGCGCAGCCCGCCGAGGTCCTCGAAGGTGGTGGTGAAGGCGGTGGCGCCGTGAGCCTGAAGGAAGCGGCGCATGCCGGCCTCGATGCGGGCGCCGTAGCGCAGGGAGTCGTGGCGCTCCCCGCCGGGGGCCAGCTCGTCGGCGACGTCGTAGGCCTGGAGGTACTCCGCGACCAGGGCGTCGATGCGGGCCTCCTCGACGGAGTCGACGACGGTGACCAGGTCGTTGACGCCCCAGGTGTTGACCGAGGCGCCCAGGCGCAGCTCGGCCTCGGTCTTGTCCCCCTCGGTGACGGCGACGCCCCGCATGTTGTCGCCGAAGCGGACCAGGCGGGTGCGGTGCAGGGCGTCCCAGCCGGCGGCGGCGCGCGCCCACGTGCCGATCTTGTTCCGGGTGGCCGGGTGGGCGGCGTGGCCGACGACGACCTTGCGCCGCCGGCCGAGGCGGGTCAGGAGGTAGCCGAACTCGCGGTCGCCGTGGGCGGCCTGGTTGAGGTTCATGTAGTCCATGTCGATGGTGGACCACGGCAGCCGCTCGGAGTACTGGGTGTGGAGCTGGAGGAGCGGCTCGTCCAGGGCGTCGATGCCCGCAATCCACATCTTGGCCGGGGAGAAGGTGTGCATCCAGGCGATGACGCCGATGCAGGCGTCATCGGCGTTGGCGGCCAGCATGGCGGCCCGGATGGCGTCGCGGTCCTTGAGGACCGGCTTCCACACGATCGGCACGGGGACGGCGTCGGCGTCGTCGAGCCAGGCGGCGACCTGCCGGGACTGGTCGGCGACCTGGGCGAGAGCCTCCTCGCCGTAGAGGTCCTGGGAGCCGGTGAGGAACCAGATCTCCTTGCCCTCGAAGGGGCTGGGCGCAGCGGTCATGTGCGGTCTCCTTGCGGCAGGGCGGATACTCCTATTGTGAACGTTCACATCGCAGAACGTCAACCTTTGCGTCGCGGCACCCGCCCGCAGAGCGCGACCGGCGTCCCCGCACACATCTGGAACCTCTACGAGACCCGCGACCGGGAGGCGTAGCGCAGGATCGGCACTGATCGCACGGATCAGTACGAACAGACCAGGGTCTTCCCCTGAGCCGCCTCCGCAAGCACGGCTTCATCACCGCTGGGCACGGGACAAAGCAGCTGCTGCCCGCGGGCCCCGGAGCCCGCCCCGCCCGGCCCGCTCCCTGAGGCGAACGCAGGTGGATCGCGGCGCCCGGCGGACTCTTCGGGCCGACTCCGGCGCGGAGACGAACCGAGCTCGGCCAAGGGTCTGCGGACCCGGGCGCCGGGGCGCGCCGCTTTCGTCGAGATCGGTCGTACTCCGGCTCGACGAAGGGGGTGGCGAGGACCAGGAGGCAGCGGTGGGGCGCGGCGTCCGAAGGCCCGAGTCCAGCGCGCCGCAATGTGGCGAGCCGGCGCTAGCGTTGGAGGTGCCACTACCCGCCATCGAGCAGCTCGCAGAGGAACTCGGCGTCGCGCCCAGCATCGTCCTGGCCAGGCCCAGCAACCTACTCGCGACTACGGCTGGGGCACGCCCCGAGAGGCACCGTCGAGATTGGCGCGCTCGCCTCACCAGCCGCCTGAGAGAACCAGCGGACTGGACGTCCGGACACCCTGCTGACACCGCTCATCCAGGCGACGGCGCGGACACGACGGCCCCGCGAGCACCGAGGGCCACCGCAGCTCGCTTCATTGACACAAACAGTTCATTCGTTATTGAATAAAGATAATCATCCGGACGGTCGCCCTCCCGCCCCGCTCCGGCATCGGTCAAAGGAGTCCCATGTCCACCCCGTCCACCACCGCGCCCGATCCCCTGCTCGAGGAGCCATCACGTCCCGGCACGTCCGCGAAGTACCTCGGCGGTCGCCCCTACTACCAGTACCTCATCTCCTTCATCATCGCCTCGGTCTTCCTGTACTCCTGCTACGCGGCCATGGCCTTCATCCTGCTGCCCAACTCCGTGCAGACCATCGAGTTCCAGCACTACTTCACCGGCACGAGCGTCCAGGACGTCAACGCGGTCCAGGAGCTGACCAACCTCAAGCAGTCGATCGAGGCCGGCACGACCACCGCCACCGCCGACCAGCAGATCCTGCTCGACAAGCTCGCCGCCTATGACGCCGCGCGCGCCAAGTCGATCTCATACATGATGATGATCGGCTCACTGTTCACGCTCTTCGCCCAGCCGATCGTCGGGGTCATCTCCGACCGCTGGCGCTCGGCCCTCGGACGGCGCGCCTTCTGGATCGTGGCGGGCGCCATCGGCGGCGCCACCTTCATGGTGGGCCTGCGCTACTCCAGCTCGATCGCCCTGCTCACGGTCTTCTGGACCGTGGGCCAGGTCTCCCTCAACTTCATGCAGGCCCCCCTGTCGACCACCGTGGCCGACCGCGTGCCCGAGAACAGGGTCGGCATGGTCTCCGGACTGTCCGGCGTGGGCATGATGGGCGGCTTCACCGGCGGCAGCGTGGTGGCCGGGCTGCTCATGAACCGTCTGGGCCTGAACACCTACTTCGTCTTCGCCCTGGCCGTGGTCGTCGGAGCCCTCCTGTTCGTCACCCTCGCCAAGGACCGTTCCTCCAAGGACCTGGACGTCGCCCCCTTCGACTGGATCGGCTTCTTCAAGGGCTACGCCGTCCCCATGCGCGACCACGACTTCCGCTGGACCTGGGTCGCGCGCTTCTTCATGTTCTTCGGCTACACCGCCATCTCCAACTACGTGGTCTACATCCTCCAGTCCCACATGCAGCCGGCCCTGTCCGCGGCCGAGGCGAACACCACCTACGCGGGACTGTCCTCCGCGGCCCTGCCCGGCCAGCTGCTCATGATGCTCGTCGCCGGCAGGCTCTCCGACAGGGTCGGGCGCCGCAAGCCCTTCGTCATCGGCTCGTCGGCCTTCATCGCGGCGATCATGCTCATCCCGATCCTTGTGCCCACGCTCCCGGCCTTCTACGTGTTCTTCATCCTGCTGGCCGCCTCCTACGGCATGTACATGGCCGTGGACGTCGCCCTGTTCATCGACGTGCTGCCCGACAAGGAGGCCGCCGGCCGCGACCTGGGGGTGGCCAATGTCGCCTCCAACATCGGTCAGATGCTCGCCCCGGTCGCCGCCGGCCAGGTCGTCGCCCTCACCGCCGGCTACAGCTCGCTGTTCATCATGTCGATCATCGCCGTCGCCATTAGCGCCGTCGCAATCATCCCCGTCAAGAAGGTCAAGTAACCGCACGCCGTGCGGGGCGGGGCGCACCGTCGCACCGGCCCCGCGCAGCATCGCCGCCCCACCCGCGCAACCCGCACAATGAGGAGCCCAGCATGACCGCTGAACCAGCCGCACCGACAACGCCGACAACGCCGACAACGCCGACAGCATCCGCAGTCCCCACCGCCCCCAGGACCTGGGCCCATGGGACCCGGCCCTGGCTGCCCGAGGCGGACCGCCTCGAGGGCGTCCGCCCCCGCACCCGGGTCATCGTCGACAACGACTTCGCGGGCGACCCCGACGACCTTTTCCAGCTCGCCCACCACCTGCTCGTCGAGGGCACCGAGGTGCGCGGCGTCGTCGTCTCCCGCCTGAGGGAGGACGACGCCTGGAACCGCACCGGCTCCTCGATCCGGGCCGGCCGTGAGCGCGTCGAGGGCCTGCTCGCGGCGATGGGTGTCACCGGCGTCGACCTGTACGACGGCGATGACCGCGGCTTCGACGCCCACGACGGCCCCACCGACGCCTCGCGCTTCATCGTCGCCGAGGCCATGCGCGACGACGACCGCCCCCTGTATCTGGTGGCCGGCGGGTCGCTCGGCGACGTCGCCCGCGCCCTCAGGTCCGAGCCGGCCATCGCCGAGCGCCTCACGCTCATCTGGATCGGGGGCTCGGAGCACGCGGGGCTCGCGTACGCGCCCGAGGGCGCCACGACCCTGGAGTACAACATGGCGCTCGACGTCGCCTCCGCCATGTACGTGTTCAACGAGACCGACGCCCGCATCTGGCAGATGCCCCGCGACGTCTACCGCTCGGCGGCCGTGTCCCTGCCCGTCATCCGCCGCGGCTGCGCGGCCGCCGGGGCGCTGGGGGGCTACCTCCTGGCCCAGCTGGGCGGGGTGCGCTCCATGGTCGCGGGCACGGGCGCGCACCCCGGCGCCACCTACGTGCTCGGGGACCAGCCGCTGGTGCTCCTGTCCTCGCTGCAGACCACCTTCGAGCCCGACGCCTCCTCCTCCTACTACGACGTCGTGCCCACGCCGCAGCTGGCCGAGGACGGTACCTACCGCTACCCGCAGGACACGCGCCCCATGCGCCGCTACCGGCGCATCGACAACAACCTGCTCTTCGACGACATGTTCGCCTCCTTCGCCGCCCTGGCCGACTGGCTTGAGGAGTGAGGCCGGGATCATGTACAACTCCGCTGTCGTGACCACCGTCCACGGGCCGGTGCGCGGCCGGGTTGCGGGCGGCGTCGCCTCCTTCAAGGGCATCCGCTACGGGGCGGACACGGCCGGCTACCGCTTCTGCCCGCCGCGCCCGCCCGCGCCGTGGACCGAGCCCGCAGGCGCCTTCGAGTTCGGCCCCACCGCGCCCCAGGACCACCCCGACACCGGCACCGACCGGGCGGCCGACCCCTTCCTGCAGATGATCGGACTGACCGACAGCCTGCCGGAGTCCGAGGACTGCCTGTTCGTCAACGTCTGGACGCCGGGCACGACGGCCCGGGCGCGCGATGCGGGCCGGCTGGCGACGCCCCGGCCTGTGCTCGTGTGGGTCCACTCCGGGGGCTACTCGGACAACTCGGGCTCCTCGCCGTCGATCGACGGCGCCCGCCTGGCGGCCGAGCACGACCTGGTCGTCGTGACCTTCAACCACCGCCTGAACGTCCTGGGCTACATGCAGGTGGTCGACCCGACCGCCGAGCCGGGCTCCCCCTACGCGGTCTCCGGGAACGTCGGCCAGCTCGACATTGTGGCCGCGCTGGAGTGGGTCCGGGACAATATCGCCGCCTTCGGCGGGGACCCGGGCAGCGTGACGCTGGCCGGCCAGTCCGGCGGGGCCATGAAGATCTCGCTGCTGCTGGCCATGCCCGCGGCCCAGCCGCTCTTCCACCGCGCGATCCTCCAGTCCGGCACGGCGGTGCGCGCCCTCGCCCCCGCCGAGGCGCTGGCCGCCGCGGGACGCCTGCGCGCGGCGGCCGGACTCGCCGACGACGCCGGCCCCGAGGCCCTGGCAGGGCTGGCGCTGGCAGACCTCATGCGCGCCTACAAGGCGGTCGCGACGGGCATGACGGACTTCGGCCCGGTGGTCGACGGCGTGGTGGTGCCGCACCAGCCCTTCTCCGCCGCCTCCGTGGCCCTCAGCGGGGACAAGCCGCTCATCATGGGCGACATGGACACCGAGGCGGCGCTGTTCCTGTCCGGGCGGCGGGAGGCGCTGACGGCCCTGGGCCGGGAGGGGGTCGTCGCCCGGCTGGCCCGCGCCGTCGGGGAGGACACGGCCGACCGCCTCGTGAGGGCGATCGAGGCGCACCGCCCCGGTATCGGCCCCTACGAGCTGGCGGTGCAGGTCGTCTCCGACGGCATCTTCGCCGGGCCCACACGTGCGGGCGCCGAGGCGCGCGCCACGGGGGCCCACGCGCCGACGTGGCGCTACCGCAACCTGCTGCGCACAGCGGCCATGGACGGCGCGCTCATGAGCCCCCACGAGCTCGATGTCGCCCTGACCTTCGGCAACATCGAGGCCGCGGCCGGGCTCAACGGCGGCACGGACGGGGCCCGCGCGGTCTCGCGGGTCCTGAGGGCGACGTGGGCCGCCTTCGCGCGCAGCGGGGACCCAGCCAACGCGACGATCCCGACCTGGCCGGCCTACGACGGCGAGCGGAGGGTACTCCTCATCTCCCCCACCCCGCGCGTGGCCGATGGCGACGTCGACGGTGCGGCCCTGGCCGTGGCCGGAGGGCTCTCGGACCGGATGATCGACTGGTTCGGCGTCTTCAGCTGATCGACGCGGCGCCGCTCCCGGTCCGGACCGATCTCGACGCGGAACCGGACCGATCTCGACGCGGAAGTGAACCGATCTCGACGCGGAAGTGAACCGATCTCGACGGAAGGGGAGGCCGCCGGGAGCCGCGCAGAGGCTGAGCAGCGGGGGGCGACGCCAGTACGCCGTCTCCCGCTGCTCGGGCGTCTGGGCGCTACGCCGCCGGGCCGGCCACCAGCTCGCGGGCGACGGCGATGATGCCGTCGGCGGAGATGCCCCAGTGGTCCATGAGCCAGGCCTCGGAGCCGGTGGGGGCCCACTCGTCGGGGACCCCGATCCTCCTGACCGGCACTGGGCACCGCTCCGTCACCAGCTCGGCGACGGCGCCACCGAGGCCGCCCTTGACGGTGCCCTCCTCGACGGTGATGATGCGGCCGGTCTCGCGCGCGGCCGCGAGGACGGCGCCCTCGTCGAGCGGCTTGACCACGGGGACCGACAGGAGCCTGGCGCGCACGCCCTCGGCGGCGAGCCGGTCGGCGGCATCGACGGCCCGGTGCACCGTGACCCCGTTGGCGATAATCGTCAGGTCCGCGCCCTCGCTGCCCGCGCCACCTTCGCCGCCCCCGCGCAGGACGGTGGCCCGGGGCGTGAAGACGTAGTCCTCGCCGTGGAGGGCCGGGACCTTCATGCGCGAGACGCGGATGTAGGCGGGGCCGTCGAGCTCGGAGTACGCCCAGCGGACGGCGCCGGCGGTCTCGGCCGGGTCAGCGGGGACGATGACGGTCATGCCGGGGATGGAGCGCATGATCGACACGTCCTCCGCGCTGTGGTGGGTGGAGCCGAGCGGGCCGTACGCCAGGCCCGGGGACTGGGCGCACAGCAGCATGTGACGGTGGGAGTAGGCGGCGTCGATCTTGATCTGCTCGGTGGCGCGGGCGGACAGGAAGGAGCCGGCGCAGGAGACGACGGGGATCTTGCCGCCGTTCTCCAGGCCCGCGGCCACGCCGACCTGGTTCTGCTCGGCGATGCCGACGTTGATGAGGCGACTCGGGAGCTCCTCGTGGAAACCGCCCAGGTTGGACGAGCCGATGGAGTCGTTGGTGACGATGACGAGGCGCTCGTCGGCCCGGGCGATATCGGTCAGGGTGGCCGCGTAGGCCCTGCGGCAGTCGTGCAGGGGGGCTTCCGGGACGGTGCGGGTGGGGGTGCGCGTGCTCACTTGAGTGCCTCCAGCTCTGACAGGGCGCGGGTAGCCTCCTCCTCGGTGGGCAGCCGGTGGTGCCACGGGACCGAGTCGGACATGAAGGAGATCGGGTGGCCCTTGTGGGAGTGGGCGATAATGAACGTCGGTCTCCCGGAGGCGGCCGGGACGCGCGCGAAGACGTCCAGGAGCGCCCCGTGGTCGTGGGCGTCGACGTGGGCGACCTCCCACCCGAAGGCGCGGGCCTTGTCGTCCAGGGGGGCGAGGTCATTGGTGTCCTCGGTGGTGGCGCCCTGCTGGAGGTGGTTACGGTCGGCGACCGCGCACAGGTTGTCCAGCCTGAACTGGGCGGCGAGCATGAGGGCCTCCCAGTTGGAGCCCTCCTGGAGCTCGCCGTCGCCGGTCAGGACGAAGACGCGCCTGGGAGAGCCGTCGATCCTGGCCGCCAGGGCGTCGCCGACGGCGATGGGCAGGCCGTGCCCCAGCGGCCCGGTGCTGGCCTCGACGCCGCGCACCTTGGTGCGGGCGGGGTGGCCGTTGAGGCGGGAGCCGGGCTGGACGAAGGTGCCGAGCTCGGCCGCGTCCAGCAGCCCGGCCGCGGCGAAGGTGGTGTACAGGGCGTTGGCGGCGTGCCCCTTGGACAGGATGACGCGGTCGCGGTCCGGGTCGTCGAGGTTGTCCGCGGTGATGTTGGCCTCGTGCAGATAGAGCGTGGCCAGCACGTCGATGATCGAGAGCTCGCCGCCGATGTGCCCCATGCCGGCGTTGACGACATTGGACAGGTCCTTGCGGCGGATGAGGCGGGCCCCCTCCTTGAGGTGAGCGATCACCTCCTGCCTGCCGGCCCCAGGCGGCGTGCGCCCGATGACGGGAAGGTCCACGTGGAAGCTCATGATGTGTCTCCGTATCTTGTGGGTCTCAGGCCATGCAGCCGAGCAGGGCGTCCTGGACCAGGCGCTGGGCGGCCAGCGGGTCCTGGCGCCTCTGCGCCTCGGCGAGGGCCTCCTCGTCGAGGCGGTCCAGGGCCCGGTGCAGGGCCTTGAGGAAGCGGATGGAGGTCCTGGCGTTGTCGACGACGTCCTCGCGGAAGGGGAACTGGTCGAGCTGCCACACGCCCTCCCAGCCGTTGACGCGCAGGGTGTGGAAGAACTCGAGGGCCTCGGTCATGTGGACGGTGCCCACGACCATGTCGTCGTCCCAGCCGCGGTAGTTGTCGTTGACGTCCATGCCCCACAGCAGGCCGTGGTCGATGAGGAGCTGGGCGGCCTCGGCCGGGGACTCCCCGCCGAACAGGGCGTGGCCGAAGTCGAGCAGGACGCCGACGTTGTCCACGCCCATGGCCTGGATGCCGAGCACGGTCTTGGCCGCGGAGGACCAGAACATGTGGGTGCGGGGCTCGCGCGGCTTGTACTCGATGACGAGCTTCAGGTCCGGGTTGGCCCTGGCCAGGTCCCGCATGCCCTCGACGGCGAGGCGGCTGAGCTCCTTGTAGTCGACCTGGAAGGGGTAGTCGAAGCCGTCCTGGCCGGGCCAGATCTTGACGTAGCGGGCGCCGAGCTCGCGCACGGCGTCGGCGGCGCCCTGCATGATGGCGCGGGCCGACTCGCGCTTGGCGGGGTCGGGGTTGGTGAAGGCGCCCATCTGGTGCTCGCGCAGGTAGATGTCCGGGGTGACGCCGATGGCCTTCAGCCCGGTGCGCTCCAGGGCGGCCTTGACGTCGGCGGTGGTCAGCCCGCCGGTGAAGGGGTAGTTGAGGTCGACGTAGCTGATGTCGCCGACCTCGGCGGCCAGCTCGATCTGCTCGATGGTGGAGCGGGGGTCGCCGTAGCCGTCGACCGCGTAGCGGTCCACGTAGGTGGCGAAGTTCCACAGGCCGGCTCCGAAGACGGGTTCATCGGACATAGTGAGTCATCTCCATGTGCATATTGGTGGTGAGGGTGTGCGGGAGTGGACGGGTGGCTGGGGCCGTTTACCGGGGCGGGACGAGACGGGACCGGGCCAGGGCCCGGCCCCACCGGGAGCGCGCCGCCGCGCGCGCGGGCTCGTCGAGCGCGGGCCGGTAGCGTCGTCCGGCCCCGCCCTCCGGCGCGGGCAGGTCCCAGCCGAGACGGGTGAAGCCCATCAGGGCGGCCCCCAGGGCCGAGACCTCCGCGTTCGCCGACACGACGACGTCGCGGCCCAGCAGGTCCGCCTGGGTCTGCATGAGCAGGCGGGAGGCGGTGGCGCCGCCGTCGGCGTGCAGGACGGTCAGGTCGCCGGCCCCGAGGGCCTCGACGACGTCGGCGATCTGGTGGGCGACGGACTCCAGGGCCGCGCGGGCGAGGTGGCCCCGCTCGGTGGCTGCGGTCAGGCCCGCGACCAGGCCGACGGCCCGGCGGTCCCACCAGGGGGCGCCCAGGCCCGTGAAGGCCGGTACGAGGCTGGTGCCGGCGGAGTCGGGGACGGCGGCCGCCAGCTCGTCGAGCGCGCGCCCGGGGGTGACGCCCAGGAGCCGGGCGGTCCAGTCCATGGCGGTGCCGGAGGCGACGATATTGCCCTCGTGGCCGTACATGGGCCTATCGGTCAGCCACGCCAGCGTGGTGGACACGCCCGGGCGCACGGACCGGTCGGCCCCGGAGGGCACCATGACCGACGAGCCGGTCCCGTAGGTCGCCTTGCCCTCCGAGGCGGTGCGGCAGCCGTGCCCGAACAGCGCGGCGTGGGAGTCGCCCAGCACCCCGACGATCGGCACGCCGTCGGGCAGGGCGTCCAGGCCCGCAGTGGCGCCGAAGTCGGCGTTGGAGGCCACGATCCGCGGCAGGCGCGCGGCCGGGACGCCGAAGAGCGCGCACATCTCCTCCGACCACTGGAGCGTGGCGAGGTCCATCAGAAGGGTGCGCGAGGCGTTGCCCGCCTCGATGACGTAGGAGTCCTGGCCGCTCAGGCGGGCCACGAGCCAGGCGTCAATGGTGCCGATGCGCGCGTGCCGGGCGTCGTCGGGCATCGCGGCGCCGACCCGGTCGAGCAGGTAGCGCATCTTGGGGGCGGAGAACATGGGGTCCAGGCTCAGGCCCGTTGCGGCGGCGACGGAGAGCTCGCGCTCGGGCGAGCGCAGCCAGTCGCAGAACTCGGCCGTGCGCGAGTCCTGCCAGCCAAGCACGGGGCCGAGGGCCCGCCCGCTGCGGGCGTCCCAGCACACGACGGACTCGCGCTGGTTGGAGATGGTGATGCCCTCCGGCGCTCCCCCGACCCCGTCCAAGCAGGCCGCTATGGCCGCGCTCTGGGCGCGCCAGATGGCCTCGGCGTCCTGCTCGACCCAGCCGGGCTGCGGGTAGGACACGGGCACGGGGGCGCTTCCGGCGGCGAGGACCGTGCCGTCGTCGGCGACGGCGAGGGCCTTGGCATTGGTGGTGCCCTCGTCGAGGGCGAGCACGTAGGGCGTGGTCATGACGCGGCCTCGGCATTCTCGGGCGACATGGCGGTCTCGCCGAAGAAGCGCGCAGCGGCGACGGCGATCGCCGAGACTTCCACGGCCGTGATGCCGCCCTGAGGGCGCACACGGCGCGCTGCGCGTGTTCCCACTACGAGCGCCTCCCTGCTCTGAGTCGGTGCAGGCGCGACGGCTCGCGCCTGTTTGCATATTAATTCATTATTGAATGGATTGTTGACAATCATGCTCCCACGCGCTCCTCATGTCAAGAGCCTCGCCGATCCGGACCCGGCGGAGCTCGTAATCACGCCGTGCACCGAGCCCCCCCTCCGGCCCCTCAGCCCTTGACGGCTCCGGTGAAGGCGCCGGAGACGAAGTAGCGCTGGAACAGCAGGTAGACGAGGAGGACCGGAACCGCCGTCATGACGATGAATGCGTTGAGCGGGCCGTAGTCGGTGCCGTGCTGGGCGGAGAAGCTCTGGACGGCGAGCGGGACGGTGGCCATCGTGCTCGACTGGAGGATGGTCGAGGCCATGGCGTACTCGTTCCAGGTGGCGACGAAGTCGAGGACGAAAAGAGCCGCCAGGGTCGGTTTGACCAGCGGGCAGCAGATCTGCCAGAAGATCCGGAAGGTGGAGGCGCCGTCGAGGCGGGCGGACTCCTCGATCTCGTCCGGGACGGCCCGGAAGGAGCCGTACATCATGAAGATCTGGTAGGGCACGCCGAAGGCGAGGTAGGGCAGGATGAGGCCCGCATAGGTGTCCAGCATGTCCGCCCTGAGAAGCAGCTGGAACATGGGTCCCAGGGCGATCTGGATCGGGACCATGGAGCCGACGGCGAAGAGGGCGACGACCCACTTGGCCCTCGGCATACGGATGCGGGCCAGGGCGTAGGCCGCGAGCGCGGCGAGGAAGAGCCCGAGGGGCACCTTGATGACGGCGACGAGGAGGCTGTTGGAGCCCGTGATCCACAGGTCGCCGGTCCTGGCGGCGTCGATGTAGTTCTGCCACAGCCACTCTTCGGGCAGGCCGAGCGTCGAGCCGCCGGCCAGGTCCGCCTTGCTCTTGAAGGAGGTCAGGGCCATCACCGCGAAAGGCACGAGCCAGAGCAGGGCCATGACGGCCAGGGCGGCCCACAGGCCGACGGCGGCCCAGTCGCGCCGAGGGCGGGGCCCCGGGCGTGAGGCGGCGCCCGCGCCCGGAGGCGCGGCGTCGGCGGGTATGGCGGGCATGTCAGTCGTCTCCCTTCATGGACCAGGCCAGGTAGGGGACGACCAGGCACAGCGACAGGACGAGCAGGACGGTGGCGACGGCGCCGCCGGCTCCGAAGTTGTGGTTGGAGAAGGACTGCTGATAGGACCACAGGGCGAGCACCTGGCTCGACTGGGCGGGCCCTCCCCCGGTCATGCCGACGACGAGGTCGTAGACCTTGAGCGAGTTGATAATGGTGAGGATGACGACGACGATCGTCGTCGGGCGCAGCGCGGGCCAGGTGACATGGCGGAAGACCTGCCATCGCCCCGCGCCGTCGACCCTGGCGGCATCGACGAGCTCGGCGGGGACCGCCTGGAGGCCGGCGAGGAAGAGCACCATGTTGAAGCCGACGCCCTGCCAGACTGAGGCGATGAAGATGGAGTAGAGGGCCGTCTTCGGGTCGCCCAGCCACTCGTGGCCCAGGGCGTGGAGGCCGACGGCGTCGAGCCCCTGGTTGACGACCCCGAGGGTCGGGTTGTAGATCCACCGCCAGACCGCCGCCACGGTGATGGAGGCGAAGACGCTGGGGATGTAGAAGACCGAGCGGAAGACGTTGCGCCCCCAGATGCGCCGGTTGAGCGCGAGCGCCATGAGGAGGGAGAGCACCATGGGGATGGCGACGGAGAGGACCACCCAGATCATGGAGTTCCTCAGGGCCGTCCAGAAGACCGTGTCCCGGGTGAGCAGGTACCGGTAGTTCTTCAGGCCGGCGAACTTCTGGGCCTGGGAGGTGTACCCGGACCAGGAGAAGAGGGACAGGCGCACCGAGTCGATCATCGGGTACAGCAGGAAGACGCCGTACAGGACCAGCGCGGGGGCGAGGTAGGGAAGGGAGCGCAGCGCCCGGTGCCGCCCTCCGGCGCGCGCCCCGGCGGGCGCCGGAGATGCTGTTGCTGTCATGAGAAGACCTTTCGCTGAGCCGGCGGAACGGAGGACTCGCGCCGCCCCGCCGGTGCCGATCAGGCGTTGGCGTCGATGAACTTCTGCATGGCGGGGCCGGCCTCGGAGGGCCGCATGTCGCCGATGAGGACGGCGTTCTGGATGCGCCAGTACTCGGTGGTCTCGTCAAGGTTGAGGGCCTGGTCGTAGTTGTTGTACATCCTCTCGGAGGACGTCAGGATCGGCGGCCACAGGGCGTCGAGCGGGTTGGCGTCGGAGGCCTCGACGTCCTTGTTGACGCTCACGGCGGCCCAGGCCCCTCCGCCGCTCCGCATCTGGTCGGCAGAGGTGATGAAGTCGAGGAAGGAGGCGGCGAGATCGACCTTGTCGGTGTTGGCGTTGACGTAGAAGCCCTCGCCGAAGCCGTAGAGGCGGCCGGTGCCGGTGGGGAAGGGGAAGATGCCGACCCTGCTGACATCCATGCCGTTGTCCGCGCACTGGGCGTCATACCAGGTGCCCTCAAGGGCCATGGCGGCCTGGCCGTTCCAGAACAGGAGGTTCGAGTCGTCGTTGGACATGGACATGTAGCCGGTGTTGATGTAGCTGTCCGCCCACTTCTTCAGGTCGGTGAAGGCCGCGGTGACACCGGGCTCGGTGTCCCAGCCCTTCTTGTCGGTGACGAGCGCCCGGGCGACGTCGGCGCCGCACCTGGTCTCGATGAGCGAGTCGAGCAGGCGCATGACGTGCCAGTTGACGGTGCCGCCGAACTCGATCGGGGTGATGCCGGCCGCCTTGAGCCTGTCGCACGCGGTGACAAGCTCGTCGTAGGTGCCGGGCACGGCGGTGATGCCGGCCTGCTCGAACAGGGTCTTGTTGTAGTATGAGGGCCTCGCCCTGCAGCGTCCAGGGCACGCCGTGGTAGCCGCCGTACTGGGTGATGCCGGCCAGCGAGGCGGGGGTGAAGCGGTCCTTCCACCCGTACCTGTCGTAGTACTCGGTCAGGTCCAGGCTCATCCCGGCCTCGACAAGGGAGCCGCCGAGGCCGGGGCCCTCCCAGTACCAGTAGATGTCGGGGCCGGCCTTGGTGCCCGACACCTGCCGCATGGACTCCTTGAGCTCATCGGTGGAGTGGGTCTGGTAGGTGACGGTGACCCCCTCGTTGGCGCCCTGGAAGGCCTCGACGAGACGGTCCATGTCCTTCTTCTGGGAGTCCTCCAGGGCGCCGACCCATACGGTGAGGGCGCTCTCGCCCCCTGACGAGGAGCCGCCCTGACGGCCGCAGGCGCCGAGGGCGCCGGCGGCGAGAAGGGCGGAGCCGAGGGCGTGACGGCGGTTAAGCATCATGTCTTCTTCTCCGTTGTTGAGTCGATGCGGCTTCCTTGCCGCTTGGGACGGGAGGAACCGGTCGGCGGACGCCGGGACGGCGGATGCGGGTGCAGTCGTCGACGACAGAGGGGCGGGCGCGTGGAGCCGCGAGAGCAGCCTCGGCCCAGAGCGCGGCGTCAGGACGCCGGATCTTAAAGGTGCCCGCCATTGGACCTCCATGAAAGTGAATGGTAATTCCACCTTGAATGACTACATGTTAAGCGTAACGCCTGGTGAGTCGCGTTCCAAGCCCATCTGCCCGCGTCGGGACCATCTCGACGTCCGCCCTGCCGAGAACCGGGCATGATCCTGCATCGATCGCGCCATTGCCGGGCGCCCGCCGCATCCGGCTCCGGGACTGCGCCCGCTGCGAAGCGGCGATGAGGACTCAGGCCCGGAGAGAGGGCGCTGCGCCGCCCACGGTGGACTCGCGCACCACGAGCTCGGGCCTCACCCGCGGGCGGAGGGCCTCCCGGCCCCCGGCGCGGGCGACGGCGGCCACGAGCCCGGCCTCGCCCACCGCCTCGAAGTCGACCCGCGCGGTCGTGAGCGCCGGGATGAGAAAGCGGGCGTCGGGCATGTCATCGAAGCCGGCGATGATGTAGTCCTCGGGCGCCCGCCGCCCGCGCCGGGCCATACCGGTCATGAATCCGAGGGCGATCTCGTCATTGCCGGCGAAGACGGCGGAGAAGCCCTCAAGCGGAGCCCGAAGGGCGCACTGCGCCCCGGATCGCGCGTCCCACTCCTCGGCCTCCAGGGCCGGCAGGGGCATCGCGCCGGCGGCCGCCAGGGCGTCGCGGTAGCCGCGCAGGCGCGCACGCGCCTGCTGCCTGTCCAGGGGGCCGGCGACGTGGAGGATCCGGCGGTGCCCCAGGGCTAGGAGGTGCTCGACGACCATCCGGGCGCCGTCGCAGGAGTAGCCCCCCACGGCGTCGGAGGCGTCGTCGTCGAGCTCGGCAATGGTGACGACGGCGGTGGCGGAGCCGACGTGCTCGGCAACGGCGGCCAGGCTCGGGTAGGGCGAGGCGAGGACGAGGGCGTCGACCCGCATGGACAGGAAGCCGTCGACCTCGCCGAGGACCTGCGCCATGAGCTCCTCCGAGTCGGCGGGGTCCTGCGCCATATGCGTTGTCATGACCGTCTGTCCGAGCTCGCGGGCGGCCCGGTAGAGCCCGGTCATAATGGATGTGTTCCCGTAGTTGAGCGGCCCGAGGAGTACGACGCCGATCATGTTGGTCTGCGTGGCGCGCAGCTGGACGGGCAGCCGGTTGCGCACATAGCCGAGCTCGTTGACCGCGGCCTCGACGCGTTCGCGCGCCTCGTCCGAGACATAGCCGTCGTTGAAGTAGCGCGAGACGGTCTGGGCGGAGACGCCGGCCAGACGACCGACGTCGGTCATACTCGGGCGTCTGCCCGCACCGCGTGGCATCCCTCGCTCCTGTCCCGCCCCCGGCGGCCATCCCGGTAGCGCGCCCGAGGACTCGTCAAGCGGCTACGACGCCATGCTACCGAGCGGAGGGCGTCGGGCGGCCACGGCTCAGCCGTCGATCAGCGCCCGGGCGCTGTGGACGTCGGTGATCAGGACATTGACCCACTGCCCCAGGAGGGCGCCGCGAATGGCCGCGTGCTTGCGGCCGCCGCCCGCCGCCGCTACGCGCCGGGGAATGGCGCGCAGCTGCTCGGCGCTCGCGCCCACCAGGCGCTCATCATAGCCGCTGGCCACGGGCCGGCCCTCGGCGTTGAAGAAGCGCAGGCACACGTCGCCCACCGCACCCGCCTCGCTGAGCTCCGCCGCGTCCGCCTCGGTGATCATATTGCCCGACTCGCGCAGCAGCGCGGAGGGCTCCAGGCTGCCGATGCCCATCAGCGACATGGTGACAGTCGGGAGCAGGCCCAGGACGTGCCGCACCGAGGCGTCGTCGGCGAGCTGCTCGGCGGCGCCGGCGGAGCCGAGGACCGCCGGGGAGGGGAAGAAGACCGCCTCGGCGCCTGTGGCGCGCGCGAGCAGGTCGATCAGACGGGTCGCCTTGACCTGCACCCTGGGGTTGCCGACCCCGCCGAAGAGCTGGATGACCTTGTGCGCCACCGGCGTGCGGAAGGGGGGAAGCTGCTGCATCGCGGCCAGCCAGGTGGCGCTCCACGACGACAGGCCGATAATGTCCCCGCCCGTCAGGGTGGTCTCGAGATAGGTCGACGAGGCGGAGGCCAGGGCGGCCTCGATCTCCGCCTCCTCCCGGCCGGAGTCGACGACGACGCACTCGGCCAGCCCGTAGCGCTGCTCGAGCGCCTCCTCCAGATCGGTGTAGGTGCCCTCGGGCGCGGAGACCACGGTGCGCACGACGCCCTCCTTGGCCGCCCGCTTCAGAAGACGGGAGACTCGCGGCTGGGAGACATGGAGCTCGGAGGCGATATCGGTCTGGCGCATGCCGAGCTCGTGGTACATCCGCGCGATCCTGACCATGAGTCGCAGCTGCGTCGTGTCAGCACGGGTCGGCATGGGCGAAGGTCCTTCCGGGCGGGTCATCTGACGACCCGCATGTGTCAGGGGTCGCGTGCAAGCCTAGATGATCGACTCCACGGGGCGCGGTGCGGTGTCGGTCGATGTCGGCCCCCGGGGTCCCGGGGAGCCGGCAAAGGCCCGGCTGCGGGCGCCCGCGAGTCCCCTTGAACCGATCTCGGCGCGGCACCGAACTGATCCCACCGAGCCGATCCCGGCGAAAGGGGGTGGGCGGGGTCGGGCGGGCTCAGTCGTAGACTGCGTGCGCCACCGTGCCCCCGAGACCGCCCGGCCCCGGCAAGACCACGGGCGCCGCAAGCCCTGAAGGGCTCGTGGAGGACCACGACGCGAGCGGCGCCGCCCGCGTCCCGGCAGGGGGCCGCCGTCACCAGGTACGGGTGCGCCTGCAGCGGTCGTCCCCGCCGCTGATCGCCGCGTAACCGGCGACCTGCGTCGTGCGCGGAAGGCGATACGGCGTGGGCCGCTCTGTCCGCAGTCGTGGACGCGGTCGCGTCGCACGGTGTGGCCGCCGAGCAGCTCCTTGGACCAGCCGACCCGCCGGGCGGAGAAGACGGCTCAAGCCGGTACTGGTAGCCGGGCTTGTCCAGGCGCTCGGTCGCCCGGCTCGCCCCGGAGGAGCTCTCCTTGCCCAGGGATGTCGATGTGGTGGGGCGCCGGATAGAACACCGAGCGGCACGCATCGACCTCGACCAGGCTCTCACTCGGGTCCGCGCCCTGGAAGCCGGCCCGCACCGTCGTCGTGTCCTCGCCGACCTGTGCGTACCAGACGTACCGGATCCGCTCCGGGCCGCGCGCGGGCTCGCGACCCCGGTCCGCTGGTCGACATTCTCGGTGCGCAGCGCAGGAGCGCTCTCCTCCGCTCGGCCTGTGACGCGAGTGGAAGGTCACGAGGCACCAGGCGAGGGCCGGGGCCGCGTACCAGGTCAAGGGGCCGCTGCGAGGTCCTGGCCTCGGTGAATAGCCGGCGTCGGCGAGCGTGCCGCCGACCATCTGCCAGCGGGAAATTACGATAAAACTTATCGTCCGCCGTGGCCGTGCGCGGCTCCACCGCGGCCCCGGGGCGGGTGCGGGGCCGGGTCGGGCGCCTGCTCGCGCAGCTCCCGGGGCGCGGCGGGCAGGACGGTCTGTGCGCTCTGCGTCCTACCTCCGAGTCGTGGCGGAGGCCGCCGGCGCGGCGGCCCCGGCCGCGGGCTCAGGCCCCCTGGCTGCGGGCGACGAGGGCGGCCGCGGCGTCATAGGCGGCCCGGACCTCGGGTGCGGGCTCGGCGGTCAGGTGCTCGACGCCGGCGATCTCCCAGGCCGGCGGCTCCTCTCCTCCGGCCAGGACCCAGGCGGCCTGCCGGGCGGCCCCGATGGCGACGTACTCGTCGGCCGGCGGCACGTCCACGGGCACGCCCAGGACCGCCGGGGCCAGCTTCCTGGCGCTGACCCACTTCACCCCGCCGCCCACGAGGCTCACCGCCTCGATCGCGACGCCCTGGGCGCGCACGGCGTCCAGGCAGGCGCCCATGAGACACAGCAGGCCCTCCACGCTCGCGCGCGCGTAGTTCGCCGGGGTCAGGCTCGCCAGAGTCATGCCGGTCAGGACTCCCCGGGACTCGGGCAGGTTCGGGGTGCGCTCGCCCTCGAGGTAGGGCACGTGCACCAGGCCGGCGGCCCCGGGAGCGGCGGACAGGGCCAGCGCGTCGAACTCGTCGTAGGTCACGCCCAGGACCCGCTTGGCGGCGTCGAGGACGCGGGCGCCGTTGAGGGTGCAGGCCAGCGGCAGGAAGGCGCCGGTCGCGTCGGCGAAGCCGGTGACCAGGCCGCTCGCGTCGTGGGTGGGTGTGGCCGACACGGCGGCGACGACGCCGGAGGTGCCCAGGGACACGCTCGTCTGGCCGGGGCGCAGGCCCAGGCCCAGGGCGGCGCCGGCGTTGTCCCCGCAGCCGGGGCCGAGGGCCAGGTGGTTCAGGCCGCGCCCGTCGACGTCGTCCCCGCCCCGGGCGGCGGCCTCGCGGGGGCCGATGACGCGCGGCAGGACGATGCGCTCGGCCTCCTCCTGGCTCACGCGCAGGGCCCGGGCCAGCAGGTCGCGCCGGTAGGTGTTCGTCACGGCGTCGAAGTAGCCGGTGCCCGAGGCGTCGGAGCGGTCGGTGGTGAGGGTCTCCAGGGACGCCGCCCCGGACAGCCTCCAGGTCAGCCAGTCGTGCGGCAGGCAGACGGCGGCGACGCGCCGCGCGTTCTCCGGCTCGTGGTCCGCCAGCCAGCGCAACTTGGTAATGGTCAGGGAGGCCACCGGGACGCTGCCGACGGCGTCGGCCCAGGCGGCGCGGCCGGCCGGCTCGTCGCCCTCGCCCAGCTCGGCGATGAGGTCGCGGGCGGCGGCGGCCGAGCGGGTGTCGTTCCACAGCAGGGCGGGGCGGATGACGCGTCCGTCGGCGTCGAGGACGACCATGCCGTGCTGCTGGCCGCCCACGCTCAGGGCGGCGACGTCGTCGAGGCCGCCGGCGGCCTCGATCGCCTCCCCCAGGGCCCGCCACCACTGATCGGGGTGGACCTCGGTGCCGTCGGGGTGGGAGGCCCTGGCCTGGCGCACGAGGCCGCCGGTGGCGGCGTCGCGGACGACGATCTTGCAGGACTGCGTCGAGGAGTCGACGCCGGCGACGAGGGTCATGGTGTTCCTTCCGCGGTGAAGGTGGGTGACGAAGCTGGGCTGGCGACCGGGCGGACGGGGGCGCTGGGGCGACGACGCCGGTAGGCGCCGCCGCCCCGGCGCGCGGGCCGTCAGCCGATGAGGTGCTGGACGGCCTTCTCGTAGAGGTCCACGTAATGGTAGTCGCGGGCGGCGGCCGCGGCGGTGTCGAAGTCCTCGTAGGCGGAGCGGTCGGCCAGGAGGTCGTCCAGGGTCTCGCCGGCGGCGAGGGTGGGCTCGCCGAGCTCGTAGACGCCCGAGCGCCTGAGCGCCTCCTGGACCTCGGGGTCGGCGCGGAAGGCCCGGGCCTTGTCGGCCAGCTGGAGGTACATCTCCATGTTCGCGGCGGCCGACTCCCACACGCCCTCCATGCCGTCGGTGCGCGAGGGCTTGTAGTCGAAGTGGATGGGGCCCTCGTAGCGGGGGCCGCCGCCGGGGAAGCCGTTGACGAGCAGGTCGACGGTGAAGAAGGCCGACAGCAGGTCGCCGTGGCCGAAGACGAGGTCCTGGTCGTACTTCAGTCCCTTCTGGCCGTTGAGGTCGATGTGGAAGAGCTTGCCAGCGTTGAGCGCCTGCGCCAGGGCGTGGGTGTAGTTGAGGTTCGCCATCTGCTCGTGGCCGACCTCGGGGTTCAGTCCCACGACGTCGCCGTTGTCGAGCTCGGCGATCAGGGCCAGGGCGTGCCCGACCGTGGGAAGGAAGATGTCGCCGCGGGGCTCGTTGGGCTTGGGCTCCAGGCCGATCCTGAGGTTGTAGCCCTTGTCCTTGATGTAGCCGGCGACGGTGTCCAGGCCCTCCTTGTAGCGGTCGAAGACGGCGTTGAGGTCCTTGGAGGAGTCGTACTCGGCGCCCTCGCGGCCGCCCCACATGACGAAGGTCGTGGCGCCGAGCTCGGCGGCCAGGTCCACGTTGCGCAGGATCTTGCGCAGGCCGAAGCGGCGGATGGAGCGGTCGTTGTTGGTCAGGCCGCCGTCCTTGAAGATGGGATGGGTGAAGGTGTTGGTGGTGACCATCTCGATGGTCAGGCCGGTGGCCTCGACCGCGTCCTTGAGTCTGGCGACGATCTTGTCGCGCTCGGCGTCGGTGGCGTCGAAGGGGAAGACGTCGTTGTCGTGGAAGGTGATGCCCCAGGCGCCGAGCTCGGCGAGCCTCTCGGTGTACTCCCAGGGGCGCAGGGCGGCGCGGGTCGGCTCGCCGAAGGGGTCGGCGGCGAGCCAGCCGACCGTCCACAGTCCGAACGAGAACCTGTCTTCCCTGGTGGGCTTGCGAACCATGTGCTCCTCCTTGAGTCAGGATTTGTTTGTTGGCAAAACTATACTGTTCCGGCCAGTACCGGGTCAAGGGGCGCCCGCGGCCCGCGCCCGTCCTTTCGCCGAGATCGGTCGTATTCCGGCTCGAGATCGGTCCGTGAACCGATCTCGGTGCGGAACTGAACCGATCTCGACGAAAGGAGCCGGCGCTGTCGCGAGAGCGGTTCCTCTGCAGGGGTGGCCGACGAGGCCATCGGGTAGGGTCAGGACGTGGCACGAAGCACAAAGACGGCGCCGTCCCCGAAGTCCCGCTGCACTCCCGACAACAACGGCTCATCCGGAACCCCCTCGGCCCGCCAGTCCAGCCTGCGCACCTCGAACCTGGCTCTGCTCGCCAGCCGGGTCTTCGCCTCCCCCGGCCCCGTCTCGCGCGCCGCTGTCGCCACCGCAACCGGAATGACCCGCTCGACGGCCTCACGGCTGGCCGACGAGCTCGTCGCCACGGGCATCCTGGCCGAGCTGGCCCCGACGCCCACGGCCGGCCCGGGCCGTCCGGCAGTGCCGCTGACCCCGGCGTCGGGGACGTTCATCGCCATCGGCCTGGAGGTCAATGTCTCGCGCATGGCCGTGCGCGCCATCGACCTGTCGGGGGATGTGCTCGCCGAGCGCCTCGTCGTCGACGACTTCTCCTCGTCCGACGCCCACGAGGTCCTGGGGCGCCTGGCCTCCCTGCTCGAGCCACTGACCGCTCTCGGCCCCGTCAGATCGGCGCGCATGGTTGGCGCCGCGCTGGCGCTGCCGGGGCTGGTGAGCGACGGCGTCCTCCTGCGCGCCCCCAACCTCGGCTGGGCCGGCATCCGTCCCGCAGAGATCCTGGCCCCCACCCTGGGGCGCCTCGGCACGAGCCTCGTCGTCGGCAATGAGGCCGATCTGGCCGCGCTCACCGCCGCCAGGCTGCGCCCCGGCGCCCCCGGGGAGCACCGCGACTTCATCTACCTGTCCGGGGAGGATGGCATCGGCGCCGGGATCGTGCGCGACGGCGAGGCCTGGCTGGGCGCCAACGGCTTCGCCGGGGAGATCGGCCACATCCAGGTGGATCCGCAGGGACCCGAGTGCGGCTGCGGGAACCACGGCTGCCTGGAGCGCTTCGCGGGGCGGCGCTCGATCCTCGCCGCCGCCGGCCTGCCCCCCGGCGCCGACCCCGAGGACCTGCGGAGGGCCTACGACGACGACGCCTCGCCCCACCACCAGCAGGCCCGAGACGCCGTCGCGGCTGCGGCCCGCGCGCTGGGCATCGCCCTGAGCGCCGCCATCAACATCCTCGACATCCCGGCCGTCGTCCTCGGCGGCCACCTCGCCCCGCTGACCGGGCTCCTCGCCCCGTCCCTCCAGGAGAGCCTCGACCACCGCGTGCTGGCCTCGCGCTGGTCAGCCCCGCAGATCCTGCCGGCCCCCGAGGACGAGACCCCGGGGGCGACAGGGGCGGCCTGGTCCCTGCTCGAGGGAGTGATCGCGGCCCCGGCCGCCTGGGCCTGAGGCCCCGCGTGCCGGCTGCCGGCACCCGCCGGCACCGGCTGCCGCTGGTCAGCGCTGGACGCGGGCGTTGCCGCCGGCGGCGAGGCGCTGGACCTCGGCGAGGGTGGCCATGGTGGTGTCGCCGGGGGTGGTCATGGCCAGGGCGCCGTGCGCGGCCCCGTACTCCACGGCGGTGGCCAGGTCGCCGAGCTCCATGAGCCCGTAGATCAGGCCCGAGGCGAAGGAGTCGCCCCCGCCGACCCGGTCGAGGATCTCCAGGCCGGGGCGCTGGACTGAGCGCACGAACCCGGTCCGGGGCGACCAGGCGATAGCCGCCCAGTCGTTGACGGTGGCCGTGCGCACCTGGCGCAGGGTGGTGGCGACGACCCCGAAGCCGTCGAACTCGGCGACCGCCCGCTCGATCATGGCCTCGAAGGCGCCGGCGTCCAGCCTGGACAGGCCCTCGTCCACGCCGTCGACCTCGAAGCCCAGGCAGGCGGTGAAGTCCTCCTCGTTGCCGATCATGACGTCCACGTAGCGGGCCAGGCGCCGGTTGACCTCGCGCGCCCGCTCGATCCCCCCGACGCCCTTCCACAGGCTGGGCCGGTAGTTCAGGTCGTAGGACACCACCGTGCCCGCCCGGTGGGCGGCGTCCATGGCCGCCTCGGCCACCTCGGCCGCCTCCGGCGACAGGGCCGCGAAGATGCCGCCGGTGTGCAGCCAGCGTACGCCCAGCCGCCCGAAGAGGCGGTCCCAGTCCACGTCCTGGGGCCGCAGCCGGCTGACGGCGGTGTGCCCGCGGTCCGAGACCCCCACCGCGCCGCGCACCCCGTAGCCGCGCTCGGTGAAGTTCAGCCCGTTGCGCGCGCTGCGGCCGATACCGTCGTAGGGCGCCCACACGATCCGCGGGTCCACACCGCCGGCCAGGATGAGGCTCTCAATGAGACGGCCCACCTCGTTGTCGGCCAGGGCGGTGACCACCCCCGCCCGCATGCCGAAGCACCTCGACAGGCCGCGGGCGACGTTGTACTCCCCGCCCCCCTCCCAGACCTCGAAGCGCCGGGCCGTGCGAATGCGCCCCTCCCCCGGGTCCAGGCGCAGCATGACCTCCCCCAGGCAGACCACGTCGTAGCGGCACTGCGCGGCGGGCCGCACCGCGACCGGCCCCCCACCAGAAGCAGGACCAGCAGCAGCGCTCATCGGCCGGCCTCCTTCGCGATCGCCACGGCCCGGGCGCACAGGCGGGAGACCTCATCCCACCGGGCGGCGGCCACAAGGTCCCTGCTCACCATCCACGACCCGCCGCACGCCGCGACCTGGGGAACGGCCAGGTACTCGGCCAGGTTGCCCGCGCTCACGCCCCCGGTCGGCACGAACCGCACCCGGGGGAAGGCCGCCGACAGGGCCCTGACGGCCGACGGGCCGCCCAGAGCGGAGGCCGGGAAGAACTTGACCGTCCTGATTCCCAGCTCCAGGGCCGCCATAATCCACGACGCGTCCGCGCACCCCGGCAGCACCGGCACCCCCGCGTCCTGCGCGCAGCGCACGACCTCGACCGACAGGCCCGGAGACACCAGGTACCGGGCGCCCGCATCGATGGCGGCCTCGGCCTGAGCCGCGTCGAGCACCGTCCCGGCCCCCACCACCAGACCCTCGACCTCGCCCATGACACGGATCGCCTCCACCGCGGCAGCGGTACGGAAGGCCACCTCGGCCGTCGCAATGCCGCTGGCCACCAGGGCCCGGCCAGCACCCACCCCCTGCGCGGCGGAATCGACCACCACTACCGGCACCACCGGGTTGGCGGCCAGAAGCTGATCGAGCTGATCGCGCGCGGCCTCGGCGTCCTCAGTGATCCGGCTCGTCATGCTCGTCATGACTGATACTCCTCCCCGAGCGCGCTCAGGCGCGCATCTTGAGCTTGGCGGTGGCCTCGAAGAGGCCGTTGAGGTAGGTGGCGCCCAGCGCCCGGTCGTAGAGCGGATATCCCGGACGGCCCGTCTCCCCCCAGATCATGCGACCGTGGTCGGGACGGACGTAGACGTCCGGCACGGTGTCGTGGAGGGCCTCGATAATGGCGGCCATGTCCAGGTCGCCGGCGGCGGAGAGGTGCGGCGCCTCCTGGAAGTGCCTGTCCCCGAGGTGCTTCACGTTGCGCACGTGAGCGGCTGCGATCCGGCCCCGTTCCCCGAACTCGCGGAAGATCGCGGGAACGTCATTGTCCGGGTCGGAGCCGAGCGACCCGGAGCACGGGCACAGAGAGTTGGCCTCGGAGTCGACCATGCGCACAATGCGGTCGAGGTCGTCTCGCGTGTTGCAGATGCGGGGCAGGCCGAACAGGTCCCAGGCGGGGTCGTCGGGGTGGACGGCCATCCGGATGCCGACCCTCTCGCAGGTTGGGATGATGCCCTGGAGGAAGTAGCGGTAGTTGTCCCGCATCTGCTCGCGCGAGACGCCCTCGTAGAGGGAGAGAACCTCGTCGAGCCGGCTCAGGCGCTCCGGCTCCCAGCCGGGCAGGGTGAGCCCGCCCGAGTCACGGGCGGTGCGCTCGACGATCTCGCGCGGCGTCATGCCCTCGACCTCGGCGTGGTCGTAGTACAGGCAGGTGGAGCCGTCCTCGTTCACGTGGGCGAGCTCGGTGCGCAGCCAGTCGAAAACGGGCATGAAGTTGTAGATGACGACCTCGACGCCGAAGGCCGCCAGGTTCTCCAGGGTTGCGCAGTAGGCGGCGATGTACTCGTCGCGGCTGGGAAGGCCCAGCTTAATGTCCTCGTGGACGTTGACGGACTCGATGACCCGGCACTCCAGGCCGCCTGCCCTCACCCGGGCGATCAGCTTCTCGATCTCGCCTCTCTCCCAGACCTCGCCGGCGGCGTACTGGTCGAGGACGCCCATAATGCCGGTCATGCCGGGAATCTGGCGGATGTACTGCAGGGGGATGGGGTCGTAGGCCTCCCCGTACCAGCGGAAGGTCATGTTCATTGCGGAAGCGTCTCCTTGTCGAGGGTGGCGCGCACGGCGCCGGGGCCGGAGATGAGGCGGGAGAAGAGGGCCTCGACGCTCCCGGCCACGGGCGTGGCGGTGAGGTCGAGCCCGAAGAGCTCGGGGTCGGACAGGATGGGCGCGAGCGCGCGCCGGGCATCGACCGGCTCGCCGAGCCGGATCCCGGCGACGTGGGCGTGGAGCTCGTCGTACAGCGGGTCCGAGGAGGGCTCGAAGGGGGCGCCGTCGTCGGCGATGCCCGTGAGATAGCGGCACCACAGGGCGATGACCAGGGGGATCGACCGCAGCCCGCCCATGTCCAGGCCGCGGTCGCGGTACCGCAGGAGGGTCTGGCCGAAGCGGATCGGCATCTTCTGAGAGGTGTCCATGGCGATGCGGGCGGGGTCGTCCGGCAGGTAGGGGTTGGTGAAGCGGGTCTGAAGGACCTCGGTCAGGAAGCTCTCGGGAGACACGACGCCGGGGTCCGAGACGACGGGGAGGCCCTCCTCCCAGCCGAGGCGGTGGACGAGGGCGGCCAGGGCGGGGTCGCGCATCTCCGCGTCAATGGTCGGCATGCGCAGGAGGCAGCCGGCGATGGCGAGCGCCGTGTGGAGCGGGTTGAGGCAGGTGGCGACCTTCATGCTCTCGAACCTGTCGCACACCTCGCGGGCGACGATCTGCGCGCCGGCCTCCTCCAGGGGCGGGCGCTCACCGGCGAAGGCGTCCTCGATAATGAGGTACTCGGTCGGCTCGGTGTTGACGAATCCGGCCAGCGGGGTGCGATCGGGCGCCTGCAGACCCATGTCGGTGAAGCCGAGTCCTGTGAGCGCCTCGGCGACGGCCTCGCTGGGGCGGGGGGTGATCTTGTCGATGACGGAGATCGGGAAGGCGACCCTGGACGGATCCTCGATCCAGGCGGGGAATCCCTCGTCGGCGCTTCCGGCCCGCGCCCAGCCGCGGGCGATCGTGGTGACGGAGTCACGGAGCTTGTCGCCGTTGTGGCTGAAGTTGTCGCAGCTCAGGAGGGTGATCGGGGCGCCGCCGGCCTCGTAGCGGGCCAGGAGGAAGGAGGCGACCAGGGCCATGGTGTGCCCCTGGCGGGCTCGGGGGCCGGAGGCGGCCGTGACGGCCTCCTGGAGGTCGCCGGCGGAGTCGGCGACGGCGTAGCCCTTCTCGGTAATGGTGAGGGACACGAGGCTGACGCCGGGGTCGGCGGCCAGCGCGAGGAAGCGGGCGCGGTCGTCGGGACGGCTCACGGCCAGGCCCTCGCTCACGCCGGCGACCGCTCGCAGGTCGCGGCTGCCATCGGGTCTGAGGGTCACCGACAGCGTGAGCAGGTCGTGCGCGGCGAGCTGGACGTCAAGGCCGGTGGGCCGCCGGGGGGCCACGACTGCGATCGGCCAGTGCCGGCCGGAGGCGAGCAGGTCCTCGGCGATCCGGGCCAGGAAGACGCGGAAGATGTTGCCCGGCCCAATGTGCAGCCAGCGGGGCCGCTCGCGGCCGGAGGCCTGCATGGCGGCGACGTCGAAGGCGGGCGTGACGACGCCGGCCGCCTCGAGGGCCTCCCCGTCGCGGAGCCCGTCAATGGTGAGTCTCATGCGCAACCAGTCCTCATTGATGGTTCGTAGTGGTTCCAGGTGACCCTTCTGAGCGGTCCGGGGCTCGTCAGGGCCGGGGCCGCCCCGCGGGGCGCCGTCGAGCCGCCCTGCGGGGACGGCTCAAGTCTCCCGCCGCCGCGGCCCGGGCCCCCGGTGTTGACAGAAGTTGCCACACCCCATCACTCCGCCCGGCAGCCGCTCAGTAGCCGATGGATCGCAGGTATGCCCGGGAGTCGGCCAGGCAGTCGAAGGGGTCCCTCCCGTAGGTCAGGTCCTGCTCGATGAGGAGGTACTCGGCCCCGGCGGCCGCGGCGGCGGGCAGGAGCACGGGCCAGTTCATATTGCCCTGCCCGACCTCCGCGAACTCGATGATGTTGACGAACCTGTCGTAGCCCTCCGCGACCCTGCCGGCGTCGAAGAGCTCGAGGGCCTCGTGCGGCAGGGCGGTGACCCGGTAGTCCTTGACGTGGATGAGTCTGCAGACCCCGGTGTAGGCGGCGAGCATGTCCAGCGGGGCCATGCCGCCGCGCTGGACCCAGTGCAGGTCCACCTCGAAGTGCAGGTCCGGGGCGACGCGGCGGACGATGTCGAAGATGCGCTCGCCGTCGAAGGCGTGCAGGTCCACGTGGTGGTTGTGGTAGCACAGGGTGATGCCCTCTGCCTTCAGACGGACGGCGTACTCGTCGGCCTCGCCCGCCCAGGCCTCGACGGCCTCCTTGGAGACCATGGCGGAGAAGTCCATCATGCCGATGCGCGCGAAGCGGCACCTCAGGCGCCGGCAGTCGGCGACGAGCTTGTCGAAGCCGGTGTCGAGGGTGTCCATGTCTCGGCCCTCGACGTGCCGCAGGCCCGTGGACAGGGCGGCGACCTCGATGCCGAGCTCGTCCGCCCCCCGCTCCAGGTCGGCGGCGACAGCCTCGGTCATGGGAATCTGGGAGACCTCGACGGCGTGCAGGTCGAGGTCGGCCAGACGCTCCAGGATCGGCCACATGCCCTCGGCGGCCACCTGGTCCTTGAGCATCATCATCTGGGCGCCGAGGACCGGCGCGGCGGGGACAGCGGTCATCTCAGGCGCGCTCCTCGAAAAGGCCCTCGGCGGCGATGCGCCTGTTGAGCTCGGTCAGGTAGGCGTCCTCGTCGAGGTCCGCGATGGACACCTCCCTGCCCGTCCAGCTGGACAGGTGGATGGCGTTGGCCAGGCGCACGCCGTGGATGCCGTCGCCCCCGGGCGCCAGCAGCTCCTCCTCGCCGCGCACGGCGGCGGCGAAGTTGCGCAGGACCTCGCAGTGCTGCTCGCCCCACACGGAGCGGTACTCCCTGGTCTCCACGCTCATGAGGTCGGCGGGGTCGAAGCCGCCCTTGAACATCTCCCGGACCTGCTCGACGCTCATCCGCTCGGAGATGGCGCGCTCGTCGTCCTTGAGGCGGGTGATGGTGACGACGGCGGAGTCGTCGACGACGACCTTGCCCCTGTCGCACAGGATCTCCAGGCGGTCGGTGCCGGCGAGGTCGTGCGTGGAGGTGATGAAGGAGCCGGTGGCGCCGCCGCCGAAGTCGACCAGGGCACTGACCTCGTCCTCCACGGCGATGTCGCGGCGGAAGCCGAACTGGCACTTGGCGAACACGGACAACGGCACTCCGCACACCCACTGCCACAGGTCGAGCTGGTGGGGGGCCTGGTTGACCAGGACGCCGCCGCCCTCCCCGCCCCAGGTGGCGCGCCAGTCGGACTGCTCGTAGTAGCCCTGGGGCCGCCACCAGGTGGTGATGGTCCAGGTGGTGTGGCGCAGCGCCCCGAGCTCGCCGGAGGCCAGCAGGGCCCGCAGGTCCTTGTACAGGGGGTTGGTGCGCTGGTTGAAGAAGACGCCGAAGACGAGGTCGGGCCTGGCGGCGGCGACATCGATGAGCTCGCGGGCCTGCCGGGTGTACACGCCGACGGGCTTCTCCACCAGAGCGTGCACCCCGTGCTCGAGGGCGTGGATGCCGACCTCGGGGTGGAGGTAGTGGGGGACAGTGGTGACGACGGCGTCGACGTCGCCGGAGGCGATCATCTCCCTGTAGTCGGTGTAGAAGGGCGCGTCGAGGGCGTCGGCCGCCTCCTTCTTCTCCGGCAGGATGTCGCACACGGCGCCGATGCTCAGGCCGGGCACGCGCCCGGCGGAGATGAACCGGGCGTACATGCCGCCCTCGGTGCCCAGGCCGATAATGCCGAGGCGGACGATGTCAGTCATGGATGGGGCTCCTTGGTCTCTCATTCATCGCAGGTGGTCGGGGGCAGGCCGGCGGCCCTGTAGACGGCCTTGGCCATGAGCAGGCACGCCATGGCCTGGGCCGGGCCGATCCAGAAGGGCTCGGGGTCGTCGAGCCGGCTGTAGAAGTCGCGGATGAGCAGCTCGTGGCTCACCCCCCAGTAGGAGCGGCCCCGAGAGCCGGCCGTGCGCTCCTCGTGGCGCTCGACGCGCCCGTCGCGCCAGCGGACCTCCAGGCCGTCGCGCAGGACGACGCAGGCCCGCTCGCAGTCGAGCTCGAGCTCGACGGGCCGGTGGGCCGAGAGGTTGACGGTGCCGTAGAAGCAGGTGGTGGCGCCATCGGCGTGCGTGAAGCGCGCGCAGGCGGTGTCCTCCACCTCGGAGACGGCGCTGAACTTGTCCGTCGAGACGCTGCCCTGAACCTCGACGACGTCGCCCAGCAGCCACTGGATGAGGTCGAGGGTGTGGGGCGCCTGGTTCATGAGCAGCCCCCCGCCAGCGCGCTCCCACAGGCCGCGCCAGGGCTTGGCGGGGTAGTAGCCGGGGGAGCGGCTCCAGGCGACTGTGGCGTAGGCGCCGCGGACCGCACCGAGCGCCCCGGAGTCGAGCAGGCGCCGCAGCTCGACGGAGGAGACGTTGTAGCGGTTCTGCAGGCAGACGGCGATCTTGGGGGCGTCCGGGCCCAGACGGTCCTGGAGGCGGGCGACGGCGTCGACCAGGCGCCGGGCCTGACGAGTCGTGTGGGCGACGGGCTTCTCCTGGATGACGCCCGCGCCCGCCCCCAGGGCCGCGAGCGCGACGTCGACGTGGGCGTCGTGGGGCGTGGTCACGTGCACGACGTCGGGGCGGACGGCCTCGAGCAGCTCGCCGACGGCGGCGAAGCCGGGCGCGCCGGTGCGCTCGACGGCCGCCGCGAGCGCGCCCGGGTCGGTGTCGCACACCCCGACGAGCTCGACGGCGTCGATCGCCTCGATGGCCTGGAGGTGCACCGCGGCCACGTCCCCGCAGCCGACGATCGCCGCCGTGGTCATGGTCGTCTCAGTCCGTCTCGACGCCGGCCCGGGCCAGGAGCGTCTGGAGGGCGGCGTGGGCGCGCGTGAAGCTCTCGGGGCCGGACAGGGCGCCGTAGGCGTCGAAGCGGCCCAGGTGCGGCTCGAGGGAGAGGAAGCCCGCGTAGCCGCAGTCCTTGAGGGCCGCGATGAGCTCGGGCCACTGGCCGTCGCCCTCGCCGCAGGGGGTGACCTCGCCGATGTCGTCGGCGTCGACGGGGAACCTGGCGTCCTTGCAGTGGATGTAGTCGGTGTAGCGGTGCACGAGCGGCCACGCCTCGTCCATGGGGCGCACCCCGCACTGGACGTAGTTGGCGGGGTCGAAGACGGCCCGGTAGGAGGGCGAGTCGACGGCGGCGAGCAGGTCGGCGACGCGGCCGGGGACGTCGCCGTAGATCTCCTTCTCGTTCTCGTGCAGGAGGGTCGCGCCGCCGTCCCGGGCGACCTCGACCATGGCGCGGGTGCGCGCAATGACCTCGTCGCGGTGGCGGGCGGGGTTCTCGCCGGCGGGAATGAAGAAGGAGAAGACGCGGATGCGGGGGGTGGCGAAGAAGCGGGCGACCTCAACGGCGCGGCGGGTGCGCTCCAGGTGGGGGGCGAAGGGGTCGGTGATGCGGATCTTGCCCAGGTCCGAGCCCACGCAGGACAGGGCGATGCCGGCGGCGTCGAGCGCGTCCCTGATCCGCCTCAGCTCGGCGTCGGTGAGGTCGAGGATCTTGGTCAGCTGCACGCTGCGCAGCTCGATGTGCCTGATGCCGAGCTCGGCGAGCAGGGCGACCTGCTCGCCGAGGTCGGGACTGATCTCGTCGGCGAATCCCGTCATCGTCCAGGCGGGCGTCATGGGGCTCACGGGTGTCATGAGGTCTGCTTCCTTTCTCCATCCTTATTCCCGGTCTTCTCGCCTTCTCCCCGCGGCCGTCTCACTCCTCGCGCGCGACGGCGCGGCGGGCGACGAGCACGGCGTTGTTGGCGTCGACGACCTTCTTCTTGAGCGGGTAGAGGACCACCAGGGCGAGACCGACGAGGACGTAGCCGATCCCGGGCACGAGGTTGGCGAGCATGTAGACGCCATCGACAACAGGGGCTGCCTGGGCCTCACCGGCCTTGGCGGCCGCGGCGTCGAAGCCGACCCAGCCCAGCGCCCATCCGGTCAGGCCTCCCGCCAGGGCCTGGCCGAGCTTGCGCGACCAGGAGTAGACGGCGTACACGGTGCCGTCGTCGCGCTGACCGCTCTTGACCTCGTGGGAGTCGATGACGTCGGTGATGAAGGCCCACACGAGGTAGTTGAAGACCGCGGTCAGGAGGGCCACGACCGCGTAGAGGATGATCCACACGGTCGCGCTGCGGGTGTGCAGGAAGTAGGCGCCGATGAGCACGCCGCCGCCCAGGAGCATGGAGACCGCGCCGACCTCGGCCTTTCCGAAGCGCCTGGACAGCCACGGGGCGATGACGATCAGGGCGAGCGAGGGGAGCAGACCGGCGAAGGACGCCGGGGACTGGAGCCTGCCGTTGCCGAAGTAGGACAGGAAGAGGTAGCTCAGCATCCCGTTGAGGAACATCAGCGAGACGAGCAGCAGCAGGGCGGAGGCGATGAGGCCCAGCAGGGCGCGGTTGGAGAAGACCGCCTTGAGCATGGAGCCGACGCTCAGCCCACCCTCCGATGCGGGCCTCGACACGGCGGCGACGCGCTCCTCCACGCAGAAGTAGCACACCGCGTAGCAGACGACGGCCAGGACGGAGCAGATGACGGCGCCGAGGGTCATAGCGGGGCCGTCGAGGACGGAGACGCCGTCGGCATTCGTCCGGTAGACGATAATGGGCAGGACCGTCATGATCATAATGTTCGCCAGCGTGGCGCCCGTGGAGCGGAAGACGGAGAGCTCGGCGCGGTGGTCGGGGTTCGGGGAGACGACCGAGGACATGGAGCCGTAGGGGATGTTGATGGCCGTGTAGCACACGGAGCCCCACAGGAAGTAGGTGGCGACCATCCACGTCAGCTTCAGGCCGTAGCTTCCGAAGCCCGAGACGAAGGACATGTACATGAGGGCCGAGGCGACGGCGACGGGAATAGCGATGTACCTGATCCAGCGGCGGAACTTGTCGCCGGGCCCGGCGCCCGGCAGGCGGTCCACAATGATGCCCATGCCGACGTCGGTGAATCCGTCGACGACGCGGGCGCACAGCAGCAGGGTTCCCACGTGCGCCGGGCTGATGCCGACCACATTCGTGTAGAACACCATGAAGAAGGTGGACTGGAGGGTGAAGGTGAAGTCATTTCCGAAATCACCGAACATGTAGCCGATCTTGTCTCTCAGGCCGAAGGGGCGCCTCTCCGCCGCCTCGGTCACTGGCGCCGGCGCCGATATCTGGCTCGTCATGGGCATGGGATGGTGTCTCCTGTCGTATCGCACCGTTGCGTGCAGGAAGATCCGCGTCCGGAGCGGGACCGGGTCCTGGGTGAGCCGCGGGTGCGGAGGGCATCCGCGGGGATCACGCTCTAGGGTGGCGCGGGCCCGGCCCCACGCGGCGAAGTTGCCAGTAGTTGCAGGGCGCCGGCGTACTCCCGCGCGCAGTCGCTCGGAGCTCGGCGGCGCGCCGGAGTGCGCAACTTACGGCAACTTTCCCGCGTGCGCCCGCTGGGCATGTGCAATGGTGAGCGCGTCCATCCACGCCGGACGCGCTGAGCACCAGGTGAAGGAGCCTCCATGCTGCCCCTCCGACAGTCCGTCTCCCGGGATATCCGCAGTCTCGACGGCGTGTGGCGCTTCCAGCTCGACGCCGGCGAGGACGCCGGCCTCGAGGAGCGCTGGTTCGATGCCCCTCTGAGCGCGCCGCGCCCCATGCCGGTGCCCGCCTCGTACAACGACGTGACCACCGACGTCGAGGTCCACGACCACGTCGGCCTGGCCTGGTACGAGCGCGACGTCGTCGTCCCCGGACGCCTCGGCGACGACCGCCTGCTCCTGCGCTTCGGCTCGGTCACCCACCGCGCCCGGGTGTGGGTCGACGGCACCGAGGTCGCGACCCACACGGGCGGCTACCTCCCCTTCGAGGCCGACATCACCGACCTCGTGGAGGCGGGCGGGACCTTCCGCCTGACCGTCGCCGTCGACAACCGCCTGACCTGGCAGACCCTGCCGCCGGGCTACCTCACCGAGGACAGCCGGGGGCGCAGGGTGCAGAGGTACTACCACGACTTCTTCAACTACGCCGGCATCCACCGCAGCGTCAGCCTCTACACGCGCCCGGCCGTGGCCGTCAGCGACGTGACCGTGACCACCGGCTACGAGGGGACGACCGGCCGCGTCTCCTACGCCGTCGCCGCCGAGGGCGCCTCCGAGGTCTCCGTGGTGGTCCTGGACGCCGAGGGCCGCGAGGTCGGTCGCGCCCGGGGAGCCCGCGGCGAGGTCGCCATCCCCGACGTCACCCTGTGGAGGCCGGGCAGGGGTTACCTGTACACCCTCGAGGTGCACGCCGACGCCGACGTCTACCCCCAGCGCTTCGGCGTGCGCACCGTGGAGGTCAGGGACTCCCAGCTCCTCATCAACGGCGAGCCCTTCTACTTCCGCGGCTACGGACGCCACGAGGACAACCTCATCCGCGGCAAGGGGCACGACGACGTCCTCATGGTCCACGACTTCGAGCTCATGGAGTGGCAGGGGGCCAACTCCTTCCGCACCTCGCACTACCCCTACGCCGAGGAGGTCATGGACCACGCCGACGAGCGCGGTCTCGTCGTCATCGACGAGACCGCCGCCGTGGGGCTCAATGTCGGTATCGCGGCGGGGATCCTGGGCGGCCAGTCGCAGCCGACCTTCTGCCCCGAACGGGCCGACGAGGCCACCCGCGAGGCGCACGCCGCCCAGATCCGCGAGCTCATCGCCCGCGACAGGAACCGCCCCAGCGTGGTCCTGTGGTCCATCGCCAACGAGCCGGAGACCCACACCGAGGCCTCCCGCACCTACTTCGAGCCGCTCGTCCGAGTGGCGCGCGAGGCCGATCCGACCCGGCCGGTCGGCTACGCCAACGTCATGCTCTCCACCCCCGACAAGGAGCGGATCATCGACCTGTTCGACGTCGTCATGCTCAACCGCTACTACGGCTGGTACGTGGATAACGGCAACCTCGACGACGCCGAGGCCCATCTGCGCGCCGAGATCGACGGGTGGCTCGCGCTGGCGCCGGGCAAGCCGATCCTGTTCACCGAGTACGGCCCGGACACCATGCCGGGGATCCGGGACGTCTTCCGCCGCCCCTGGAGCGAGGACTTCCAGGTCGACATGCTCTCCATGCACCACCGGGTCTTCGATGACTACGACGAGATCATCGGCGAGCAGATGTGGAACTTCGCCGACTTCCAGACCGCCACGGGTATTGTCCGCGTAGCCGGGAACAAGAAGGGGATGTTCACCAGGGCCCGCGACCCCAAGCAGAACGCCTTCGTCGTGCGCGAGCGCTGGCTGGCCATGCGCGAGCGCCTGGGCTTCTGAGTCCGGTGGCGACGACGGCCCCGGGCCTCGGCGAAAGGGGGAGAGGAAGGACGGCGATGACCCGCACCGACGCCGGCAGGGCGTCCGGCTCCTCGCCCGGGCGCCGCAAGGCGATCACTATCTACGACATCGCCAAGAGGGCGGGAGTCGCTCCCTCGACCGTCTCCCGGGCCCTGTCCCGTCCGGGCCGGGTCTCCAACGAGACCTCCCAGCGCATCCACGACGCCGCCGACGAGCTGGGGTACAAGCGCACCTCCCCGCACCGCCTCGCGCACACGGCGGACGACACCTGCGTCATCGCCCTGGTGATCGCCGACGTCGGCAACCCCTACTTCAGCGAGCTCATGATCGGGCTGCAGGAGTCGGCCCGCACCAACGGATACACCGTCCTGCTCATCGACTCGCGCGAGGACGCCGTGGAGGAGAGGGCCGCCATTGAGCGCGTCCTCCACCTGGTCGACGGGATCGTCCTGTCGGCGTCCCGGATGACGAACTCGATGATCCAGCAGTTCAACCGCGCCGCACCGGTCGTCTCCCTGAACCGGCAGGTCCCGGGAATCACCTCGATCCTGCCCGACGCGACCCGGGGCATGCGCACCGCCGTGGAGTACCTGGCCGGCTACGGGCACGCCGAGATCACCTACCTCGCGGGGCCGTCGGGGTCGTGGGCGAACGGGGCCCGCTGGGAGGGGCTGGTCCTCGCCTGCCAGGACCTCGGCCTGCGCGCCCACCGGGCGGGCCCCTGCCCGCCGACCGTCGGCGGCGGCGTGCGCGCCGTCGACGCCTGGGAGAGGCGCCCGACGACGGCGGTCATCGGCTACAACGACATCCTCGCGGTCGGCTTCATGAAGTCCGCCATCGCCCGGGGCATACGCGTACCGGAGGACCTGTCGATCATCGGGATCGACAACGCCGGCCTGTCGGCTCTCACCGAGCCGGGACTGACCTCCCTGGCCACACGATCGCGACAGCTGGGCGCGGCGGCCGCCGGGGCGATCGTCGGCCATCTGCGCCACCGCTCCCGGCCCCAGCCCCTGGTCACCACCCTGGAGATGTCCTTGCAGGTGCGCGCGAGCGTCGGCCCCGCCGCTGCACGCATCCCCGCCCGGCGCCCGCCCGCCACCCCGCACCACACGCAAAGGAGCACCCGCCGATGACCCCGCAGCCCCTCGTCCTGTCCGCCGATCGGCTGCTGCCGGCGGATCCCACGACGCGCGGCATCGCCCGCGATCTTCTCGCCGAGGTGGAGGACGCCCCGATCGTCTCCCCCCACGGGCACGTCCCGCCGGAGTGGCTGGCCGACGACGTCGTCTTCTCCGACCCGACGAGTCTCCTGCTGACCCCCGACCACTACGCCAACCGCCTTCTGCACTCCCTCGCCGGCGTCGAGCTCGAGCGGCTGGGGGTGCCGGTGGGGACCGAGCGCACCGCCGACCAGTCGCGCGCGGCCTTCCGCCTTCTGTGCGAGAGCTGGCACCTGCTGGCCGGCACGCCCGTGCAGGCGTGGTTCGCCGAGGAGCTCCACGGCGTCTTCGGCGTGCGCGTGCAGCCCTGCGCGCGCACGGCCGACGACATCTACGACCAGATCGACGCCGCTCTTCACACCCCGGAGTTCTCCGTGCGCGCCCTGTACGAGCGCTTCGATATCGCCGTCCTGGCGACGACGGACGACCCGTGCTCCGACCTGGCCGCGCACCGCACGCTCGCGCAGGACCCGCGGTGGACCGGGCGCGTGGTGCCGACCTTCCGCCCCGACGCCTACCTCGAACCGGCGCGCGCGGGGTGGCGGGAGCTCACCGAGCGGCTCGGAGAGGCCGCCGGCCTCGACGTGTCCACCTACACCGGGCACGTCGAGGCGATGCGGGCGCGGCGCGCCTTCTTCAAGGCCAATGGCGCGGTCTCCTCCGACCACTCGCACGCCGACCCGGGGACCGAGCGGCTGACCGGGACGGAGGCGGAGACCCTCTACGCCCGCGCCCTGGCGGGCACGCTCGATGGGCGCGACAGCGACCGGCTGCGCCGCCACATGGTCAATGACCAGGCCCGCCTCGCAGTCGACGACGGCCTGGTGATGACCCTGCACCCCGCCGTCCTGCGCAACCACGACACCGGCGCCTTCCGCCGCTACGGCGCCGACGTCGGCGGCGACATCCCGATGGCCGTGGAGTTCACGCGCAGCCTGCGCCCGCTTCTGGACGCCTACGGCAATGCCGAGGGCTTCCACCTCATCCCCTTCACCATGGACGAGACGGTCTACTCGCGCGAGCTCGCGCCACTCGCCGGCTGGTACCGGGGGGTGTACGTGGGCGTGCCGTGGTGGTTCATCGACGAGCCTGACGCCATGCTCCGCTTCCGTGCGGCGACGACGGGTTTCGCAACCCTCTACAAGACCTCGGGATTCATCGACGACACCCGCGCCTTCTGCTCCATCCCCGCGCGCCACGGCATCGCCCGGCGCTGCGACTCGTCCTTCCTGGCCCGGCTCGTGGTCGAGCACCGGATCACCATGGACGACGCCGTCCGGATCTCCCGCGACCTCGTCGGCCCCATCCCCCGGCGGGCCTTCAAGCTCGACTGAGCCGCCGAGGCGCGCCAGGGCCGGAAGCCAGGAACGCACCGATGACGCAGGACGCCGGCCGGGGTCCTGCCTCACGCCCGCGCGGCCCGGACGAGCCCTCGGCGCGGGTGCGGCACCGTCGTCGACTCCCCCCGGATGAACTCGGAGGCGATGACGACGGGCGAGGGCGCGGCACCGGCCCGGTCCGGGAGGTCCAGCAGAAGCTCCACCGCGGCCCTCCCGGCGGCCGTGAAGTCCTGGCGCAGCGTCGTCAGGGTGGGGGTCACGACGTCCGCCAGCGGGATCCCGTCGAAGCCGGTCACCGAGACGTCCTCCGGAACGGACAGGCCGGCCTCGTGAACGGCCCGGACCGCCCCGAGGGCGAGCTCGTCGTTCGGGCAGACCACCGCGGTGACCAGCTCCCCGTACTCCTCCAGCAGCCTCCGGCAGGCCCGGTAGCCCGCGCGCGGCTCCCACGACTCGCAGCGAACGATCGGATACAGGGGCAGGCGGGCGTCCCGCAGCGCGTCGAGGGCCCCGACGGACCTGCGCTCCGGAGGAGCGTTGTTCGGCTGCGCCACGACGAAGACGGAGGTGTGCCCCAGCTCGACGAGGTGCTTGGTCACCTCGTAGGCGCCCCCGTACTCGTCAATGGCCACGTACGGCTTGCCCGAGGACTCTCCGGACTGCGGCGGCCCCACGTCGACCACGGGGAGGTAGTCGGGAATCCGGGAGATCGCGCTGTGCGCCAGGACGTCGTAGTCCACGACCACGACGCCGGCGGGCTGGTGCGAGGCCGTCGATGCCACCGCGTGCTCCACGGCCTTCTCGTCGTCCCGGTCGAGCACGCAGATGAGGGAGGACATTCCCGCCCTCCGAGCCCGCTGCTCGGCGCCGCTGATCGTCTGCGCGTACCCGTAGGGCAGCGTCTCGGAGGTAATGATCGCCAGGGTCTCGGGCCGCCCGGACACCAGCTGGCGCGCCGCAGAGTTCCCGAAGTAGCCCAGCTCGCGCATCACCGCCTCCACGCGGGCGCGGGTCCTATCGCTGACCTTCTGCGAGCGGCTCAGGACGCGGGAGACCGTCACCGTCGAGACGCCCGCCTCGCTTGCGACGTCGGCGATCGTGGGCCGCTTCGGGGTGGGCTTCACGGCTCCAGGGTATCGACCGGCAGACCGACCCGGACGTCCGCAGCGCCCGCGCGCCGCGGCGCCCGCGTTCTTGTCGGGTCCGGGCCCCGCCGGTCCTCACCCCTTGACCGCGCCGCTCATCATTCCGGCCATGAAGAACCTCTGCAGGAACAGGAAGACGAGCGCCACCGGCAGGACCGCAATGACGGAGGCCGCCATGAGCCCTCCCCAGTCGATGGAGTTCGCCCCCTTGAACAGCATGATCGCGGGCGTGATCGTGCGGAAGCGGTCCTGAGAGATGAAGATGTAGCCGAACATGAACTCGTTCCACGCGTTGATGAAGGCGTAGAGGCCGACCGAGACGATGCTGGGCCGCATCATGGGGAGGATCACTCTGCGCATCGTCTGCAGCCTCCCGCACCCGTCGATCTCCGCGGCCTCCTCCAGGGAGACCGGTATCGCGTCGAAGGCGCTGGAGAGCATGAAGGTGCACATCGGGATCACGAAGGTCGTGTACGCGAGGACCAGGGACAGCGGGGACTCGAGCAGCCCGAGATTCTTCATCGTGATGTAGAGCGGGACGAGCAGAAGAACGCCCGGGATCATCTGCGAGACCAGCATGAAGAAGCTGGCGCATCGGACGGACCGTCTTCGGAAGAACCTGCTGAAGACGTAGCCCGCGAAGATCGCAATGACCAGCGCGAGCAGGCAGGCGGTGGCCGAGACGACGAGGCTGTTGCGGATGTACCGCAGGAAGCCGTGGTCGAGCAGGACGCTCCGGAAGCTCCCCAGGGTCGGGTGGTCGATTGTCAGGCGGGGGACGCGGGCGCGGATCTCCTCGCGCGGCTTCAATGCGGACAGCGCCATCCACACGAACGGGAAGATGCTGTAGATGACGAGGAGGGTCAGGAGGACGTAGGCGACCGCGTCACCGAGGACCCGCTGCTTCTTCATGTCGATCAACCCACGATCTCCTCACTGAGGCTCCGGCGCATTCTGTAGTAGATGACGAATATGAGGCTCGTCGCCGCCAGCATGATTGTGGACAGCGCGGAGGCCATACCGACGTTGAAGTCCTGCATCGAATATCGGTAGATGAGGAGCGGAAGAGTCATGGTGGCGTAGTTGGGCCCGCCCTGAGTCATGACCCAGATGAAGTCGAAGTTCACCGCCGTCCAGATCAGGTGCATGAACACGATGATGAGCGAGGGTGAGCGCAGCTGGGGGAAGCTCACCGCCCAGAAGGACCTCCAGGCCGAGGCCCCGTCGATCTGCGTGGCCTCCTTGAGCTCGGGCGGGATCGCCTGAAGCGCAGCGAGGAAGGTGATCGTGTAGTAGGGGAAGCTCCGCCAGATGTTGACGAAGATGACGGCGGGCATCGCCCAGGCCGAGTCCCCGAGGAAGTTGACGGGCGAGTCGGTCGCTCCCGCCCGCACCAGGACGGCGTTGACGATCCCGAAGTCCGGGTTGAGCATCCACTCCCACGTCATTCCCGCCACGATAATCGGCACCAGCCAGGGGACGAAGGTCAGCGTCCTGAATACTCCCCCGCCCCGAAGGCGCCGGTTGAGGAGGACCGCGGAGCCCAGACCGAGGACATACTCGCCGACGACGGATCCGATCGTCCAGACGAGCGAGTTCCTGACAGCCCCCGAGAAATGGGGGTCGGCAAGGACGTCCGAGTAGTTCTCGGTGCCGGCGAGCCCCGAGACCGACGGATTGACGAGGTTCGAGTGCGAGAACCCGTCGACAAGGACCTTGAGGAGCGGGTAGCCGATGAGGAGGACGAGGAAGACCCAGGTCGGCAGGAGGGCCGTGGTCACGAATCTTCTGCTCGCCCTGCTCCGGGGGCTCCTACGGCCGGCCTTTCCCCGCCCCTCCGCCTCCTGCTGGGACATGCCTCTCCTTCCCCCGTGCTGACGGCGCCGAACAACTCCCCCGAGGACGTCAGGCGTGTGCGTCACCGGACTGCTGCAGCGAGGTGTTGATCGCCTCTGACAACCAGGTGGCCGCCTCCGCGGAGGACGTCCCCTCCTGAAGAACCATGGCCAGGGCGTCAATCATGTTCTGCGTGACTCCGGACAATGCGATCGGCGGGTAGGTGACGCCGGTGTCGAGGAGCGCGGAGAAGTCTCTGCTCCACTTCGTGTCGGTGGATACGCCCGACAGGGCGGAGCGGTCGGCGAAGCCCGCCGTCTGCCACTCGGTGGAGGCGAACGCCCGGGCCAGCCGCGTCGCGCCGTCGAGCGCCCTGGAGGACGACATGACCATGAGGGGCTTGGCCTCGATGTAGGTGGCGGGCCGGCCGTCCGCGGGATGCGGAATCGGATGGACCGACACGTCCCCCATGGTGCTCGGGTTGGAGGACTCGCGCTCGGCGAGCCAGTTGCCGGTGACGTACGTGGCGGTCAGGCCCGTCGCGAAGTTCTCATCGGTCTCCTCCCAGCCGTAGGTGGACGAGTTGGGCGAGGCGGCGCCGGACCTGACGAGCGAGGCGTAGAAGTCGAAGACCTTGACGGCCCCGGCGAGCTCGTCGGGGTTGTCTCCCCAGGTGTTGCGGTAGCCGCCGCCCTCCTGCTCGGCGGCGACGGCCAGGCCGTACTGGGCCAGGTACACGAGGAGCTCCTGAGGGGCGCGCACCCCGGTGCCCGCCACCCCGTAGAAGGACGATCCTGTGGCCTGCTCGACCTTCGTGCCGGCCCCGACCACCGCGTCCCACGTCCTGGGGACCGCGACCCCGGCCCGAGCCAGCAGGTCATCATGAACGAGGTAGGCGCGCGCGGTGGTCTCGTAGGGGAAGCCGATGATCTTCCCGTCCACGGTCATCGCGGACTTGACTGTGTCACTGACCTTGTCCCTGTCCTCCCAGGAGTCCCAGGCGGAGGTGAGGTCCGCGAGGATCCCGAGCCTGTGGAGCTCGCCGACGTACTCGGGAAGCCCCCAGACGGCGTCCGGAAGGTTGCCGCCGGCGGCCGAGGCGATGAGCTTCTCGTGAAGCATGTCGTAGGTGAAGTTCGTCTGATTGACCGTGAAGCCGGTTGACTCCTCGAACTTCTTGATCTGCTCCTGGCCGGCCTTCGCCGTATCGGCGCCCTCGGTCCAGGCGGTCCACAGCTCGACGGTCCTCGAGTCGCCCTTCGATCTTCCGGCGCCGCAGGCGGCGAGGAGGGCGGGGGCGGCTACCGCGCCGCCGGCCAGTTTCAGGACAGTCCTTCGCTTCATGGGAAGCCTCCGCATGCTCGTCATTGAACAAGGCGCGCACCACAGGTGGCCGGCGCAAGCCGGGCGGGCCGACGCATCCGACCATATGATGAACGTCGATCATTTATACGGCACATCCACACTCCTCGTCAAGTCCGTGCGACAACGATTACTTCCCTCTTGCGCCCAAGAGCACGAGAGGACATGATGAACTACGTTTATCATTCTCTGCCACGGCCCGTCAGGCGCTGCGGCGCCGCTCACAAGGAGGTTGAGAGATGACCCGGTTCTCCTGGGGAGGCCCCCCGCAGGGCTCTTCTTCGACTATGGGGACGACCGCCCGGTCCGTGTCAGCAGCTCACCGCTCCCCCAGTCCGACCAGGGGCCCGCGCCCCGGGCGATGGTCGAGATCCTCGCCGTCGGGGAGGGGCGGGCGCTGACGAGCACCCGGTCGGACCGGGGGGCGCTCTCGGAGCGGCTCCGCTTCGTCTCCAGGGGGGAGCGGGACTCCCGGGGCGTCCGCACTCTGGAGATCGTCCAGCGAGACCCCCTGTCGGGTGCACTCGTGACCACGACATTCACCCGCCATGGAGACCTCGACGCCTGGCGCGTCAGCACCGGGATCCGGAATGAGGGAGGCGCGCCCATCGTCCTGCAGATGCTGTCCTCCGTGGCCCTCAGCGGCCTGACCGGCTTTCTCGGCCCCGCACGCACGACCGAGATCTGGACCGCACGCAGCGAGTGGTGCGGGGAGAGCCGCTGGGCCGCGGCGCCGCTCCAGGGCGCCGGCGCGCTCGCCGACGCCCACCCCCGCGCGCACGGCCAGGCCCACCGGGGCGCGTACTCCTTGCAGGGAAGCTCGACGTGGTCCTCCGGGGACCACGTCCCGGTCGCGGCGCTGGTCAACACGGACACGGGTCACGCCGTCGTGTGGCAGATGGAGGTCAACGGCCCCTGGCGCTGGGAGATCGACCCGCAGCTCGAACGGCCCGACTGGTTCACCCTGGTGCTCCAGGGTCCGGACGACCTTCACCACTCCTGGCTGAAGGCGCTCGCACCGGGCCAGGGCTTCGAGAGCGTCCCGGTCTCGCTCGCGTTCAGCGACGACGGGCTCGACGCCGCCGTCGGCGAGCTCACGCACCACCGGCGGGCCTCGCGCATCCCGGTGGCGGCCGACTCCGGCCGCCCGCTCATCTTCAACGACTACATGAACACGCTCATGGGCGACCCGACGGCGGACAGGCTCCTGCCGCTCATCGACGCGGCGGCCGAGGCCGGAGCGCAGTACTTCTGCATCGACGCCGGCTGGTACGACGACAGGGGCCACTGGTGGGACAGCGTCGGCGAGTGGCGCCCGTCGACCACGCGCTTCGGCGACGGGGGGCTGGCCGGCGTCCTGGAGCACATCCGCGGCCGCGGCCTCACGCCCGGCCTCTGGATCGAGCCCGAGGTGGTCGGCGTGAGGTCCCCGCTCGCACGGACCCTCCCCGAGGACGCGTTCATGCACCGGGCCGGAGCGCGCATTATCGAGCACGGACGCCACCTCCTCGACCTCCGCTCCGCGAGCGCGCGGGACTATCTCACGCAGACCTTCGACCGGCTGATCAACGGCTACGGCGTGTGCTACATCAAGTGGGACTACAACGTGACCCCGGGGACCGGGCCGGACACGGGGGCGAGCAGCACCGGCGAAGCGCTGCTGGACCACGCCCGCGCCCACCTGGCGTGGTTCGAGCAGCTGCGCCGGGCCCACCCGCGGGTGATCTTCGAGTCCTGCGCCTCCGGAGCCCAGCGCATGGACCAGGCGGTCCTCTCCCGCTACGACCTCCAGTCGACCAGCGACCAGCGGGACTACCGGCTCTACCCGACGATCGCCGCCTCCGCCCCCATGGCCATGGCTCCCGAGCAGGCCGGGAACTGGTCCTACCCGCAGCCCGGCATGACCCTGGAGCAGATCGCCTTCACCATGGTGACGGGCCTGTCGGGCCGGCTCTACCTGTCCGGCCACCTCGATCGGCTCAGCGGCGAGCAGATGGCCCTCGTACGCGAGGGGACGAGCCTGTACCCCGGCCTCATGGCGCACCAGTCGGCCTCGGTCCCGCTGTGGCCCCTCGGGCTGCCTGCCTGGGACGCCCCCGTCGTCGTCCTCGCCACCGAGTCCGACACCGAGACCGTGCTGTACGTCTGGAAGCGGAGCCCGGCCCTCGCGGGTACGACGATCCCCCTGCGCGGGCACGTCGACGAGGACCTCGAGGCCCGGGTGGCCTACCCGACGTCGTTGGAGCCCTGGCGCGTCACGTGGCTGCCGCGGGCGGGGTGCCTCGACATCGACTTCGAGCCCGCCGGGGAGAGCGCGCGAGTCATCCGCCTGCGCAGGTGACTCGGCGCCCGGGGGCGGATCGCCTACTAGGCTCCTCTGTCTCTTACTGTACGGGCGTAAGGAGCGTAGTAAGCAGCGCCCGGCTCACGGTCTTCTCCGGTGTTGCACATGGGAGGGCGGGGCCTCTGCGGGGCGGGAACCGGTTTCCCGCAGGATCATGCGTTTTCCCATCGGTCGTCATGTTCGACCGGCAGGCTCCCATGTGCGCTGAGGGGGGTCTGCGCACATGGGAGCCGGGTCCTGGTCGCCACCGAAAACACTCTTCCGCATGATTCCGGGGTTTCTGCCGACGCGGAGCGCGCGCGAATGTGCAACATCACCGCCCCGGGCTCAGACGCCGATGCGGGCGCCCTCCCGGCGGAAGACCGGGATGTACTCGTACGGCGCCTCGGCCCGGATCCGCTCCCCGCCGTCAAAGGTCTGCTCCGAGTGGATCTCCGTCCACCGGACGCCCACCGGCAGGTAGACCTCGCGGCTGGTGACGCCCGGCTCGGTCACCGGCGCGATGAGCAGGTCCGGCCCCAGCAGGAACTCGTCGTCGACCTCCCAGGCGGCGGGGTCGTCGGGGAACTGCAGGAAGAGCGCGCGCATGGCCGGGACCCCCTTCTCGGAGGCCTGCCTCATGACCTCGCCGATGTAGGGGCGCAGGCGCTCGCGCAGCTCCATGTGGGCCCGGGAGATCTCCAGGCAGCGCTCCCCGTAGCTCCACACCTCGTTGGGGCCGCCGCTCACGGGCGAGCCGAGCTCGCCACGGGGCTCGCGGTGCCCGTGGAGCCTGAACAGCGGGCAGAACGCGCCGAAGGCGAACCAGCGCGCGTACAGCTCCCGGTACGCCTCGTCCGTCGGGTCGCCGCCGTGGAAGCCGCCGATGTCGGTGGTCCACCAGGGGATGCCGGAGATCCCGATGCTCATGCCCGCGCGCACCTGCCGGGCCAGGGAGTCCCAGGTCGGCGGGATGTCCCCGGACCACACGGCGGCCCCGTACTTGGCCTGCCCCGCCCACGCCGAGCGGCACAGCAGCACGGTGTCGGGGGCGCCGGCGTCTCGGCTGCCCTCCCAGAAGGTCCGGGCGTTGTCGCGAGGGTAGACATTCGCCACGGCCGCGCCCGGCCCGGCGTGGAAGGACAGGTTCTTCGGGTGCCCGGGGTTGAGCTCCGGCTCGCAGGCGTCCAGCCACCACACCCGCACCCCCAGGTCGAAGTAGTTGCGCTTGACGGTCTCCCAGATGAATGCGCGGGCGCGGGGATTGGTCGGGTCGTAGAAGGCGACCGGCAGGGAGCGCGGCATCTTCTTGTCGTGGATGTCCTGGTGGAGCTCCACGCCCTGGTCGGCGCCCACCAGGAGGCCCCGCCGGACCATCTCGTCGTAGTTCTCCGACAGGGGCGAGATGGTCGGCCAGACGGAGACCATGAGCCTGACACCGAGCTCGTCGAGCTCGCGCACCATCGCCTCGGGGTCCGGGTACTCCTCGGGGTCGAACCGGTAGTCGCCCATGGCGGTCCAGTGGAAGAAGTCGGTGACGATCACCGACAGGGGCAGCCCCCGACGGCGGTACTCCCGGGCGACGTCGAGCAGCTCAGCCTGGCTCAGGTACCGCAGCTTGCACTGCCAGAACCCCGTGGCCCACTCGGGAAGCACCGGAGAGTGACCTACCGCGTCGGCGTAGCGCTCCATGATGTCGGCCGGCGTCGGCCCGGCCGTCACCCAGTAGTCGAGTCCGGGCGCGGCGTCAGCGACCCAGCGTGTGGCGTTCTCGGCGAGCTCCACGCGTCCGACCGCCGGGCTGTTCCACAGGAAGCCGTAGCCGCGGCTGGACAGGTAGAAGGGGATCATCACCTCGGCGTTGCGCTGGACGAGGTCGAGCACGACCCCCTTGTGGTTCAGGCGCCCGTGCGTGTGCTGTCCCAGCCCGAAGATCCTCTCCCCGGGGTAGGCGCGGAACCGCTGGTGGATCTCGTACAGGCCCGAGCGCTGCCCGTAGAAGACGTGCGAGCCCGGCCACCAGAAGTGCTCCCGCTCCTCGGCCAGGAGCTCGCGGCCGTCGCCGGTGCGCAGGAAGCGGAGCATGACCGCCGGCTTGCCGTCCCCGGCGTCCAGGCGGGCCTCGACGGTGAGGTTGCCGACGACGAGGTGGACGGCCTGACCGTCCTGTTCGTCCCGGCTCGCGGGCGGGCAGTCGCGCGGCCCGGGAGGGGTCTCCAGAGCACCGGCGTCCGCGGACGGGATGGCGTGCTGCGCGCAGCGCACCCGCACCGAGTCGCGACCCCACTGCTCGACGCGCATCACCTCGTGCGCGTACCGGACCTCGAATCCGTGATCAATAGTGACGTATTCCAGCATATGAATTCCTTTATCCGATGAATAGGACGAGCGTGCGTCTCAGGACTTCACGGCGCCGCCGGTCGCTCCCGCGGCGACGTACTTCTGGGCCACCACCAGCAGGATCGCGGCGGGCAGGGACGCCATGGTCGCCGTCGCCATGACGGAGCCCCAGTCGGCCACGAATCCCCCGATGTACTGGTAGATGCCCAGGCTCACCGGCCTAGCGGCCGAGCTCGAGTCCAGGGTGAGCGCGAACAGGAAGTCGCTCCAGGCGAACAGGAAGCTGAAGAGCGAGGCGGTGACGAGCGCGTTCCGGCTCAGCGGCAGGACGATGGAGAAGAAGACGCGCAGGCGGCCCGCGCCGTCCACCCTGGCCGCCTCCAGGATGGAGACCGGGATGGCCGACATGAAGGCGCGGATAATGAGAATGGAGAAGGGGACCCCTAGGGCGGAGTCGGCCAGGATCAGCCCGGGAACGGTATTGAGGATCCCGAGGGTGTTGTAGGCGCTGTACAGCGCGTTGGCAATGATGATCCCGGGAATCATCTGGCTCAGCAGCAGGATGAACAGGATGGCCCCGGAGCGCCGCACCCGGTGAAGGGACAGGGCGTAGGCGGCCGGCGTGGCCACGCACAGGCACACCGCCACGGCCCCCAGGGAGACCACCAGGCTCGTGGCGAGGTTCCCGCCCTGGCCGGCAATGGCCTGCCGGTACCCGTCCAGGCCGGGACTCATGGGAAGGATCTGCAGGTCGGCGGTGGACACGCCCGGCTGGAGGGAGGCGTTGACCATCCAGTACACGGGGAAGAGCATGATCGTCAGGAACACCAGCCCCAGGACCGTGTTCACGACGGCGCGGCGGGAGCGGCGGGGGCGCGGGGCCGTCATGATTCCTCCCCGGAGCGGCTGAGCCTGAGGTAGACGACGGCGAAGGCCACCGACACGAGCACCAGGACGTTTCCGAGCGCCGCCCCCTGACCGAACTCGAAGTTGGTGAAGGACAGTTTGTAGGACTGCGTCGCCAGGGTCTGGGTGGCGTTCGACGGCCCGCCGCCGGTGAGCCCCAGAATGATGTCGAGGACCTTGAGGGTGTAGACCACCCCGAGGACCAGCACCACCGAGACGACGGGCCTGAGCATCGGCCAGGTCACGTACCGGAAAGCCTTCCATCCCACGGCCCCGTCCAGGGAAGCGGCCTCGTAGAGCTCATCGGGGATGTCCTGGAGCCCGCTGTACAGAATAGTCATGTTGAAGGGAATGCCGAGCCAGATATTGACGATGATGACCGCGACCAGCGCCACGCTCGTGCTGGTCAGCCACGGCACGGCGGGAAGGCTCAGGGCGTGGAGGAGCTGGTTGACGACGCCGCTGTCCTTGTCCAGCATCCACTTCCAGATGGCGCTGGAGACGATCATCGGCAGCAGCCAGGGCAGCAGAATGAGTGAGCGCATCACGCCGTTAAGGGGGAAGCGCCGCTTGAAGAAGACGGCGAGCGCCAGCCCGATGGTGAACTGGCCGGCGATCGAGCCCACGGTGAACAGGAAGGTGTTGAGCATTGCCGTGGAGAACACCGAGGAGGTCAGCACCGAGGCGTAGTTGCTGAGGCCCACCCACGGGGCCTCACCGGTGTAGAAGGTGGAGGTGGTGTACTCCTGGAAGCTCATTGTCACGTTCTTGACAACGGGGTACCCGAAGAACAGCGCCATGAAGGTCAGGGCCGGCAGGAGGAAGGCCCACTTGCCGAGCTCCTCCCGGCGCCGCACCGACTTGCGCGCCGCCGACCTCCCCGCCGCGGGCGTGTGCTCCTCTCTCGGGCCGCGCTGGGCGGGCCCCGCCAGGTCTGCGGCCGCCGTCATGACAGGTAGTCCGTCTTGGCCGTCTCAAGGGCGGCCTGGGCGGAGGCCTTGCCGGTCAGGGCTGACTGGATGGCGTTGTAGAGGGCCTCGGCGGTCTTGGGCCAGGCCTCCCCCAGCTGCGCGGTGCGGGCCCGGCCGTTGTTGACCGACTCGACCAGCGAGGCCATCTGCGGGAGCTCCTTGAGGTAGTCCTCATCGACCTGGGAGCTGGTGGGGATCGTGTACCGCTCCGTGTTGAGGCTCAGCTGCCGGGAGGCGGAGAGCAGCTCGGACAGGAGCTCGGCCGCCTTGGCCTGGCGGTCCTTGCTGCCGGTCTGGGGAACCGTCCACACCTCGCCCCCCAGAGGGGCGACCAGGGTGCCGCCGGCCTTGGGCACCGGGATCTCGGCAACGGCCCAGCTGATGTCGGACTTGTCGAAGGTGATGGTCTGCCACGGCCCGTTGATGACCATGGCGGCCTTGCCGGAGGTGAACTGCTCCCCGACATCGCCCTGGCCCCAGTTCAGCACGCCGGAGGAGGCCGATCCCTCCTTGACCAGGTCGACCCACAGCTGCAGGGCCCCGGCGGCGGCGGCCGAGGCGATGTCGGTCTCCTCCGCGCCGTTGGACCAGAAGAAGGGCAGGAACTGCCAGGAGCCCTCGTAGGAGGCGGCGGCGCAGAACGCAATGCCGTAGGTGTCGCCGCTGGTGAGGGTCTTCGCAGCGGCCCTGAGCTCGTCCCACGTGGTGGGGACGGACACTCCGGCGGCGGAGAGCTTGTCCTTGTTGTAGTACAGGCCGATGGTGTTCGCGCACGGCCCCATGCCGTAGAGCCTGTCCTGGTAGGTGCCGGCGCTGACGAAGCCCTGGTTGAACCCCTCTGCGCCGATCCCGAAGTCCGCCAGCGGGGCCAGCGCCCCGGTCGCGGCGATCTGCTGGAGGTCCGGGTTGTCGAGCATGAGCAGGTCGGGCAGGGTCTTGGAGGAGCTCATCTGGAGGACCTTCTGGATCAGGCCGGTACCGTTAACGCTCTCGCGCTCGACGGTGACGCCCACCTTGGAGGCGCACTCCTCGAGGACCCTCTGGAAGATACCGTTGTCGGGTTCGTCCGCGTAGTAGTCGAGGATCTTAATGGTTGAGGAGTCCCCTGACCCACCGCTCTTGCCGCACGCGGCCAGCGGCAGCGCCGCTGCCACGAGCGCCGCGCCCTGCAGGATGCGGCGGCGGTTGATCATGAGCCTGTGCTGGATCGTGGACATGTCAGCTCCATTCCTCCGCCGGCAGCGATCAGACCGAGCGATACGTATGCGCACACGTATGCGATCGGCGCTCATGCCTTGGGCGGTGACGTGACGGGATCTCGGGCGCACGCCTCGTCGCTGCGCCTCGGGGCCCGAATGTATCGTGATAAACCTAATGGCGCAAGGCGCGGCCCTGAGCGCGGGCCTGCCCGTCAACACACCTGGAGGTCGCCCACCATGCCTTCCTCGCCCACCAGCCGCGATGTCGCACACGCCGCCGGCGTCTCGCAGTCCACGGTCTCCTACGTACTCAGCGGTAAAAGATTTGTTGCACCGGAGACAAGAAAGCGGGTCCGCGAGGCGATGGCCGCACTCGGGTATCGTCCGCACGCGAGCGCGCGCGCCCTGAAGAGCAGCCGCAGCAGGATCCTCGGACTCATCGCGCCCTACCACGAGCACACCGATGCTCCCGGGCAGTACCGCTACATCGTCTCGCTCGCGGCCGCGTGCCGGCGCCACGGCTACGAGCTGCTGGTCATCAGCAGCGAGGAGGGCGTGGAGGGCATGCACCGACTGACCGAGTCCGCGCTGTGCGACGGCATCCTCGTCATGGACGTCCGCGACCGCGACCTCCGGGTCGAAGCCGCGCGCAAGTCGCAGATCCCGTCGGTGTTCATCGGCTTCAGCCACGACGCGAACGACGTTATCGCCACCGACACCGACTTCGAGGCCATAGGCTCCGGCTGCGCCCAGAGACTTCACGACGCCGGTCACCGACGGGCCCTGGTCATCAACCCGGCCTCCGAGCACGTCAGGCCCATGGGCTTCATCCACCGCTTCGCCCGGGCGCTCAACGAGCGCGCCTCCGCGCTGGGGCTGACGCTTCAGCCCGTGGAGGTCGCCCGCGACTTCAGCTCGATGCAGGCGGCGCTGACCGCCCACCTCGCCGGCGACAGCCCCGCGGACGCCTTCATCGCCGCGCCCGCCACCTCGATAGACGACGCCATCAATGTGCTCGCGGCCAGCGGCCTCGTCCCAGGGGCCGACGTCTCGATCATCGGGGCCGGGGGCTCGGGCGACTCGCCGCACACCAGCGTGGACTACACCCACTACGACCCCGACGTCTCCAGGGTCGCCGAGACCGCCGTCGGACTGCTCGTCGACCAGCTCGACGGCCTGCTCCCGCTCTCCGGCAGGGAGCCCGAGCGCATCGCCCCGATCTTCCACCCGGGCGCATCCATGAAGAGCCCCGCGCGGTGAGCCCTGCGGGCGGGCGCTCGGGCCCGCCCCCTGGGACGGGCCCGAGGCGGGCGCTCAGTCGAGCCGGAGCTCGACGGTCTCGGCGCCCGCGGACGCCTCGACGCGCCGGCCGTCCGCCTCCAGGGCCCAGGGGCCCCGGGCGCCGCCGGCCGAGGCCGTGAGCGCTCCGCCGCGGCGGACCACCCGGAAGGCGACGGACGCGCAGCCGTCGTGCGCGGGCACCACGACCTCGCGCTCCTCGCCGTCGGCCAGGGCGAAGCAGCGCAGCGTCACCCCGTCGGCCCAGTCGGCCTCGGGCCGGTCGAGCCGGGAGGAGACCGGCAGGACGCTGCCGGGCCGCACGTAGAGCGGAAGCGTGCCGACGCCGTGGCGCTCGTGCACCCACCGGGGCCCGACAACTCTCGTCCCGTCCCACCAGGAGGTCCAGGTGCCCTCGGGCAGGTAGACATCCGCCTCGCCGCCGGCATCCATGACGGGCGCCACGAGGAGGGCGTCGCCGAGCATGTACTGGGTGTCGACGTCCCAGGCCCCGCGGTCGCCCGGGAACTCCAGGAGCATGGAGCGCATGACCGGGGTGCCGTCGTCGTGGGCCTCGCCCGCCAGGCGGTACAGGTAGGGCATGAGGGACAGGCGCAGGGCGATGAAGCGGCGGGCAACCTCGACGGCCTCCTCGTCGAAGGCCCAGGGCACGCGCACCGAGCCCGACCCGTGGAGGCGGGCGTGCGAGGACAGCAGCCCGAAGGCCAGCCACCGCTTGAAGACCGCCGGGTCCGGGGTGCCCTCGAAGCCGCCGATGTCGTGACTCCAGTAGCCGAAGCCGCAGGAGCCCAGCGACAGCCCGCCGCGCAGGGTCTCGGCCATGGAGGCGTAGGTGGACTCGCTGTCCCCGCCCCAGTGCACCGGGTACTGCTGGCCGCCGGCGGTGGCGGAGCGGGCGAAGAGGACGGCCCGCCCCTCGCCGCGCCTGCGGCGGAGCAGCTCGAAGACGGTGCGGTTGTACAGGTGCGTGTAGTAGTTGTGCATCTTCTCCGGGTCGGAGCCGTCGTGCCAGGCGATGCCCCGCACGGGGATCCGCTCCCCGAAGTCGGTCTTGAAGCAGTCCACGCCCATGTCGACCAGCGCCTCCAGCTTGGAGCTGTACCAGGCGGCGGCCTCGGGGTTGGTGAAGTCGACCAGCGCCATGCCGGCCTGCCACAGGTCGGTCTGCCACACCCCGCCGCCGTCGGTCCGCACGAGGTAGCCGCCGGCGAGCCCCTCGTCGAAGAGGGCCGAGCGCTGGGCGATGTACGGGTTGACCCACACGCACACGCGCAGGCCCCTGGCCCTGAGGCGGGCGAGCATGCCGGCGGGGTCGGGGAAGGTGTCCGGGTCCCACACGAAGTCGCACCAGTGGAGGGCGCGCATCCAGAAGCAGTCGAAGTGGAAGACGCTCAGCGGCAGGCCGCGCTCGGCCATGCCGTCCACGAAGGAGGCGACGGTGGACTCGTCGTAGTCGGTGGTGAAGGAGGTCGTCAGCCACAGGCCGAAGGACCAGGTGGGGAGCATGGGCGGGCGGCCGGTCAGGGTCGTGTAGCGGCGCAGCACGTCCTTGGGCGCGGGCCCGTCGATGACGTAGTAGGCCAGGCGCTCGCCCTCGACGGAGAACTGGGTGCGGGCGACGGCCTCGGAGCCGACCTCGAAGGAGACGCCGCCGGGGTGATCGACGAGGACGCCGTAGCCGGCGCTGGTGAGGTAGAAGGGCACGTTCTTGTAGGCCTGCTCGGAGGCGGTGCCGCCGTCCTCGTTCCAGATCTCGACGCTCTGCCCGTTCCTGGTCAGCGGGCCGAAGCGCTCCCCCAGGCCGTAGACGCGCTCGCCCGGGCGCAGGGACAGCTGCTCGCGCATGTAGGCGGTGCCGTCGGGGCCGGTGACGTGGGCGACGGCGCGCGGCGGGCTGGCGGTCAGGCGCCGCCCGTCGGAGCTGAACTCGGCGGTCCACTCCGCCCCCTCGTGCACGGTGACGGCCAGGGAGCCTGCTCGCAGGGTGACGGCCCGGCCGGCCCGGCCGGCCTCGCCGGTCTCGCCGGTCTCGCCGGTCTCTATGGTCTCGACGACGCCGGTGAAGCCGGCCTCGCCGGCGACCTCGAAGCGGGGGCCGCGGTCGGGGGCGCCGCGGTGGTGGACGAGCTCGACCCTGATGACGCCGTCGGCGACGGCCCTGAACGAGGCGCTCAGGAGGCCGACATTGAGGGTGTCCCCACGGGTGGCGACGGGGCGGACGGGGGCGTGGGCGACGACGGCGCCGTCGTCCTCGACGGCGAGGTCGCGCAGGCCGCGCGCCTTGCGGACCGCGTATCCGGCGCGGTCCATCCAGTAGCCGTTGGTGAACTTCATGGCGGGCTCCTTGGCAGGGGTGGTCGGCGGGCAGGCGTCCCGGCGTCCTACTTCACGGCTCCGGCGGTGACGCCCCGGGTGAGGGTCCGCTGGAAGAACAGGAAGAAGAGGAAGGTCGGGACGAGGGAGACCAGGGCGCCGGCGTTGAGGGTGGGCACGTCGAGCATGCGGTCCCCCTGGAGGCTCGACAGCGCGATGGGCACCGTCTGGTGGTTGTTGCTGGTGAGCATGACCAGCGGGATGAAGAACTCGTTCCAGGTCCAGATGAAGAAGAAGATCATGAGGACGGACAGGGTGGGGCGCACGATCGGGTAGACGACCTTCCACAGGATCTGCCAGCGGCCGGCGCCGTCGAGCTCGGCGGCCTCCAGAAGGGCGCGCGGGAAGGTGCCGAGCACGGAGGACAGCAGGTAGGTGCCGAAGGCCGACTGGATGACCGTGAAGATGATGACGATCGACCAGGGGCTGTCCGCCAGCCCGGACCTCTGGGCCATGGTGAACAGGGGGTAGATGAGGGCCTCCTGCGGAAGCATGTTGGCGATCATGAACACGGCAATGACCCAGGCGCGCCCGCGCACCCTCCCGACGCCGATGGCGTAGGCGTTCAGCAGGGACAGGAGGGCCCCGGCCACGGCCACCACGGCGGAGGTCCACACGGAGTTCCACAGCTTGACCGGGAAGTTGACACGGTTCCAGAAGTAGACCAGGCCCTCGGTGTAGAGCTCCCGGGGCCAGGACAGCGGGCTGCCGGCGGAGTAGTCCTCGGGGGACTTGAAGGCGTTCATGACCATGAGGAGGAAGGGAGCGATCATGAGCAGGGCGGCGGCGCCGACGAGGGCGAGCACGATCCAGCGGGCGGCGCCGCGGTGGAAGCGGTCGCCCTCAGGCCGCCCGGCGGTCCGGGCGGGCGGCGCGGAGGCGGGGGCGTCGGCGGCCGCAGGGGCGGGCGCAGCGGGCATGGTTGACATGGTCAGCGTCCTTCCTCGTCGCGTCGGGCCGAGCGGTTCTGGAGGACCTGGATGATCCCGGCGACGGCGATAATGACAACGGTCAGGACGGTGGAGATCGCGGCTCCGTAGCCGACCTTCGACTTGTCGAAGAAGTTGAGGTAGGAGTAGTAGCTCGGCACGAGCGTGGAGCTCTCGGGGCCGCCCCGGGTGAGCACGTAGATGGGGGCGAAGACCTTGAGGGCGGCGATGGTGCAGGTGAGCACGATGACGAATGTCTCGGGCTTGATCTGGGGGACGGTGATGGCGCGGAAGCGGGTGAACCAGCCTGCGCCGTCGAGCTCGGCGGCCTCGTAGAGCTCGGGGTCCACGCGCTGGAGGGCGGACATGAAGATGACCGTCGGGTAGCCGATCTGGATCCAGATCAGGACGAGCATGACCGAGGGCAGGGCGGTGGAGGTCGAGCCGAGCCAGTTGGGCGGGTCGGCGAGGCCCGCGCCCCGCAGGATGACGTTGACGGCGCCGGTCTGGGAGTTGAGGATCCAGTTCCACACGATGCCGGCCACGGACACGGGCAGGATCTGGGGCAGGTAGTACATGGCCCGCAGGGCGGAGGCGGTGCGCGTGCCGATGTGCTTGCCGACGTAGTCGAAGAGGACGGCCGCCAGGAGGAGGCCGATGAGGGTCGGGACGGCGACCATGGCGACGATCATGGACAGCGAGTTGCGGAAGGAGGCCCAGAAGCTCGCGTCGCCCATGAGCTCGGCGTAGTTCCCTGCCCCGATGAATCGCATCGGCGCCATCCCGCCCTTCCACTTGTGCAGGGAGTACCAGATGTTGAGCGCCAGCGGCACGAGGATGATGACGGTGAAGGAGACGAGGCCGGGAAGCAGGTAGGGCAGGTAGGCCGGGCTGCGACGGCTCCCGCGCCTCGGCGGGGCCGGCGGGGGTGCTGGGGTGGCGGATGCGGTCATAATGAGCTCTTTTCGCTAAGGGGCCGACGGCGGTGCCGGGGCCCGCCGCCGTCGGGGCGGGAGGGCCCGGCGGTGCGCGGGCACCGGCGTCGGCGGATCAGTGGTCGACGCCGAGCTCGGCCCTGCCCGCCTCGTAGGCGGTCTTGAGGTCGGCCAGGACCTGGTCGCCGGTCTTGGAGCCGTTGATGAGGGACTGCATGGCGGAGGTGATCTGGTCGTAGAAGCCCGCGACCGGCCAGTCGGGGTAGAAGGCGAGCCCGTCCTCGGCGTTGATCGCGGCGAAGTTCTCCGTCATGGTGCGCGTCTTGGCGTCCTCGATGGCCGCGGGGTCGCCGCTCACGGGCAGGCCGCCCTTCTGGCCGAGGACCCCCTGGACCTCCTGCGACATGGTGATGTCGATGAAGTCGTAGGCGAGATCCTTGTTCCTGGCGTTGGCGGGCACGACCCACAGGTTGCCGGAGGAGCCGAGGTGGAGGCCGGCGCCCGGGAACAGGAACTGGTCCCAGCCGGCGCTCATGTCGGCCACCAGGCGGCCGAACCACCACGACCCCGAGACGAGCATCGGGTAGGAGCCGGCGATGAAGGCGGCGCCCGCGTCCTCGGCGGTGAGCCCGGCCGAGTCCGGGGCGACGTAGCCCCTCCTGATCCACTCCACGAGCGTGTCGGTGCCCGTCTTGACCGGGCCCGCGCTCCAGTCGACGTCGCCCTTGAAGAGCTGGTAGGCGTCCACGAAGGAGCGGTCGGCGTGAGCGAGGATGAGCTGGTACCACAGCTGCCCCATGGGGTACTCCGAGCCGGCCTCGGCCAGCGGGACCTGCCCGGCGGCGACGAAGGCGTCGCACACGGACTCGAACTCGGCCAGGGTCGTCGGCACGCTCAGGCCCCGGGCGGCGAACATGTCCTTGTTGTAGTAGACGAAGACGTACTCGCCGTAGTTGGGGACGCCGTACCAGTCGCCGTCGCCCATGAGGCCGTCCTCGGTGTAGCGGGCGGTGGTCTGGAGGGAGGCGGTGAGCGCCTTGTCCCAGCCGCGCCTGGAGGCCTCCTCGGTCAGGGGCTCGAGAAGGCCCTGGGAGGCGAGCTGGCCCGAGGTGGAGTTGCCCTTGTTGTACTCCATAATGTCCGGCACGTCGTCGCCTGTGAGGACGATCTTGGCGTTCTTCTGGAGCTGCTCGAAGGTCTGCGCCTCGTTCTTGACGGTGACCTCGGGGTGCTTCTCCTTGAAGATCTCGATGGCGCGGGCCCAGGCCTGGCCCATGGCCGAGTCGTCGGCCTCGTAGTCCCAGATGGTGAAGGTGTCCGAGCCCTTGCCGGAGGAGCCGCAGCCGGCGAGCCCGAGACCGAGCAGGCCCGAGGCGGTGCCGGCGGCGAGGAGGGCGTTGAAGTCCCTGCGATTGATCATGGTGGTGCACCTCTTCATTGAGATTCCGGGATTGTGCTGAGGAATGGGGCCCGGCGGGAGGCGGCGGGCGGGGCCGCGCCGCCCGCGGGCGCAGCGGCTCAGGGCGCTCCGGGCGCGGGGCCGAGGCTCTCGCCGGCGATCACCGTGCAGGCGACGAGCCGGTGGTAGTCGGCGGGTTCCAGGCGGTCGTTCAGCAGCGCGATGAGGGCCCGGGCCGCTGAGCGGCCCATCTGCTCGCCGGGCGCGTGGGTGGTGGTCAGGGTGGGGCAGGTCATGGCCCCGAGGGTGGGCGAGGAGACGACGCCGACCACGGACGCGTCCCGGGGCACCTCCAGGCCCAGGGCGCGCAGGCCCGGCAGCAGGCCGAGCGCAGCCATGTCGTTCATGACGACGACGCCGGTGGGCGGCGCCGGGCGGTCGAGGAGCCGCCGGGCCATGGCCTGCCCCGCCTGGGGGCCGGCCTCGCAGGCGACGGCGAGGGGCTCCAGGCCGCGGGCCCGCACGGCCCGCTCGTAGCCGAGGCGTCCGCGCACCGCCGGGCCGTAGCCGGCGGCGGCCTGGGCCGCCGGGCGGCCGACGAAGGCGATCCGGCGGTGCCCGAGGCGGTGCAGCGCCCCGACGGCATCGTCGACGGTGCGCTCGAAGTCGATGTCGATGTGGGCGATGCCGGCGGGCCTGGCGGTGCGCCCCACCATGACGAAGGGGAGGCGGGCCCGGCTCAGCGCGGCGACGCGGCGGTCGGCCATCTCGACCTCGACGAGGAGGACGCCGTCGGCCTTGCCCTGGCGGACGAGGCCGACGAGGCCCTCGCCGGCGCGCTCCTCCTCCAGGGGCCACACGGCCAGGGCGTAGCCCTCCTCGGCGGCTCCCTTCTGGGCTCCGCGGACGATCTCGAAGACGGTCTCCCCCATGGCCGTGTCGAAGCGGGGGAAGGTCATGGCCAGGGTGCGGGAGCGGCGGCTGGCCAGGCCGCGGGCCATGGCGTTGGGCTGGTAGTGGAGCTCGTCCATGGCGGCGCGGATCCGCGCGGCGGTCTGCGGGGCGACGGGCCGGGCGCCGGACAGGGCGTAGGAGACGGTGGACACGGCGACGTTGGCCCTGCGGGCGACGTCCTGCATGGTTGCCACGTGCGCACCTCCTTGTGCCGGGAGCCGGGGACGATCCTCGTCGAAGCGTTTCGATCAGTGTGCGCCGCCTTCCGATAACGGGTCAACAAATCTGGTCGAAGATCGAACGTGTTCGACTCGGACTCGCATCCCATGGCGTCACAGCATCGTCACTTTTTGTTCATCCACTGTATTTTGATAGGTTTGCCGGACCCTGGCCGGGTGCTGCCCCGGGTTCGCCCGCACTGAGGGCGCCGCGGCGATGGAATCACGAGGCGCACATCTGTCCACCCGCCCGGTTGTTCGCTCTTGAGGAGCCGGGGGACGATTCCAGGGAACCGGTGGGAGGATTCCCCGGAGACCAGTCGCCGGGCGCACGCCCGTCACCGATATCCACACACGAACGCGTACGAAGGAACCTGTTAATGACTACGGAGCCTACAGACCCCACAGAGCCCGCAGAGCCCCTCCGGCTCTCGGACCTCGATCTCAGGGCGATCAGCATCGCCAAGGCGCTGGCCGCCGACGCCGTCGAGAAGGCCGGGTCCGGGCACCCCGGCACCGCCATCTCCCTGGCCCCCGTGGCCTACCTGCTCTACCAGCACGAGATGGCCTGCGACCCCTCCGACGCCCGGTGGCTGGGGCGCGACCGCTTCATCCTGTCGGCGGGGCACGCCTCGGTCCTCCAGTACATCCAGCTGATCATGGCGGGCTACGGCCTGGAGATCTCCGACCTTCAGGCGCTGCGCACCGCCGGGTCGCTGACGCCGGGCCACCCCGAGCTCGGCCACACGGTGGGGGTGGAGACGACCACCGGCCCGCTGGGTGCCGGGTTCTCCAACGCGGTGGGCATGGCCATGGCCGCCCGCTACGAGCACGGCCTGCTGGACGCCGCCGCCCCGGAGGGCGAGTCGATTTTCGACCACGTCGTCTACACGCTCATGGGGGACGGCTGCATGCAGGAGGGCGTCGTCGCCGAGGCCGCCTCCCTGGCCGGCGCCCAGCAGCTGGGCAACCTCATCGCCATCTACGACGACAACGACATCACCATCGAGGGCAGCACGGACCTGGCCTTCACCGAGGACGTCACCGCTCGCTTCACCGCCTACGGCTGGCAGGTCATCGAGGTGGACTGGAGGGGCGACGGGGAGTACCACGAGGACCTGGCCGCCCTGCACGAGGCACTGGTGGCGGCGCGCGCCGAGACCAGCCGGCCGTCCCTGATCCGGTTGCACACGATCATCGCCTGGCCCGCCCCCACCATGCAGGGCCAGGCCTCCACCCACGGCGCGAAGCTCGGCGCCGCCGAGGTCGCCGGGCTCAAGAGGGTCCTCGGCCTGGACCCCGAGGCCTCCTTCCAGACCGGCGGCGTCCTGGAGCGCACCCGCGCCCACGCCGCCGAGCGGGCCGCCGCCGCGCGCGCCGACTGGGACGCCCGCTACGAGGCGTGGAGGGCCGCCAACCCCTCGGGCGCGGCGCTGCTGGACCGCCTGCGCTCCGGCGAGCCGCCCGCGGAGCTGGAGGCCGCCCTGCCGACCTGGGAGACCGGGAAGTCGGTCGCCACCCGCAACGCCTCCGGAGCGGTGCTCACCGCCCTGGCGCCCGTCGTCCCCGAGCTGTGGGGCGGCTCGGCCGACCTGGGCGGCTCCAACAAGACCACCATGGTCGGCGAGCCCTCCTTCCTGCCGGCGTCCCTGGCGCAGAAGGAGGGGGACGGCCCCTACGGGCGCACGATCCACTTCGGGGTTCGCGAGCACGCCATGGGCGGCATCCTCAACGGCATCGTCCTGGACGGTCTGACCCGCGCCTACGGGGGCACCTTCCTGGTCTTCGCCGACTACATGCGGCCCACCGCGCGCCTGGCGGCGCTCATGCGGATCCCCAGCATCTTCGTGTGGTCCCACGACTCCATCGGCGTGGGCGAGGACGGCCCCACCCACCAGCCCGTCGAGCACCTCGCCTCCCTGCGGGCCATCCCGGGCTTCGACGTCGTCCGCCCCGCCGACGCCAATGAGACCGCCGCCGCGTGGGCGGAGATCCTCAGGCGCCGTCACGAGCCCGCCGGCCTGATCCTGTCGCGCCAGAACCTCCCCGTGCTGGCCTCGGCCGAGGCCGCCGCCGAGGGCGTGCGCCGCGGCGCCTACGTCCTGGCCGAGGCCGCCGACTCCCGGGGCGGCGCCGTCGCCCCGGCCGTGACCATTATCGCCACCGGATCGGAGGTGTCGGTCGCCGCCGACGCCCGCCGCATCCTCCAGGCCGCCGGCACCCCCACCCGCGTGGTCTCCGCCCCCTGCCTGGAGTGGTTCGACGCCCAGGACGAGGACTACCGCGCCCAGGTCCTGCCCGAGGACTGCGTGAGGGTCGCCGTGGAGGCGGGCGTCGCCATGGGCTGGCGCGAGCGCGTCGGCGACGGCGGCGCGATCGTCTCCATCGACCGCTTCGGCGCCTCCGCCCCGGCCGCGGAGATGTTCGCCGACTACGGCTTCACCGGCGACAACGTCGCCTCCGTGGCGCGCGAGGCCCTCGCGCGGGCCTGAGACCCGGCGGGGGCCGGCTCGCCTCCTGGCTCCCGCCGTCGTCGAGCGGGGCGAGTGCGTCACGCCGTGCCGGCCAGTCCTCTTCAGAAGCAGGCGATGAGGCCCTTGGGCCCCTCGATGACCTCAATGTCGGTGCCGAAGATGGAGCTGAGGATCTCGCCGCGCATGATCTCGGCCGGGGTGCCGAACTCGACGATCCGGCCGTCCTTGACGGCGCAGATCCGGTCGGCGTAGCGGGCCGCGACATTGATGTCGTGCAGGACGATGATCACCGTGCGCCCGAACTCCCGGGCGGCGCGCTCGACGTGGTTCATCATCTCCACCGAGTGGGCGATGTCCAGGTTGTTGAGGGGCTCGTCGAGCAGGACGTAGTCCGTCTCCTGGCACAGGACCATGGCCACGTATGCGCGCTGGCGCTGACCGCCCGAGAGCTCGTCCAGGTGGCGCCCCTCGAGCTCGCCGAGCCCGAGGAAGTCCACGTATCGGGAGATGATCTCCTCGTCCTCGGAGGTCAGCCTCCCCCGGGAGTAGGGGAAGCGGCCGAAGCCGATGAGCTGGCGCACGGTGAGCCGGGTGATGAAGTGGTTCTCCTGCCGCAGGATGGACAGCACCTTGGCCAGGTCCGCGGACCTGGTCGAGGCCACGTCCATCTCGGCCACGCGGATCGTGCCCTCGCTGATGCCGAGCAGCCTGCCGATCATCATGAGCAGCGTGGACTTGCCCGCCCCGTTGGGGCCGATGAGCGCAGTCACCCCGCCGGCGGGGATGTCCAGCTCGACGGGGCCGATGGAGACCTCCGAGCTGTAGACCTTGGTGACCCGACGCAGCTCGATCACAGCCGCCCCTTTCTGAGAATGACGACGAGGAACGCGCAGCCGCCCACCAGCTCGATAATGATCGAGACGACGCCCTGGGCGTCGAAGACGTGGTACATGAGGAAGTAGGCCCCGGTGAGCACGAGCAGGGCGAGACTGACCGCCATGGGCAGGATGTAGCGGTGGTCGTAGGTGCCGCACAGCTGGTAGGTCAGGGTCGCGACGAGGAACCCGAGAAAGGTCATGGGCCCCACCAGCGCGGTCGATGTCGCCATGAGCACCGACACGAGCACCAGCACCGCGATCGAGGTCCGCGTGTGACTCAGCCCCAGGCTCGTCGTCGTGTCCCTCCCCAGCGACAGGACGTTGAGCCTGCGGGAGGCGACGAGCAGCGCCGCGGAGGCGATAAGCACCAGTGGCAGCGCCACCGGGTAGTACTCGGAGTCCGCGTTGTTCACCGAGCCGAACAGGCGGGCGGTGAGGACGTCGAACTCGCTGGGGGTCAGCATGCGCTGCATGAAGGTCGAGACGCTGCCCAGCCCCGCGCCGATAATGATCCCGATGAGCAGCATGGCGTGCATGCTGCCCGCGCGCTCGGTCAGCAGCCAGGAGTACAGCAGCAGCGACAGCCCGATCATGAGCACCAGCTGGATGACGAACATCTGCAGGTTGCGGGCCGCGTTGAGCCCGGCGACGCCGAAGAAGAACACGGTGGAGGTGTGGATGGCCCGGTACAGGGACTCGAATCCCATAATGGACGGGGTGATAATGCGGTTGCCGGTCACCGTCTGGAAGGCGACCGTGGCCATGGCCTGGCACACCGCCACGACCCCCATGGCGATGAGGGCGTACATGCGGCGGTGGGCGATGAGCCAGAAGCTGCGCGTGCCCAGCGGGGCGGGGTTCTTCCAGATGAGCAGCCCGGCGGCGAGCAGGAGGGCCAGCGCCGTCAGGCCCAGGTAGGTGATCCACCACCGGCGCCGGGCGCGGGCGCTCGGAAAGGCGCCGGAGCGGCGCACGGTCTGCGCGCTCATGACGACCTCCCGAGCCGGCGGATAATGAGGGCGACGAACACGGCCGCGCCGACAATGCCCAGCACCACCGAGACGGGGATCTCGAAGGGGGAGATGATCGTGCGGGCGAGCAGGTCGCAGGCGGTGACCAGGCCGATCCCCACCAGGCAGACCCACGGCAGGTTGGAGCGCAGGTCGTCCCCGCGCCGCATGGAGACCAGGTTGGGGACGATGAGGCCGAGGAACGGCAGCGACCCGACGACGACGGTGACAATGCCGGTGGCCAGGGCGATCAGGCCCGTCCCGACCAGGACGGTGCGCCGGTAGTCGACCCCGATGCTCGTGGCGATGTCCTGGCCCAGGCCGGCCGCCGTGAGCCGGTCCGCGTAGTGGAAGACGGCGGCGGCCACCAGCAGCACGAGCCACAGGACCTCGTACTGGCCCCGGTAGACCGAGGTGAAGCTGCCCTGGAACCACACGCCCAGCGACTGGAGCATATTGGTCTTGAGGGCGAAGAAGGTCGACAGGGCGCTGACCACGGAGCCGAGCATGATGCCGACGATGGGCACCAGCAGGGAGGAGCGCAGCGAGACGCGCCGCAGGAACAGGAAGAAGACCATGGTTCCCGCGAAGGCCATGACGACGGCGCCGACCATGCGCATGAGCACGCTGGCCCGCGGGGCGACGGCCATGACCAGGAGCAGCCCGAGCCCCGCCCACTCGGTGGTTCCGGTGGTGGTGGGCTCCACGAAGCGGTTCTGGGTGATGAGCTGCATGACGAGGCCGGACATGGACATGGCGGCGCCCGCCAGGACCAGGGCGATGGTGCGCGGCACGCGGACGTTGAGGAACATCTCGCCGCCGTCGCTGCGGGAGAAGATGGAGTACTCGCCGGTGAGGAGGCTCACGACGAGCAGGGCTGCGACGATCGCCAGCCCCGCGAGCAGCCCGCCGGTGAGCAGTGGGCCGCGGGTGCGGGTGGCGGGCGGCGTCGTGGGGCTTTCTTTCTGGATCTCAGTCATGGGGTCGGCCGTCCTGCAGGGCCTCGGAGCCGCGCAGGACGGCGGGAGCGCACGTCTGCGGGTCAGCCCTTGGACTTGGCGGCCTCGAAGGCGTCGGCCATCGAGCTGAGGATCTCCGTGTAGGTGATGATCGACTCGTTGGTGTAGGTGTCCTTGGGGGCGTAGATGACCTGTCCCTTGGTCACGGCGGGGACGTTCTGGAGGGCGCTGTTGCCCGCGATGACGTCCTCGGCGGGCGTGTAGTCGTCCTTGTCGGCGCTGATAGCGCCGTCGCGGTCGAGGACCAGGATCCACTCGGGGCTGGAGTCGGCGATCTTCTCCACCGAGATGTCGTCGCCCTTGTGGTTGTCCGTGCCCTCGACATCATCCAGGGCGGGCGTGAGGCCGAGCAGGTCGTACAGCGGCCCCCAGGTGCGCCCGATCTTCGGCGCGACGTAGCCGATCTTGCCGCCGGAGACGTCGACGGCCATGACCTTGGAGCTGCCGTCGTAGGCGTTCTTGGCCCGCTCCAGGGCGGCATTGAAGTCGGAGACGAGCTGGTCGGCCTCAGTCTCCTTGCCGAAGACCTGACCCAGTGCGGTGACCTGGCGGCTGAGCTCGGAGTCGAGGGGCTGCCCCTCGCGAGGCTCGAGGTCGAGCAGCGGGACGCCCGGGTTCAGCTCGGCCATCTGGTCGTCGTACTGGGAGAAGCGCTGGCCGGAGATAATGAGGTCGGGACTGGCCGCCACGAGCTTCTCCAGGTCGGGCTCCTTGTGGTTCTTCAGGTCGACGACGTCGTCGCCGCTGTAAGCGGTCACGGTCGAGGGCATGAGGCCCTTGGGAACGGCGACCAGCGGCACCTCCCACTGCGCCAGGACCTCGAAGGTGCGGTTGTCGGCGGAGGCGGCGCGCTGGACGGGCAGGGTGATATCGACGGTGCCGCGGTTGTCCTCAATGGTGACCGTGGAGCCCTGCGAGGCGGAGTCGCCGGAGCCCGTCGAGCTGTTGTCGGCGGGCCTGCCGCAGGCGCCCAGAGCGAGCCCGGCTGCGGTGACAAGGACCATGCTGTGACGGCGGGAGATCTTGCGAGACATGTCTTCCTTATTTAGGTGAGGATTGACTCGCCTAAAAACCTAAGGGAAACCTCACCTAAAGGGGAAGCCCCGTCAAAGCCCGTTGTTTCGTGGCAACTGTCACTGCTCGACGTCGTCGGCCCGTCGCCGCCCCGTCGCCGTCAGAAGAGGTCGGCCGCGGCAGCCTGGACGGGCAGGGCCCGCGTGAAGGCCGCCAGGTAGCGGGCGTACTCCTCGACCTGCCCGGGCTCGGGCACGACCGTGGTGACCTCCATGTCGCGGAAGACGACGTCGGCGAGGTAGTCCTCCAGTGCCGGGCCGCCGGGGCCGGCCGCCCACAGCCTGTAGCCGGCGAGCAGGGCCATGCCCCACGCCCCGCCCTGGGAGGCGGTGGCGCCCACCGACACGGGCGTGTCGAAGGCGGCGGCCAGGACCCGCTGGGGGATCTCGGGAGTGGTGAAGATGCCCCCGTGGGCGAACATGGAGTCGATCGGCGCCTCCGCGCCGGCCCGCAGCACCCTCAGGCCGTGGGCCATGGAGGCGAAGGCCGCGAACAGGTGCGCGCGCATGAGGGTCGCCAGCGACAGGGTCCCCTCGGGGCGCCGCATCACCAGGGGCCGCCCCTCGGCCAGGCCCACCAGGTGCTCGCCGGACAGGAAGTTGAAGGCCAGCACCCCGGGGCTGGCCGTGCCGGACGCACCGGACGTGCCGGCACGGCCGCCCCCGCCGGACGCACCGGCGTCGGCCGCGGCGCCCAGCAGGACCTCGAACAGCCTGCCCCGCTCCACCGGCGCGCCGATGGCGGTGGCGAACTGGCCGAAGACCTCCACCCAGGCGTTGATGTCGCTCGTGCAGTTGTTGGAGTGGACCATGGCCACCGGCGCCCCCGACGGCGTGGCCACCAGGTCGATCTGCTCCACCATGGTCCGCAGCGGCCGCTCCAGGACGATCATGGCGAAGGCGCTGGTGCCGGCCGAGACGCTGCCGGTGCGCGGGCGCACCGAGTTGGTGGCGACCATGCCGGTGCCGGCGTCGCCCTCGGGCGGGCACAGCGGCGTCCCGGGGCGCAGCGCGCCGGTGGGATCGAGCAGGAGGGCGCCGTCGGCGGTCAGCGTCCCGGCGTCCTGGCCGGCCACGGCGACCCGCGGCAGGATGTCGGCCAGGGACCAGGGCGCGTCCACGCGCCGGTCGAAGGCCGCGATCATCTCGGCGTCGAAGGAGCGGCCGTCGGGCCCGATCGGGAAGACGCCCGAGGCCTCCCCTGCGCCCAGGACGTGGCGGCCGGTCAGGCGGTGGTGGACGTAGCCGGCGAGCGTGGTGATGCGGGCGATGCGCGCCACGTGCTCCTCGCCGCGGGCGATGGCGTGGTGGAGGTGGGCGATGGACCAGCGCTGGGGGATGTTGAGGCCGAAGAGCCCGGACAGGGCGGCCGCGGACTCCTGGGTGAAGGTGTTGCGCCAGGTGCGGAAGGGGGTGAGGAGCTCGCCGTCGGCGTCCAGGGGGAGGTAGCCGTGCATCATGCCGGAGATGCCGATGGCGCCGACGGCGGTGAGCGCGGCGCAGTACCGGTCGCGGTAGTCCCGGGCGAGCTCGGCGTAGGCGGCCTGCAGGCCCGCGACGACGTCGTCAATGGCGTAGGTCCACACCCCGTCCACGAGCTCGTTGGCCCACTCGAAGCCGCCGGAGGCGATGACGGCGTGCGACCGGTCGATCAGGACAGCCTTGATGCGCGTGGAGCCGAGCTCGATGCCGAGGGCGGTCCGGCCCGGGTCCGGGGCGATCGCGGCGGGCGGGGCCGCGGGGGTCTCGGCAGAGGGGGTCATCCGAATCATGCTCCATTGGTCGGCGGGGCGATGCGCCCGCGCCCCGGTCAGCGGCTGCCGGGCGTACGACGATGGCGCTCATTGGCGATGCTACCGGTGAGCAGCCGTTCATGTGAACGCTCACATCTATACTTGACGGCGCCGCCTCGGGGCGGTCCGGCCGCATCTGCCGCACTGCGGCAACACCGAGGCGCACGTCCGTTCACCACAGCTGGTGCAACGGGGTGCCGGGACCGGCACAGTAGATATGACAGTAGATATGTCAGTCGTGCCCGCCCGGCGGGCACGACCAGTGAGGAGCGAAGAGAATGGGGTCTGAATTGTCTGAGTCGCCCAAACCGATTGTCCTGTCCGAGCTGGATGCCGAGGTGCGCGGGGCGGTGGCCGCGACCCGCGAGAAGGTGGCGGCGCTGCACGCCGAGCTGCCCCGCTGGGGCCTGGTGGTGTGGACCGCCGGCAATGTCTCCGAGCGCGTCGTCCTGACCCGCGACGGCGAGACCGTCAAGACCGATCTGTTCGTTATCAAGCCCTCGGGCGTCTCCTACGACGAGCTGACCGCCGAGACCATGGTGGTGTGCACCCTGGACGGTGCCAAGATCAACGACGGCACGCCGGCGTCGCTCGCGCCGTCGTCGGACACCGCCGCCCACGCCTACGTCTACCGGCACATGGAGCAGGTCGGCGGCGTCGTCCACACCCACTCCACCTACGCCGCTGCCTGGGCGGCGCGCCGCGAGCCCATCCCCTGCGCCCTGACCATGATGGGCGACGAGTTCGGGGGGCCCATCCCCGTGGGGCCTTTCGCCCTCATCGGCGATGACTCCATCGGGCGCGGCATTGTGGAGACCCTGTCCGGCTCGAAGTCCCCGGCTGTGCTCATGGCCAACCACGGGCCCTTCACCATTGGGCGCGACGCCTGCGCCGCCGTCAAGGCCGCCGTCATGTGCGAGGAGGTCGCCCGCACCGTCCACATCGCCCGCGCCGGCGGCGAGATCACGCTGATCGACCAGGACCTGGTCGACCGGCTCAACGACCGCTACCAGAACGTCTACGGCCAGCACGACCAGCACGGCCAGCACTGAGGGCCGGCCGAGCCGCCGGCACCGGTAGCCGGGGCGAGCCGGGGCCGCCGCCGGCGACTGAGGCGGACCGGCGCCGCCGTCAGTAGCGGGAGCCGTAGGTCGACTTGCAGGAGCCCCCGTAGCTCATGGAGTAGTCGCGTCCTCCGCAGCTCTTGCCGAAGGACTCTTCCGAGCTCCCGGAGGGGGACAGGTAGTAGAGGCTGTCGCAGTCGCCCATGTCGCCTTTGGAGCACGAGTCCCTCAGGCCGCTGTTCGACGAGTTGTAGGTCGAGTAGGGCGTGGGGCTGGGCGAGGAGTAGCGCGAGCCGTAGGTCGACCTGCAGTCGCCCCCGTGGGTCATGGAGTGATCGCGTCCTCCGCAGCTCCTGCCGAAGGACTCCTCCGAGCTCCCGGACCTGGCGGCGTAGTAGAGGCTGTCGCAGTCGGCCATGTCCCCGCTTCTGCATGATGTTTGCAGAGTGCTGGTCCCGGAGTCGGACGACTGTCTGCTATAGGTGGCTAATACAACGCTTCCGATGGCCAGGACGATAACGGAGAAGAAAACCACAATGCCCACTGCGGCAGCCGTGTTGGAGCTCTTGGGGCCTGTCGGTGGGACGGGCGCGAGCGGGGCCGCACCGTTGTAGGCGGCGGATGGTGCCCACGGCGGGGCGGCGCTGTAGGCGGCCGACGGCACCGACGGCGCGGACAGCGGGGCGGCGCTGTAGGCGGCCGACGGCACCGACGGCACTGACGGCACGGACAGCGGCATGGCTCCGCTGCCTCCTCCGACGAGCGGAGGAGGCAGGGCGGCCTCCCCCGTCTGCCGGTTCTCGAGCTGCGCGGCGTACACCGAGGCCGTCTGCTGCTCCGACGCCGTCAGGGCCGCTTGGACATCCGGACCCCCGACCTGTCGGAGCCACTGCCGCAGGTCCGGGTAAAGAGACGGGTTGGCCGCCAGAGACGGCCACAGGTCGGGGCGCTCGGCGGCGATCTGCGCCATGTCCTGCGCGCTCGTGCCGGGATCGGCGGCCTGCGCGGGGGTGAAGGCCGAGGAGTCAGTCATCGTCTACCTCCATGGGATGACGAGGTGGGGGCGGAGCGGGTGGGCCGCAACCTGAGGGCAGGCTAAAGCGCTCCGGCGTGCCGGACCAGGTACAAGTTCTGATACACCGCCCGCATCGCCCTGGTGGCCGGACCAACCTGACGCACGCCACCAAGTTGCGAGGTCAGCATACGCCCAGCCAACGACCTCAGCCCGCCCCTCCTTCGCCGAGATCGGTTCAGTTCCGGCTCGAGATCGGTTCAAAGCGCCCGCAGGACGTCGACGGACTCCGGAAAAGTGACGCTTCCACGCACTTTCAGCCCCGCCTTTCCCTCGCCCTCTCCGACCCGCGGCGAGGAACCCTGGAAGCACATCAGCTCCTGCCACGACCATGACCGCAGAACACCTTGAAGACGTCGAACGGAAACATCGCGAAAAGGCGCCCGAGAAAACGGTTTCGAGCGCTCCCCGGCCACGGGCTCGGACGACCGTACGGCGGCTGGAGGACCCATCGTCCGCTTCAACGGGTACCGCGGTCATGCGACCTCCCCGACCCGTGCTCGCGCTCTTACAACGGGGCCTACAAGGAGTCTCGTTGCCCAAGAATACGGCTCGGCCCCGGAGCGCGCGCTCCGGGGCCGAGCGATAGTCCCGAGTCCGGACTGAACCGATCTCGATGCGGAAGTGAACCGATCTCGGCGAAGGAGGGACCGATCAGATGTCCTCCAGGGAGGCCCCCTTCGTCTCACGGGCGAAGAGGTAGATAATGCCGCCCGCGAAGAGCAGGACCGCGAAGACGATGAAGGGCAGGAAGACCACCTCGGCGCTCAGCTTGCTGTTTCCAATGAGCGCCCCCACGAAGTACGGCCCGACGACCTTGGCGATCGCACCAATACCGTAGCCCAGCCCCAGGCCGGTGGAGCGGGCCTCGGTGGGGAACTGCTCGCCGCCGAAGGCGTTGAGGATGCCGAAGGCGCCGTCGCCGAAGGTCATGACGATGAAGATGCCCGCGAAGAACACGTAGCCGGCGCTGCCGATCTCGTCCCCGTGGACCATCCGGGTCGAGAAGGCTGCGATGAGGGCGCCGATGGCACCGATCATGCCGCAGCCGAACATAGTCCAGCGCCGTCCGATCCGGTCAGAGATCCAGGCCGACCCCAGGCGCCCGAGCAGGTCGCCGAACGAGACGAACATGAACAGGGTCGCAACCGTGCTGGCGCCGAACTTGAAGGACTGGCCGAGCAGCGTCTGCCCCCAGGACTGGACGGTGAAGGAACCCATAATGAAGGAGAAGGAGCCCAGCGCCACGACGAGCAGCTGGCGGGGGTACTTGGTGAAGATGACCGAGTAGGACGCGGAGGTCTTCTCCGGGATCGGGGGCAGGTCGGCGACCTGCTCCACGGGAATCTCCATGGCCCAGGCGTAGGCCGCCCTGGCCTCCTCCTCGCGCCCCTTGGACTGGAGGAAGCGTGGGGACTCGGGAATGACGCGGGCCCAGGCCAGCAGCACAATGGGCACGCAGCCGACGGCGATGAGGCCGCGCCACCCCAGAGGACCGCCGAGGTACTTGGTGACCAGACCGCCGAGGAAGATGCCCGCGGGGATGAAGACGCTCGTGAGGCCCGCCAGGAGGCCGCGCTGCTTGGCGGGCACGAACTCCTGGACGAAGGGCACCGAGGTGATGTTGAGCCCGCCGACACCGAAGCCGACACCGGTGCGCAGGATGGCCAGCAGGATCCAGCCGTTGACCGGGGTGAAGGCGGAGGCGGCGGTGAAGACGACGAGGACGACAATGCACCAGATGAAGGCGTGCTTGCGGCCGAAGACGTCGGCCAGCCGGCCCCAGGTGATGGAGCCGAGAACCGTGCCCAGGCCCGCGCCGGCGAGGATGATGCCGGACTGGAAGCCGCTGAGGTTCCATCCCGGGGCCTCAAGCAACAGGTTGACAATGAAGCCGATGAGGAACAGGTCGAAGAACTCCGACACGTTGCCCACAATGGCCATCCCGATGAGGGACTTCTGGTGCCCGGTGAGGCGGTGGTTGTCAATCTGCTCCGGGGCCGTGCGCCCCTGTGGTGCTGCGTGCACCGATGTTGCTGAACTCATGTGAGGACCAATCGTGAATGATAAGAGGGGTGGAGTACCGGGGCGGGTCAGCGCACGATGTCCGAGCCGTGGAGAGCCAGGAGCTCGCCGGGGCGCACGTGCGTGAGGTCGCCGTGGTGGGTCAGGGCGAGCTGGGCCACCTTGGTGCCCATCTCGATGCCGCGCTCGACATCGCCGTCGAGCCACCCGTGGAGCGTGCCCGCGACGAAGGAGTCGCCAGCACCGGGCCGGTCGATGACCGGGACGGACTTGATCTCGAAGACGCGGTCAGTTCGCGCCGTGGACAGGTAGGTGCCCGCGCGCCCGTCGGTGGACACGACCGTGGGCGCACCCATCTCCTCGCGCAGGTTGTGGCACACGTCCACGCCCTCGCCCTCGATGCCGAAGACGATACGGGCGTCCGAGCGCGAGCAGAACAGGATGGCCGCCCGCCGCGCAATGGGCTCCAGCACCTTGCGGGCCTGCTCGCCGCTCCACAGCAGGGAGCGGAAGTTGACGTCGAGGGCGACGTCAACGCCCCGCTCGCACGCGGCGTCGGCGAAGTAGCGCACCACCGCGGCGGTCTCGGGAGTGAGGGCCGCCGTGATGCCGGTGAGGAAGACGACCCGGGTGTCGAGCAGGGAGTCCCAGTCGAAGTCCTCGGGCGTGATGGAGCGGAAGGGCGTGTACTGGCGGTCGTAGGTGACCTTGCCGGGCAGCGGGAACTCTCCCGGCTCCAGGAAGTAGAGGGCCACGCGGCCCTCATCGGTGAGCACCACGTGGCGCATGTCCACGCCGACGGCCGAGTACTCCAGGGCGATGCGGTCGGCCAGCTCGCCCTTGGGGAGCTTGGTCGCCCAGGCCGTGGAGCGGCCGAGCTCGGACAGGAGGCCCGAGACATTCGCCTCGGAGCCCGCGGCGGTCATGCGAAGCGAGCGGGCGGTGGCCAGCCGGTCGCCGCGCTCGCACGTCAGCCGAATCTGTCCCTCGCCGATGGTTGTCAGATCGTACGTCATTGTTCGATTCCTTACTCTGGCGGCCCCGCGGGGCCGTCTCGCGGCGGGCCCGCGCGGGCCCGCCGCGGGGGTTTGTGGTGGATTTGTGTGCGGTTCAGGGGGCGAGGACCGGGATCCCGGCCGCCGCCGCCCTGGTCTCGATGAACTCCCGGGCGGTGACACACCTGGCGACCGAGTCGGACGCGTCGTCGTTCCACATCTCGATCATGAGGCGGCCCGCCCAGTGCTGGGCCCCCAGCAGCCCGAAGGAGCGGTCCCAGTCGACGACGCCGGCGCCCATCGCAACGCGGCGGGGCTCGCCGGGGCGCACGTCCTTGGCGTGCATGGCGACCATGTGGCCCTTCCCGGCCTCCAGCTCGACGGCGGGGTCGAGCCCCTGCTCGGCGATATTGCCGAGGTCGGGGTAGACCTGGAGGTAGGGCGAGCCGACGGCCCGCACGAACTCCATAGCCTTGCGGATCGAGGTGACGTCGGTTCCGTCGACGTTCTCAATGCCCATGACCACGCCGAGGCGGGCGGCCAGGGGGACTGCGTCGGCCAGGAGCTCGCCGTACCAGCGCTCGGCGTCGGGATTCGGGGCCTCGTAGTAGCAGTAGTACCCCGCGACCTGGAGGACCGGGGCGCCCAGGTCGTGGCACACCCGCAGGCCGCGGGCCATGACCTCGCGCGCCCGCCGCCGCACGGCGGGGTCGGCCGAGCCCGGGGCGATCCTGCGGTGGATGGACAGACAGATCCCGCCGATGCCGGCGCCGACGGCGTCGGCCGCGTCGCGCACCCGGTGGCAGGCGGCGGCGTCCCACTCAAGACGGGCCTCGCGCTGGGGCGACTCGTCGATGGAGATGTCGAGGAAGGAGAATCCCGCCTCGGGCACCTGGGCGAGGAAGGTCCTCCAGTCGTCGGCGGTGACGAGGCTCCCGCCGACCAGGGCCTTCTCGTAGATGCCCAGGCTGAGGCCGTCAGCCAGCTCGTCGATGCGGCTGTCGCTCCTGCCAGTGCGGCCCGCGCTCATGACCAGACCTCGTGGAGGGTCTCGCGCAGCGTCCTGGCCGCCGCGGCCGGGTCGTCGGCCTCCACGATGGCGCGCCCGGCGATGACGATGCCGACGCGGCGCCCGGCGAAGGCCGGCAGGTCCTCGGCGGAGACCCCGCCGGTGATGGTGACGGTCAGTCCCATGGCGGCGAGCTCATCGACTCGGTCCATGTCCTCGGCCTTCCAGGACAGGTCGCCGGCCGCCTCACGGTCACGGGACCGCTTGACAATGACGTGCTGGACGCCGGCCGCGCGCCAGGCGCGGGCCCGATCGGCGTCGTACCACTCGTCGGCCAGCTCGACCTGCACCTCGCCGCCGAACTCGTCGGCGACCTTGCAGACCTGCTCGATGGTGGCCATGGAGGCCCCGGCGACGCAGGAGACGAGGTCGGCGCCCGCCTCGAAGGCGAGCCGGGCGATCTTGGAGCCGGCCTCGGCGATGCGCACGTCGGCCAGGATCTGCTTGTCCGGGAACAGCGCGCGGACGGCCCGCACGGCATGGTAGCCCTCGCACAGCACCAGGATGGTGCCGCACTCGATGACGTCCACGTGGGGGGCCGCCTTCTGCAGCGGCCCGAGTGCGCTGGGCAGGTCGAAGGTGTCCAGTGCGATCTGCAGCTTGGGTGCCATCTCGACGCGCCTCCGCTCAGCCCTGGAGGGGCTCGAAGGCGAAGAAAGTGGCCGCGTTGTTCACCAGGAGGTCCTGGACGTAGTCCGGGTCCACGCCCTCGTCGTCGATCAGGCGCGGGCAGAAGACGGCCGGGTCGTAGTCGATGCCGGAGACGGACCCGTAGACCTTCTGGTAGGAGGCCTTGCCCGAGTCCGTGCCCAGCAGGATCTGCTTGCCGTAGCCCTTCTCGCCGAGGACCTTGATGAGGTTGACGCGCGCGTGGTCGGGGACGTACTTGATGCGGTTGGTGCCGTCGAGCTCGACGTAGGCGCCGAGAGAGGTGATCTGCTCCTGGATCCACGGGTCCCAGTTGCGCTGGATGTGGCCAATGGCGATCTTCTCCGGTGCCACGCCCTGCTCGATGAGGAAGCGGGCCTGCTCGGGGCCGCAGGTGCCGGCGGTGACGTGGGTGTTGATGGGGGCGCCGGTCTCCTTGGAGGCGATGGCGACGGCCTTGCCGGTCTTGACCTCCCAGTCGGTGATCCTGCCGTAGGCGGTGGCCCACTTGATACAGCCGGCCTTGATGTCGGTGCGCTTGACGAGCGGGCCCATGTAGTCGTTGGCATCGACGCCCTCGACGACGTCGGCGATGAGCAGGTCGGCGATCTCGGTGACGGTGTACTGGTTGACCCAGGACTGGCGCCACTCCAGGTAGACCTTCTGCTGGTGGAAGCCGGTGGCCTGGATGACCTGGAGACCGGGGACGCGGTCGACGACCCTGCGCAGCTTGAGGACGCCGCGCCCCGAGGAGGCGGGGCACATGTCGACGATGGTGGCGCTCGGCGCGAAGCGCTTGGAGGCCTCGACGAAGTAGGTGGCCTCCTGGGCCGCCTTGTCCTCGTCGATGAGGAGGTGGTCGGGGTCGATGTAGACCTCACCCGCGCCGACGCGGATGAGGTGGTCGTGAGCGTTGACGACGCCGAGGGTGGTGGGGGCGACGTCGCCGTGGATGGTGCGGACGATACCCATGGGGGTTCTCCTTTGAACGAGCGTTCTGCGAGTTGTCCGGGAGCGGCTCCCAGATCCGAGGACCTGCCTCCCGACGCATCCAACGTATGGGCGCGCCGTCGGGCCCCGAAACACTCCAACGCACATCCGTGCCAATGTGACCTTGGCGTAACCAAGCAGAAACCTCGATCCCCCCGCTAAAACTGGGGACGCGAGCGACAGTGGACCTCTACAATGAACACATGTGCGCCAACCTGACTCGTAATCGCGCGTCGCTGCTGCTTGAGGTCTCCCGCCTGTACTGGGAGGAGGATCTTGGCCAGGCGGACATCGCCCGCCGCACGGGCTACTCGCGCCCCACGGTCTCGCGCATGCTCACCGAGGCGCGCCGGGTCGGCATCGTGACCGTCACCGTGGCGCACCCCATCGAGCGTCTCATGGCGCTGGAGGAGCAGCTCGTGACGGCCTACGGCCTCAAGACCGCGCGCGTGAGCGAGGTGACGCCCGGCAATGGAGCCGACGTCGGGCCCGACGTCGCCCGCAGCGCCGCGGACCTGCTGCTGGAGCACTGCGGGCCGCGCAGCGTGATCGCGGTGTCCAACGGGCGGGGAGTGGCCGCCGTCGTGCACCACATGCCCGAGCGCAGCTGGCCCTCATCGACCTGCGTGGCCATGCTCGGAAGCGTCGGGGAGTCCTTCAACACCGAGGACGGGCCGGACGTGTGCCGCAACCTGTCCCTGCGGCTCGGCGGACGCTTCCGGTCCCTGACCGTGCCGCTCGTCTTCGACTCCCTGGCCCTGGCCCGGGCCGTGCGCAAGGAGGACCAGGTCGCCACGACCCTCGAGCTCGCCGCCCGCAGCGACATCGCCCTGACCGGCGTGGGCACGGTCGGGACCTCTGTGAGCCCCCTGCTGCGCCGCTGGATGACCCCCGACGTCGTGCGCGAGTGCCGCGAGCACGGCGTGGTCGCGCACCTGTGCGGCCACCACCTCGACGCGAACGGACGCCACGTGCACACCGCGCTGTGCGACCGCACCCTGTGCCTCGACCCGGACCGGCTCAAGGGGATCCCGCTGGTCGTCGGGGTCGCTGCGGGCCCCGACAAGGTCGTGGCCATCCGCGCTGCGCTGCGGGGCGGCTACCTGTCCGCCATGGTCACCGATGAGACCACCGCGCGCGCCGTCCTGAGCAGCGTGTGAGCCACGGGCGGCTCCACCCGCGTCGCGCCGGCGCTCGGGAGCGGACCGGGCGACTGTGAGCACACCCCTTGTCATCCGCCGGAAGGCCGTGGCTGGACTCCGCCCAGGGAGATGGTTTCGTGACCTCGCCTGCTCGACCGCACGTCCCCTGCCGGCACGGCCCGCTGCCGCGCACCAGCCCTCTCTCACCCCGACACCCTACCGCCGGTCTCACGGCGAACACCGATGAAGCGAGTAGCCCATGACGACCGAGAACAAGGCCCACTCCTCCGCGTACTACCTCATAATGGTCCTCGCGGTGATGATCGGGGTCGTGCTGGGCATCGGCATCTTCGTATGGATCATCTCCAACGTCACCGGCCGCGCGCGGATCCCCTACCTCCTGCTCGCCCTTCCCACCATCCTCCTGGTGGCGCTGGTCAGATTCATCGATGGAGCCCTTGTGAAGCGCCAGCAGGAGTCCGGCGGACTGGACAACCAGGACATGGTTCCCCTGGTGAGCCCCTACGGCCAGGCGCAGCAGCCCGGCGTCCCCGCCTACGACCAGACACCTCAGGCGGGCACGCAGCTTTCCTACAGCCAGAACGGACCGCAAGTCGGCTGAACTCGCGGCCGCAGGTCACGCACCCGCCGAGAACAGGCTCGCGCCTGGCTCCTCAGCAACTGATTCCGACAGCACGCAGGTCGGGCCGGGTCGGGCGGCGGACCCCAGCGTCAACGGAGGTACGTTCACGTTCGTTCACGCTCCAGGCGGACACCTGGGCGCCCGGGCCCAAGACGCCGGACCGGCTCGCAGCCCCCGCTGCCCCCGGAGAATCACTCATCCGGATGAGCGAGCTGCACATGGGAGAATGGGTCCCTCGCGGGGCAGGTGCGGTATTTCGTTGAGATTCTGCGGATCCTCACGGATCGTCAAGATGAGTTGACGCGCTCCCATGTGCATGCAGGGGGGTCTGCGCACATGGGAGCGTCTTATCCTTGGCGACCGGCTCTGCGATTCCGCATGATTCCGCGGTTCTTCTCGGCTCGGATTGCAGACGAATGTGCAACCCGCCGCGTCGGCAGTCGCGCCGGCAGACTCCATGACTCGCAGGCGGCCCCGCCCGCGCCGAGAACGGCCCGGCCGGCGGCGCTCGCTAGCCTGAGACCATGGTTCCCACCAGAAGCACCAAAGCGCGCACGTCCTACGTCTGCACGGAGTGCGGCTGGAGCAATCCCAAGTGGCTCGGCCAGTGCCGCGAGTGCAGGGCCTGGGGCACGCTCGAGGAGTTCACCGAGGCCGCCGGAGTCGCCGGCTCGGCCGCGAGCGGACCGGCAGCGGCCCGCTCGCTGACCGTGCGGCCCGCCGTCGCCGCCCGCCCCATCGGCGAGGTCAGCGCCGAGGAGGCCCGAGCCCGCCCCACCGGCGTCGGCGAGCTGGACCGGGTGCTGGGCGGCGGGATCGTGCCCGGCGCCGTCGTGCTGCTGGCCGGGGAGCCCGGAGTGGGCAAGTCCACTCTCCTGCTCGACGTCGCCGCCAAGGCCGCTCGGGAGGCCCGGCAGCGGAGCGACGGTCCTGTGCTCTACGTCACCGGAGAGGAGTCCGCGAGCCAGGTGCGGCTGCGGGCCGAGCGCATTGACGCCATCGACCCGGCGCTGCTGCTGGCCGCGGAGACCGAGCTGGGGACGCTGCTCGGCCACGTGGAGGCGGCCGACCCCTCGCTGCTCGTGGTCGACTCGGTACAGACCATTGCCTCGGCGCAGGTCGAGGGCTCGGCCGGCGGTGTGACGCAGGTGCGGGCGGTCGCCGGGGCCCTGATCGCGGTAGCCAAGGAGCGCGGCATCCCGGTGATGCTGGTCGGCCACGTCACCAAGGACGGCGGCATCGCAGGCCCGCGCGTGCTCGAGCACCTGGTCGACGTCGTCTGCCAGTTCGAGGGGGACCGCCACGCCCGCCTGCGGCTGCTGCGCGCGGTGAAGAACCGCTACGGCCCGACCGACGAGGTCGGCTGCTTCGACCTGGGCGAGCGGGGCATCGCGGGCCTGGCCGACCCCTCGGGCCTGTTCCTGTCCGCGGCGCGCTCGGAGGTGCCGGGCACCTGCGCGACGGTCACCCTGGAGGGGCGCCGGCCCATGCCGGTCGAGGTCCAGGCGCTCGTGGCCGGCAGCGCCGCCGGGTCCCCGCGGCGCACCACCTCGGGGGTGGACCACTCGCGCGTGGCCATGGCACTGGCGGTGCTGATGGCGCGCATGGGCGTGGACACCTCCGGGGCGGACGTGTACGTCTCCACGGTCGGGGGCGCCCGCGCGGTCGAGCCCGCCACGGACCTGGCGGTGGCCCTCGCCGTGGTCAGCGCGGCCCGCAACCTGCCCACCCCCGCAGGCCTGGTCGCCTTCGGGGAGGTCGGCCTGACCGGAGAGGTGCGGGCCACGGTCGGCATCCAGCGGCGCCTGGCGGAGGCGGCGCGCCTGGGGTTCGACCGGGCGATCGTGCCCCTGGCGGGCTCCCGGGAGCTGCGCCCCGTCGCCGGCGTGCAGGTGCTGCCGGTGGGCCACGTGGGCGAGGCTGTCGGAGCGGCCCTGCCCCGCTCCTGAGGCTCGACGACGGCGATCGCGGCGGCCCCAACCGCGAGCCCGGCGGCTTCGGCACCGGCGGGCGGCGGGCCCGGGCGCGATGCGCCTCACAGCGACGCTATAGGTGTACCGATACGATGTGGTCACCTGGCCGCGGGGCACCGACCGGTGCTCCAGACCCATTCCCCGCCTGGAGACACGAATGACTGAGTCGACCGGCAAGCCCGGCAACCTGCTGCGCGAGACCCTGGCGCTCGTCGCGCCCGGAACCGTGCTGCGCGACGGCCTGGAGCGCATTCTGCGCGGACGCACCGGCGCGATCATCGTGCTGGGCTACGACGAGATGGTGGAGTCGATCTCCTCGGGAGGCTTCAACCTCGACGTCGAGCTGTCCGCGGCGCGGCTGCGCGAGCTGGCCAAGATGGACGGCGCCGTCGTCGTGGACCGCACCGCGGGGCGCATCCGGCGCGCCAACGTCCAGCTCCTCCCCCACGCCTCCATCGAGACCGCCGAGGCCGGTATGCGCCACCGCACCGCAGAGCGCGTCGCCCGCCAGACCGGCTACCCGGTCATCTCGGTGAGCCAGTCCATGCGGATCATCTCCCTGTACGTCGACGGCAGGCGCCACGTCATCGAGCCCAGCGAGGCGATCCTCGCCCGGGCCAACCAGGCACTGGCCACCCTGGAGCGGTACAAGGCGCGCCTCAACGAGACCTCGGCCAGTCTGGACGCCCTCGAGATCGAGGACCTCGTCACCGTCCGCGAGGTCACCTCGGTCCTCCAGCTGCTCGAGATGGTGCGCCGCATCGCTTCGGACATCGACGGCTACGTCGTCGAGCTCGGCACCGACGGGCGGCTGCTCGCCCTCCAGCTCGAGGAGCTCACGCGCGGCCTGATGGCCGAGCGGGACTTCCTCCTGACCGACTACCTGCCGCAGGGGATGGACGCGGCCACCGTCGAGGCCCGGCTCAAGTGGGTCGGCTCCCCCGCCCTGCTCGACATGGCCATGGTCGCCCGCTCCATGGGCATCGGGGGCGACGACGGCCAGGAGCTCGACGCCTCGATCTCGCCGCGGGGGATGCGGATCCTGGCGAAGATCCCGCGCCTGCCGCTGGCGACGTCGCGCACGATCGTGGCCACCTGGGGCTCGCTCCAGGCGATCCTCGGCGCGACGGTCGAGGAGCTCCAGGCCGTCGACGGCGTGGGGGCGGGCCAGGCGCGCACCCTGCGCGACGGGCTGTCGCGCCTGGCCGAGGTCTCCATTGTGGACCGCTACGCGTGAGGGGCTCGCTCCCGGGCCGCACCGGCGGGGCGGCGCAGCCCGGGGCGCCCGCCGTGCCCGCTCAGCGATTGCCGGCTACTCGATGACGAAGACCTGCTCGCCGGTGACGGTCTCGCCGCCGAGCTGGACGGAGAGCCGGTAGGTGCCCGCTCCGGCCACGTTCGGGTCCACCGGCGTGGGGCTCGCCGTCGCCTCGGCCCCGGGGCTCGCCGAGCCCTCCGGCGTCGGGCTCGGCACCGGGTCCGGGCTCGGGCTCTGGCTCGAGGCCGACGGCGAGCAGCCCGCGGCCGCAGAGTCGCCGTTCCACCACAGGGAGGCGCCGGCGGACTCGCCGACGTCGATGAGCAGAGTGCGCTCGACGGGGTCGGCCGGGCAGGACGTGGACGCCCATACGATCTGGTCTCCCGAGACGATCACCGCCCCCAGGGAGGCGCCGCCGACGTCGAGCAGGCAGGCGTCGCCGCCCTCGTTCGTGACCGTGACGTCGATGCCCATGCCGGCGCCGACGGAGGTCTCCTTCGGGGCGTCCAGGGAGATGCGCAGCTGGGCGGCGTCGCAGGCGGCGGGCGCCGGGTAGTCGGTGTGGGACTGGCTGGCGGCCACGGCGTCGTCCTGGCTGCGGATGGTGTTGCGGACCCAGGCGGCGCTGGCGATCATGGCGTAGGACACGCCGCCGACGAGCCCCAGGACGATCCCGATGACCAGGAGCCAGCGCAGCCAGTAGCGCGGCCTGGGCGGGATGCCGGTGGCTGCGCGGCGCAGCCGGGAACCGGAGGGGCGGCCGGGCCCCCAGCCGGTGGACCCGGATGCGGAGCGGGCCGTCTTGTCGCGGCTGCGGCGCGCGGTCGAGCGGCGCGCGCCGGAGCGCGACGGGTGCCCGTCCTGGGTCGTCACGGTGCGCGCGCGTCGGGCCGTCCCCCGCGCGGCCTGCCGCGGTCCGGAGGCGGGGCGGGGCCTGTCGGCGGCCGCGGGAGGGCTGCCGGCCGTCGGAGGCGGGTTGTCGGCCGCGGAGCGAGTCCGATCGGCCGGCCGCTGCGTCTTGTCCGTGCGGCCCGAGCGGCCGCCGGTCGTCGGGCGGGCCCCGCCGGCCGGCTTGCTGCCCTTGCCGCCCTTGCGGGCCCTGACCGGGTGGCCGCCCGCGGATCGCAGGGTCGTCTTCGAGCGGCTCGTGCGGCCCGAGCGGCCGCCGGTCGTCGGGCGGGTCTTGCCCGCCGGCTTGCGGCCCTTGACGGAGCCGCCGTCTGCGGAGCGCGGGGTCTTCCCGGGGTCGCCGTCTGCGGGGCGCGGGCCCCCCGAGGCGCGAGGAGTCGAGGCGGAACGGCGCGGATGGTTGGAGCCCGCGCCGGAGGACGGGCGGGCGCCGCCCGTCCGACGCCGCCTCCTGTGCGGCGGGTTGCCGCCTCTCTTCCGTCCCTTTGCCATGCGAACGACTGTACCGGCGCGACCCGCCCCGCACCGCGGTGGCGCGCGCGGGTAGCGAGCCTCACCGTGGCGGATTCCGCACTGCCGCCCGGCCCGGGCGGGGCGGAGACACGATTCGACCCTTCTGCGCCATGACGGCTCCCCAAGAGCGCCCGCCGCAGGGCGGACGTCCCGGACAGGAAGGGACATACTATGCGCAACGGCCCTGGGAGCCGAGCCCCTTGGGAGCCATCGATGAAAAGAAGATCAATTTCGTTATGCGGGCTTGAGCCGGCACGCTTTCTTTGCTGTTGTATCCCGCTTGCCGGCAGCAGCGTCAAGCACGAAAAGTAAATCGAGCGACGAAGCCTGAACTGGGCTGCCGGGCGTGTCTCGGACAGTTCTGAAGGTGGTGTCTCGGGCTGTTTGTCGTGTTGCTCGGTGGTCCTGGTCGACCTCGCCCTGCGTCCTGTACCCCAGGGCGGAGTGGAGTCATTTCTGATCGTGTGTACCGGGCTCGACCTGGGAGGCAGTATCCCGGATGGTCTTGCTTCTTGCGGTGGTGGACCATCTGATAGACCCTCTCGTTCCTTGA